>NZ_ANOH01000261.1 GCF_000346505.1 Aporhodopirellula sallentina SM41
TGGTGATGGTTCCGACGACGAGGGCGACGATGCCGAACGGCGATCGGTCGAAGACTTTTCGCGGATGACGATCTCCCGTCAGGCCCGCGATCTCCAGTGCAACGAGTTGTTGGAAACTCCGCAATTGTTGTGTTGGGTAAGTGTCGAAGAAGCTCCACAGCGTGACGAGCGATGGGGCGTCGTCGTAGAGGGCGCTTTCGAATCGTTGATACATCGCCGGTTTGCCTTGGTCGTCGATGTTGTGTTCTTCGACGGCAGCGCGGATGGTCTGAACCGATGGATGGTCCGGAGAGGCTTTGGCCTGTTTGAGGTGCTCGCTCGCGTCGTGAATGAACTGCAAAAAACTGGCAATCCTTGCGGCTCGTTCGGTGGAGTCCATGGGGCTGCGGCGCGTTGGAATTGGGAGATGTGCGATTGTCCGGCAGTGCTGAGCAGGATACATCCTACCGGATCGCCGAACCGTGTTGTCAATCCGATCTCGTGATCGCTGTGCCGTGCGATTGCGAATCCTCGAATGAGATTGGTGTCGGGGGCGAGGTAACTAGTCGTGCCGGGTGCCCGGTTAATCGTCGTATTCGTTAATGTCCAACGCTTGCATGTTTGGTTCGAGCGTCTTTTGATCGGTCGGATTGGTCTCGCGATTGGTGTGGCGCACTAGAGTTGGATGATTCTTTTGCCCTTTTTTGGATTCTGATCATGAAACTGACGATCGCGATCGTGGTGTTGTTTGTGGCCGGCTTTATCGGCATCGACTTCGTTAGCAAATACGCGATGGGTGGTGTCGAAGCGGGGTTGCCGGGAGGCGGCGATGGAAAGTACGCCGAGTATCACGAAGATAACCTGTTCAGCTATTACCTCAGCGACTTTGACTCCGAGTACAAACCGTCTTGGTTCGGCAGTGAAGATGACGAGGAGGTTCCCCTAACACGCGGGCAGGTCACCAATCCTTTCGCCAGTGGGGCCAACAGCGGTGTCGGCGAGAGCAGTACCGAAACGATCCGACACGAGGGGATTCGGTAATCGTTTTTGTCGGTTTGATTCCGATTGGATGATCGGAAAATCGGCGATGCGCGACTGCAGAGAAAAGAGGCGTGGCATTTCGAAATCATGCCAGGCCGCTCGGCCTGACCGGTGATCCGGTCAGGCGAGGCTTTTGAAACATTCGAGCTCTGCGAACTACAGTTTGGCGGCGAACAAAGGTCCGCCGTACTGTGCTGCGTCGCCGAGCAATTCTTCGATGCGAAGCAACTGGTTGTACTTCGCCATTCGGTCACTACGGCTAGCCGATCCGGTTTTGATTTGACCGGTCGACAGAGCAACGGCCAAGTCGGCAATCGTGCTGTCTTCGGTTTCACCACTGCGGTGGCTGGAGATCGAGGTGTAACCGTTGCGAGCGGCCAACTGAATCGCGTCGATCGTTTCGGTCAGCGTACCGATTTGGTTGACCTTGATCAGGATGCTGTTGCCGATGCCTTCGTCGATACCGCGTTGCAGGCGTTCGACGTTGGTGACGAACAGGTCGTCGCCGACGAGTTGAACTTTGTCGCCGAGCTTCAGGGTCAGTTTCTTCCAGGTGTCCCAATCGTCTTCGGCACATCCGTCTTCGATGCTGCAGATCGGGTACTTGCCGCACCAGTCGGCGAGGAAGTCGACCATTTCGTCGCCCGACAATTCTTTTCCGTCGACTTTGTACTTCTTCGTGCTGTCGTCGTAGAACTCAGTCGATGCGGCGTCCAACGCGATCCAAACTTGCTCGCCTGCTTTGTAGCCGGCTTTGTCGATCGCGGTCATGATCACATCGAGAGCTTCTTGGTTGCTCTTCAGGTCGGGGGCGAAACCGCCTTCGTCACCAACAGCGGTGTTGTAGCCTTTGTCGGTGAGCACTTTCTTCAGGTTGTGGAAGACTTCGGTTCCGCAACGCAACGCGTCGCTGAATCGCTCGAAGCCCAGTGGCATCACCATGAATTCTTGAACGTCGACGTTGTTGTCGGCGTGTTCGCCACCGTTGATGATGTTCATCATCGGTGCGGGCAGCAAGCGGGCACCACATCCACCGAGGTAACGGAAGAGTGGCTGGTTAGTCGCAGCAGCAGCGGCGTGTGCGGTTGCCAGCGAGACGCCGAGGATTGCGTTGGCGCCGAGGTTTTTCTTGTTGGGAGTTCCATCCAGAGCGATCATCGCTTGGTCGACAGCGGCTTGATCGGTCGCGTCCATTCCCTCGAGTGCGTCGGCGATTTTGCCGTTGACGTTATCGACCGCTTTGGAAACGCCTTTCCCCATGAACAGCGATTTGTCGCCGTCACGCAGTTCCCAGGCTTCGTGAACCCCGGTGCTCGCACCGCTGGGCACGGCGGCGCGACCGGCGGCACCGTCGATCAAGGTGACTTCGCATTCAACGGTAGGGTTGCCGCGGCTGTCGAGAATTTGACGAGCGTGGATAGATTCGATCAGTGTCATGATTTTCAACGGGGTGTGAGGTAATGGATTTGTGAGGTAAACGGGAACCAAAAATTGATTGAAAAGCCAATGAATCGGGATCGGGCGGACCGCTCAATAACAGTCCGTCGCCTGAACGCCGGACGCCACAATACGGGCTGGCCAGACGCCAACACGCTGGGCGTTGTGTTTTCACGGCGTAGTTTGTCCAATGACGGCAGCATTGAACACCCGGCAGGCCTGTTTGTCGAACCATCTCGGCCGCGACAGGGTGTCGCCTCCGCCCCAATCCCCTTCATCTGATTTGTCGATGTTTACCGGACTGATTGAAACCCTCGCCATGGTCACCGAAATCCAGGACGAGTCCCCCGGCAAACGGATCACGGTGGAGGCTCCGATGTTCCGCTCGCCGGGCACCAAAGATGACACTCGGATCGGTGACAGCGTCGCGATCAATGGCTGCTGCCTGACCGTAGTTGCGATTGAGGGTGTGTTTTTTACCTTTGAGGCTGGTGAGGAAACGTTGCGGCGTACCAATCTTGGTGAGTTGGTTGCCGGATCCTCGCGAGTGAATTTGGAGCGTGCTCTTGCCGTCGGTGACCGACTCGGCGGACATTACGTTTCTGGACACGTCGATGCCACCGGGCAATTGATCGAACGAGTCGACGACCCGCCTTGGGCCAACCTGAAGTTCTCGCTCCCGCGTGAATTTTCTGTTCAGGTCGTTCCCAAAGGCAGCATCACGGTCGACGGCATCAGCCTGACGGTTGTCGATGTCGGTGATGACTTCTTCACCGTCGCACTGATCCCACACACCCTCGAGGTCACCACGTTGGGAACTCGAAAGGTTGGCGACACGGTCAATTTAGAAACTGACCTGCTCGCAAAATACGTGCAGAGATCCCTGGAACACCGCTCCGACACCTAGGGCAATATCACCTAGGAGCGAAATTACCCGGATGTCACATCTCACCTAGAGGCCACATCCGATCCCGATGCTGCCTGCCGATAGAATTCCCGACGCATTCCCTTCCGATCTTTTTTATGCCTGATTCCGAAACCCCAAATCCATCCGACACGAACCCTGAAGACAGCGGCGACGATCAGATCGACGAAGTCGTTAAACTCGATCGCGATCGCAGCAAATATCGCCGCCCGGCATCCGAAACCCCCGCCCCGGTCGACGTGTCACCGGACGTGGGCGGTAACGCGTGGAATCGGAAGCCGAAGAAGACGCAACCGAAGCCCGCTCCTGTTCCCGAGGACCAATCCCAAGCCGCATACATTCGCGCCAAACGCGCCCAGCAGGGTTCGCGGCAAACGGTCAGCTATCTTTCGAAACGGCTCACCTCCGCGGGGCTTCGGCCGGTCTCAAAATACGGGCAGAACTTTCTCGTCGACCTGAACTTGATCGAGCTAATCGCGCGTTCCGCTGAGCTGACTCAAAACGACGTGGTGCTCGAAATCGGAACCGGTGTCGGGTCGCTGACCGGGATCATGGCCGAGCAAGCCGGAGCGATCCTGACGGTCGAGATCGACAAAAACCTGTATCAGTTGGCGGGAGAGGAACTGCGCGACTACCCGCACGTAAAGATGATCCAAGGGGATGCGCTGCGGAACAAGAATTCACTCCGTAGTGACATCATGGAGAGCATCCGCGACGCCCGGGCGAGGTTGCCCGAAGAAGGTCGCTTCATGCTCGTGGCGAACCTTCCCTACAACGTGGCCACCCCGATTGTCAGCAACCTGCTGCACGAAACACCACCACCAGATCGAATCGTGGTTACGATCCAGAAGGAACTCGCCGAGCGGATGATCGCAGGGCCGGGATCGAAAGACTACGGTGCGTTGAGTGTTTGGGTGCAGTCGGTTTGTAAAGCGGAGATCGTCCGGGTTCTGTCCCCGAACGTGTTCTGGCCGCGTCCCAAGGTTGAGTCCGCGATCATCCGTCTCGATGTCGATCATGAACGTCGAAACGCAATTCCTGATTTGCAGTTCTTTCACCAAACTGTCCGCGCACTGTTCTTCCATCGTCGAAAATTCCTACGCAGTGTCGTCATCAGTGCGTTCAAGGGCCGACTCGACAAGTCAGTCGTGGACGATGTCTTGGCGACGCTCGGCTATGACGAAAAGGCGCGTGCCGAACAACTGGCCCTGACCCAGATCGGGGAACTCGTCGAAGCCCTCCGGCAGGCCGAAATTAAGGCGGCTGGCTAAGCCGGTTGGACATTACCTCGTACGGGCACATTCGTCGTCGGTTCCGCCACGGGCAGATCGCGGTTGGGTAGCAACCTGTTGCCGGTCGAGTTTCAGACCGGTTGTTGTCGTTCAGTCGCCGAATCTGGCATTCGATGTGCACGTTGAACTCGTTGTTGGAATCCGGTTGGCAGAGTTGTGCTGGCGTCGCGAAGGCCAACCTGTTACCTCTCGCAACTCTCGACGGGGGCTGGCACCACCGGTATCCTTAGAGACTGTTTCGAAACACCGTTCAGCCGCCTCCCGCTTTGCAAAGATTGTGGGAAACGTTGTTTTTATGTGGCGTGGGATGGCGTTCAAAACCGTTGCACCGATTTCGAACACGCCCCGTCCGTTTCAATCACATATCACCTGTTCAGGCTTCTGTATGAACCGTCGCTCTTTCCTTCCCACCGCCGCGTTTGCTTCGATCGCCGTTGTGGCGGGATGTCTTTTTTCCCAAACCGCATCGGCTGAAATCACACTCGGTATTGGTGACAAAGCACCCGCTCTGGACATCGAACACTACATCCACGAAACCAAAGAGGGCCGTGGCGAAGTAACCGAGTTCGAAAAAGACAAAGTCTATGTGGTTGAGTTCTGGGCAACCTGGTGTGGCCCCTGCATCCAAAGCATGCCGCACCTCGCCGCGTTACAAGAAAAGTATCGTGGCGAAGGCGTTCAAATTATCAGCGTTTCGGATGAAGAACTCGAGACTGTGCAAGAACTGCTCGAGAAGGAATATCCTGGCGAAGAGAAAACGTTCGAAGAGCTCACGAGTGCCTACACGTTGACCGTCGATCCGGACGCGTCCGTGAGTGAAGACTACATGCGTGCTGCCGGTCAGAACGGAATTCCTTCCTCGTTCCTCGTCGGAAAGACCGGTTTGATCGAGTGGATCGGACACCCGATGGAGTTGGACGAACCGCTCGAGCAAGTCCTCTCGGACACATGGGACCGAGAAGCCTACAAGGAACAAATGAAGCAGGAGCAAAAGCTGCTCGCAGCGATGCAAAAGGTCAACCAACTCGCCGGAAGTGGCAAGTTCGAAGATGCGATCAAGGTCATCGACAAAGTGATCGAAGAGATCGGTGGCGATGACCCACGGAGCGAAATGATTCGCGAAAACCTCGTCAACTTCCGTTTCAACCTCCGCCTTGACGCCGGTGAACGCAGCGAAGAAGTCATCGAGTTTTTCCGCAAACAAATCGCCGATGCCAAAGGTGACGCTCAAGCGATCACGCAGTTCGGATACGGCCTGATGTCGTCGATGCAGCAAGGGACCGACCCCGGTCCGCTCGCTGTTGAAACGATCGCAGCGTTGAACGAAGAGGTCGATGGTGCCGAAGATGAGATGAAGCCATACATGTATGTCTTGATCGCTCAAATGCAGGCCTCGATGTCGAACTTCGATGAAGCGATCGACGCTCAGGTCAAAGCAGTGGACACGTCCAGTGGCAAACAAAAAGAAACGCATGCAACAGATGCTCGATCAACTAAAAGAGATGGCATCGAAGCAAGGTGAAGGAAGCGACGAATAGTCCAACCTTTTATTCGATCACACCAAGACTCGATCACACCAAACGCGTGTCGGCAGCACCCTGCCGGCTCGCGTTTTTTCACGTGCGTTGGGTGATGGGTGTTGATTCGGTGGAAGGGTTTGACCTGCTCTCACGTAGCAGGATACGTCAGAACTCAGGCCACCGAAGTTTGGCGAGATCGGCTACGTCGTTTTAAGAACGATCTAGGCCAACGAAAACGTTTGCGGTTCGCTCGCCGCGAACGCTTCTCTCGCATAGGGGACGGGAGTCAGGCACGTCCATTTTGAAACCGCGCTCGGGAGCGATCTGCGTGGTGCGAAATAGTGGTTCGAAGCATTGACGCAAAAAGATGTGTGTCACGATGATGATTCGCCACCGCCGAGGCCCGCTTTGCGATCCCGTATCAGAAGGCTGGTCAGGTCGCTCCGGCGCACCGTCGCGATCAAACGATGAGGAGGCTCGTCCGTGACAACCGCCACGCAGTCATCGCTGGTTTGTCGAAACAGATCCACCGCAGCGCGGACCGGTTGTGACGGGTGAAGCAGGAGGTCCGGTGGCGTTGCCAAGTCGCCGGCCCGCACGAGATGATCCGAAGTCGGGTCGAAGAAGGCTTGGTTGAGCAGGTCGAATCGGATCAAACCGACAACGCATCGGTCATCATCGACCACCGGAAACGTGTTGTCGTGAGAGTGCTCAACAAAATGGACGACCTCGTTGAAGTCTGCGTTTTCGGCAATCCCGTCGACGCTGCGACGCATCACTTGTTCGACCCGCATACGCTCCGACAGAGCGGTCTTTTTATTGAGCAGACCTGCCGAGCCGGCCAACCGAGTGAACACGTTTCGCAGGGCGCTCAGCGGCGTGCCGAAGGTGTGATGGATCGAGTTGGCGATCGGCATCTCTCCGCTCCGCAGCACGGCGGCGCGTGTCAGCAGCGGCCCAAAGATTTCAAACACCACGACGGTTCCCAATACGATCGTTTGAACCTGACCGGCGATGTCGGGGTTACGCGATGTTGCCGTCGCGCTCAGCGAAATCGCCACACCGGCCTGTGCCAATAACGCCGGGCCTAACCATGTTTTGACTTGTGGCGAGGCACCGGTCTGCGACGCCACGAGCCAAGTGCCGAACACTTTGCCGAAACTGCGCAGAACGACGTAACCCGCACCGATGATGCCGACGTCGGCGAGCAAGGCGAGATCCAGTTCACTGCCGTGCACCGAAAAGAAAACAACCGTCAGCAGTCCGCCGATCGAATCGAGTTGTCCGGTGATTTTTTGCGTGCCGCTCGATGAGTTCACGACGACGACACCGACGACCAAAAACACCAGCATGTATGGGAGGCTCCATGTTTCGCTGAGCCCCAGGAGTAATGCGGACATTCCCACCAGGAGCACGAGCCAACGCCGCGTGTGCATGATTTCGCACGCGTAACTCATGACCAGACCGCCGACTAAACCGAGCGAGAAGGCACCGCCGAGTGATTGCACCAAACGCATCAACGTCGCGCCCACCGATTGCGACTGAACATCGCTAGCGGTCGATAGCTCGATCCCTAGCCAAACCAATTCGAACGCGATCACGGCCACGAGGTTGTTCAGGGTCACGAGCGTTCCTGTGAGGCTGGTGACGGGGCCTTCTGCGTTGGTTTCCCGCAGGACAAACATGGTTGTCGCCGGGGCGGTTGCAATCGCGAGCGTGCCTAGCAGCACGGATTGTGCCGGGGACATGCCGAGTAAGAAAATCCCCGTGGTGACAAACAACGCGGTGAAGAACATCTCTCCGAGCGACAGCGGAATCGCCTTTTTGCGGACTCGTCTGATTTGATCAAACGGAAACAGGGTTCCGAGGTAAAACAGAACGAGCGCCATCGCGAGCTTGGTCAGCGGCTCGAGAAACTGATGGTGATGGTGGGGCAGGACATCAAAAACGCTCGGCCCGAGTAAAAGGCCCGCGATCAAGTACGCGGTGACCTTGGGAAGTCGCAGCATCTCGCTGGCGAGCCCCGCCAACAAGCTGGCGGCCAAGAGCAGGCCAACCGTCGTTGCGATGTGCATCGATTCAGTCTGCGAAGAGGCGGGCGTG
The DNA here is from genome assembly GCF_000346505.1 of Aporhodopirellula sallentina SM41. GTDB lineage: Bacteria > Planctomycetota > Planctomycetia > Pirellulales > Pirellulaceae > Rhodopirellula > Rhodopirellula sallentina. The sequence continues at coordinate 8,298 of NZ_ANOH01000261.1, forward strand.
GACGCGACGTAAAGCATGTCGCCCAGGCTGCGGGCGAGAAAGAATCCAGCCGTTGTCATCGTGTCCAACGCCATCATGGTCAACACTGAGATCGAGTGAGTGGCACGTGCCAAAAAGGGGCATGAACGACATCTGGCGGACACGCCACCGAGCGAACACCGAACAGTTTACCCAATCTGCAGTGAAGGCGTAGTAGTTGCGAGGTCGATCGAGCCTAACAAAGATCCCCCACCCACACGTAGGCGAGTCTTTCCAAGACTCGCATCTACAATTCACGCTACCCGCGATCTTACGAGTAGTTCGGTGTTGGCGGCCGATAGTCATCCAGATTAATCGTCTTGAACCAGTCGATTGTTTGCTTCAATCCTGCGTCCAATTTAATACCCGGTTCCCAGCCCAATTTATCTTTCGCCAATGTGATGTCGGGGCGACGACGTGTGGGATCGTCGTCCGGCAGAGGTGCGAACGTCAGCTTGCTCGATGAACCAGAAAGCTCGATCACTTTTTCAGCCAGTTCACGGATCGTGAATTCGTCGGGGTTTCCGATGTTTACCGGGCCGATGAAATCGTCTTGGTTCATCATGCGGATGATGACTTCGACGAGGTCATCGCGGTAACAGAACGAACGGGTTTGGGTTCCGTCGCCGAACAACGTGATGTCCTGACCCGCGAGAGCTTGGCGGATGAAGTTGGACACGACGCGTCCGTCGTACGGGTGCATTCGCGGACCGTAGGTGTTGAAGATGCGGACGATTCGCGTGTCCACGTTGTTGCTGCGGTGGTAGTCCATGAACAACGTTTCGGCCACCCGTTTGCCTTCGTCATAGCAGGCTCGGATACCGATCGGGTTGACGTTGCCGCGATACGATTCGGTTTGCGGATGTTCTTCCGGGTCGCCGTACACTTCGCTGGTGCTGGCCTGCAGGATCCGGGCGCCGCATCGTTTGGCGATCCCGAGCATGTTGATCGAACCGAGCACGCTGGTCTTGATCGTCTTGATCGGGTTGTACTGATAATGTCCCGGAGCGGCCGGGCACGCCATGTTGTAGATCTTGTCCACTTCCAGATGGATCGGCAGAGTGATGTCGTGCCGGATCAACTCGAAATTCGGTCGGCCGAGTAGGTGTGCGACGTTGGTCTTCTGGCTGGTGAAGAAATTGTCTAGGCAGATCACGTCGTGACCTTCATCGACGAGCCGTTCGCAGATGTGGGATCCGAGAAAACCAGCCCCGCCCGTGACGAGAATTCGATCGATCATGGAAATGCTTTCGTGTGATATGGAAGATGAGCCGATATAGTGCTTCGGTTCGGGGAGTCTGTCGACCCGCGGACGAGGACGGCCAGGCGGAAGGTGAACGTGGCGACGTTAGGAGCCGTGTGATCCTGAAAACCGTCACCTTGGACGAGGCGTTTGCCTGACGAATTTAGCATTCCTTCCACCCGGGCAGGCAGGCTGGTACGCTTTGCCACTACCGCTGATGGAACGTTCATCGCGACTTTTTGTTCGAAACTTCATCTCCCCCGCTCGCTGAATATTCACGTGCCCTACGCTCAAATCGGTCCGATCGCCGTTCATCTGCCGCCACGGGTGGAAGACAACGACAGTTTGCAGGAGCAGTTCCCAAACTGGGACCTGAAATTGATCGCGGAAAAAACCGGGATTCAGCAGCGGCACATTGCCGCTCCCGAGGTGACCGCCGCTGACTTGGCTTACAACGCTGCGGTGGATCTTTTCGAACGGGAGTCGATCGACCCGGCATCGATCGATTTTGTGCTGCTGTGCACGCAGACCCCAGATTACCCATTGCCCACAACCGCGTGCCTGCTGCAGGACCGGTTGGGTTTGCCGACCCGCTGCGGGGCGATTGATTTCAACCTCGGCTGCAGCGGCTTTGTGTACGGTCTCGCGATGGCCGACGGTCTCTTCCAAAGCGGCGTGGCCAAACGAGTGTTGCTGCTGACCGCGGAAACCTACAGCAAGTATATCGATGAGGATGACCGCAGCCTGCGTACGATTTTCGGCGACGCGGCGGCGGCCACGTTGCTCACGGCGGGCGACCAGCCGAGCCTGTGGGGATTCCAATTCGGCAGCGACGGCAGCGGTGCGGACATGCTGATCGTGGGCGACGGTGGGGCACGCGCCCCCGAGGATGTCATCCCACCGCGACACCGCAAACGATGGAAGAGCCGGCTGTATATGGACGGCCCGAGTCTGATCGGATTTACCGTCGAGGCGATCCCGCGATTGGTGGATGAAATCCTGGAGGCAAACTCGCTTTCCGATGGCGACGTGCATCGTTACCTCATGCATCAGGCGACGTGGAAAATGCTCGAGCAACTGCGACAACGCATGAACGTTTCTGAAGAACGCCTGCCAATCGACTTGGCGGATATTGGGAACACGGTATCGTGTACGTTGCCGATCTTGATCGATCGTCTACGCCAACGCGGTGAGTTAACCGCTGCCGACACCAATATGCTGGTCGGTTTCGGTGTCGGGCTGTCGTGGGCGGGGTGCCTGTGGCAGGATCACTGGGTCGGCAAAAACTCCTAAGGTTGCCGTCCGGACTGGTCGTCGGTTGCCTGTTTGAGCTATCCGCACTTATGTCTTTGCCGGCCCGTAGTGTCGACGCAGGATGTGGAGGCGATGACGGAATTTGTTACGACGCATGCTGATCGAAAGGAAAGGGCCAGAATGAGTGAATCTCAAAACTGCACCGGTTGCTTTCTCGTTGCGTCGCCGTACCTCACCGACGGGCATTTCTTTCGCGCAGTCGTGTTTGTCATTCGTCACACCGACGAAGGCGCATTCGGCGTCGTGATCAACCGCAGCACATCGAAACGTTTCGGCGAAGTCGTTGAAATGTCCAGCCCGTCTTGGCAATCGAGTCTTTCCGATGTTTCGCCTACCGGTGTGGAGAAATCATCGTCCGGTGCCGACGGAGGATCGGAAGGCGGCGGATCGCATCGCGACCAAATCCACATCGGCGGCCCCGTCGAAGGACCGCTCTTGGCTCTTCACGAAATCGCCGGTATCGGCGAACCGTGCGGGAAGCCGGATGACCCCACGACCGCTACCTCGAGCGAGAACGATCCCGCCGGGACTCACACGACGTTGCATGATCATCCGGCTGAGCCTTGGGGATCGATGTCGATTCAGTGGTCGGATGTGCCCGCGTGGATGACCGCCGACGAAGACCACCTTCGCATCCTCTTGCGCCGTGACGACACGCGGCTGAAATTCATCGTTGGCTATTCGGGATGGGGGCCCGGCCAACTCGACGGCGAACTTCGTGCGGGCGGTTGGCTGGTGACTCGTGCGGAGGCCGACTCCATTTTCGAGTCCGACGAGGATGTTTGGGAAAAACTCGTTCATCGCTGCGGTCATGCGATCTTAAAAGACCTTCGCCCTGATCTCTCGTTCCCCGACGAGAATGAGGGGTTTGACCCGAGCGTGAACTAGTACGTCGCATGGCACGTTATGTTATCGGCGACATTCATGGATGCGGGAAAGCGTTGCGGTCGCTGCTTGCCGCTCTGTCGTTGAGCAGTGACGACGAGGTGATCTTTGTCGGCGATTACGTCGACCGTGGCCCCAACTCGCGAGACGTGGTCGATCAACTCATCCAACTTTCGCAAACCTGCAGAGTCATTCCGCTGCGTGGTAACCACGAAGTCATGTTGCAGGGCGTGGTCATGAGCGGCCTGAGTGACGAAACATGGTTGCGCAGTGGCGGGAAGGCGACCGTGACCAGTTACGGCGGTTCGGCGACGAAGATCCCTTCGAGCCACCTGGATTTCTTCTGCAATCTCAAACGCTACCACGAGACGGATGCAGAGATCTTTGTCCACGCGATGTACAACCCGCTCCAGGACATCGCCGACCAGGACGACGAGCTGACCTATTGGGCTCATTTGCCTAGCCCCCTGCCGATGCCGCACGTCAGCGGCAAACGGGTTTACTTGGGGCACACGCCGCAGGCCAGCGGCGAAATACTTTGTCACGCTCACCTCGTCGGGGTCGACACCTACTGCTTCGGTGGCGGGTACCTGACGGCGGTCGACCTGGAGACTCACGAGGTCACGCAAACGGATCGCCACGGCCATGTCCGCCGGGTTCCGATCGAGCATCTGTTGCACGCCGTAGCCAGCTGCTTCCGCTGGCTCAAGAAGAAGTAACGCACTCAAAGAGGTAGCGCACTCGCTGTGGTGCACTGCATATGACGAGGCGGAACCAATCACCACCCGAGATTACCGCCTACGGCCGGGCACCACTGGAGGTGGTTGTTTGATGCCCGGCCTCGTTGTCGTCGTCGGACATCTCGCCTTCGTCGTTTCGAGGCTTGGGCGTTGCCTCAAGGACCGTCTTCAAAACATCGATCAACTGATCCAAGCGAAACGGCTTGTACAGCACCGCTTTGGGATGCAGTCCGTTTTGTTTGGCTTTCACGATCGAGTGGCCAGGGTCGTAACCGAACCCGGTCATCAAAATCATCGGAACGTGATCCATCAACTTGCCCAGACGCAGCATCAACTGGTAGCCGCTGTAATCGGACAGCCGAATGTCACTGATGATGGCGTCGTAGGAATCCTCCCCACCGCTGCGGCGAACCATCAGCACGGCCTCGTCACCGGCGTGAGCCGTTTCAACGACGCATCCATATCGTTCGAGTAGCCGGTGAGCGTCTTCGCGAACCTGCTCATCCTCATCGACGACGAGGATCCGTTGCCCGCGAAGGGCCGCGTGTTGTTCGGATTTTTCGTCGGCGGCGACCGCTTCGAGCGGGGTCATCTTTTGTCCGATTTGCTGAATCGTGCGTTTGATGTCGCGCGAGTTCTGCAGGATCCGTCCGAGGCGGTCCATCACCTCGGGGCTGTGTCCGATGTAGCCCTCCATAACGTGGACGGCGTCGTTGAGGATCGCGTCGACCGGCATCGCCACGGCGCTGTGGATCGCGTCGCAACTTTGTTGGGCCGTGTTCGCCTTCTGTGCCACCAACAACTCGAGCGTATTGAGCGCGAACGCGATGTCGCGGGCAAAGATTTCGAGGAACTGCAGATCGCTGTCCGAGAACGCCGACACCTCGGGACTCTCGACATTAATCGTTCCGAGCACCTGATCGTGCAAAATCAGCGGCACGGTCAGTGAACTGCGTGCATTCGCGACGCCTGGAATAAACAGTGGATCGTTGAGGACGTCATGGCAGATGTAAGGAACACCGCTCGCGGCAACGTAGCCGGTGATACCGTTCTCGTGCATCCGGGCCAGCAGTCGGCGGTCCGATGCCTCTTCGTCGATCCCAACGCTCAGCAGAGGCAGCAGGTCGCCGGTGGATTGTTCGAGAACGCGAATCTCGATGACTTCGAAATTCAGAAGGTCACGCAAGTAATGCTGGATGTTGTCCTTGAGCAGGTCGATCCGCTCATCAACTTCCATCATGAAGATCTCGTTCGGGCGAAGATCCGCGAGTTCGCGGCCCGCCTGGTGGATCGCCGCGAGTTTCTGCTCTTGGAGGATCTCTTCGGTGATATCGCTGATCGTCACGATCAGGTGCCGGGGAGCATCGGCAGAGTGAATCGGGGCCGCGTGGACTTTGAAGTACTGGCTGCCTGCGCTGTGCAGCGTCGAATGGCTCTGATCACCGGTCGCTAGAGAGGTATGGAACGGGCAGAAATCCGGTCCCATGATTTCAGGGTTGTGCAGTAACTCGTAGAAAGTCATCCCCAGTGGCATGCCTTCCTCGCGTTCGGCCCATTGGAGGAGTTGGCGGTTGGCCCAGATAACCCTCAGGTCGGAATCCAGAAGCGCAACCCCTTCGGGCATATCACGCAGCATCAACCCACTCTGGGAGATGCCTCGCACCTCGGAGATCTGTGGGAGGCTGTCGCGGCCGAGCCAGACGCCCGCGACGTCGTCTTCCTCGAGCAACGGGAAGGCCTCGACGACGGAGTCAGCGCGGACCCACTGCACCGAGTCGGCCGTCGGCGGATTCGCTTCCTGGCCTGGATCGTCGCCAGGGTTTTGGGGGCATTCCGAGTCGCCGGACGCGATGGCGAGGAAACCGTCCGGTGGCACGTCGCCATCGCCTACCCAGATAATTTTCGACACAGGTTGATTTCCCCCACCTCTGGAAGCCCTTCACGCAGGTGCACGAACGTTTCAATCGTTTTGCATATTTCGCAGCAAAACCAAGGAATTCGCGACCACTATCCAACATGTTTGCAGAATGATAACCGTTTTCAACTACTTTCCACAATTTGTGCCGGCGAACCAACTCCAATCCACAACTTTCCTGTGCGGATAGGGACATCCCTAGTGTGCTCAAGGGGGCGTTATTGTCCCACATTTGTGCCTACCGGATTGCTCCGTGCAAATGTCCGTTTTGGCGCTCGTCCCAAGAGTCGAATCGGATGAAATAAGTTTTTTGAATTTGCTGACTCGATGGTCACCAAGACCAATCGCGGGATCGCGTGACGTTTTCGTGCTGGGATCTCTCGAAGTCGTGTGCTCGGTCTCGCTATTGGGACGCCGTATGCGATTGACGCCCCTCTGCAGCGTCCTCGAAAACACTCGGACCCCCTCAATCAACGAGAAAAATGAAACCTAATTGAAGGATACCGACGTTCATTAGTGAAAAACTTAGAAACTTGTCCACGAATCGAATGCCTGATTGTTGACACATACCTCCTAGCATCTACCTTTTGGGGCTGAAGGGCGATGTCCGCCCAGAGTACGCAGCCGTTAAAGCTTACCCGTGTTTCTTCTGTTGCCTCACAGGTCGTGAGCATTTCGAGAGGGTTTTCAATGAAGTCGAGTTTTCTGAGGATGTTTATGGGATCGGCCGCAGCGATGTTGTTCGCTGCTTCGGTCCACGCAGGATGCGGTGATTGCGGCGGCTGCGCCACCGGAAGCGATTGTGCTTCTGCCGGTTCGGTAGTCGCAGCAGGCGGCGCTGCCGCCTACGGCGATGCGGGAGGCTGCGGCCCAACCGTGTCTTATCAAACGCAAACGGTCATGCGTTCGCAATACGTGACGGAAACCAAACTGGTTCCAACCACCACGTATCAGCGTCAAACTCAGACCCGCATGAAGAGCGTGACGAAGCAAGTTGCTCGCGTCGAAACTCGTTCGCAAGAATACACCGTCAACGTTCCACAAACTCAGACCCGTACGGAAACCTACGACGTTCAAGTCGCAGTTCCTTACACTGAGGAAGAAACTTACACGGTTCAAGTTCCTGTGACGACTGAAGTCGAGCAGAGCTACCAAGTTTCGGTTCCTTACACGGATCAGGTTGAGCAAACCTACACCGTGCAAGTCCCATACACCGAGACTCAAACGCAAAGCTACACCGTGAACGTTCCTTACACCGAGCAAGTCGAGCAGACTTACACGGTGCAAGTTCCTGTTCAACAAACTCGTGAAGAAACGTACCAAGTTACCGTTCCTTACACCGAAGAAGTTGAGCAAAGCTACACGGTTCAGGTTCCTGTGACGACCACGCAAACCCAAACTTACCAAGTTTGCGTGCCTTACACCGAAACCGTCACCCAAACTTACAGCGTTCAAGTTCCTTACACTGAAACGCAAACCCAAACGTACACCGTCAGCGTGCCCTACACAGAGCAAGTTGAACAGTCGTACAACGTGACCGTGCCTTACACTGAGCAAGTTGCTCAGACGTACACTGTCCAAGTTCCTTACACCGAGCAAGTTGCCCAGAACTACACCGTGCGTGTTCCTGTTCAACAAACTCGTACCGCTTATCGCACCGTTAGCAAATGCGTTCCTGTCACGACCATGAAAAC
>NZ_ANOH01000262.1 GCF_000346505.1 Aporhodopirellula sallentina SM41
ACGGGCGTTCGGCTCACGGGTTTTTAGGAAGTGGGTGGGGGCTGGTCTGGGTTTTGTGTTTTGGATTTGTGGTTTTGGCTGAGATGGGGATTGGGAGGTGAATGTTGGTTGGGGGTGGTGCTCGAGGCCCGTTCGGCTCGGTTCTTTGGAGAGGGCAGGGTAGGGGGCTTTGTTGGGGTGGATTGGATTGAGTGGGAACGAAAAAAGCCCCGGGCACAATTTGTGTCCGGGGCTTTTTTGTTTTGGCTGTCTCGCAGGTCGTGGAATCTGCGGAGTCGCTCGATTTTTTGTTGCGGTACTACTTGGCCGCGGCGTAGCGGGCTGCGACGGCGTCCCAGTCAACGACGTTCCAAAACGCGCTGATGTAGTCGGGGCGGCGGTTTTGGTAGTGCAGGTAGTACGCGTGCTCCCAAACGTCCAATCCGAGGATTGGTGTTCCGCCGATTCCGGCGACGGATTCACCCATCAGTGGGCTGTCTTGGTTGGCGGTGCTGCCGATTTTGAGTTCGCCACCGGAAACGTAGAGCCATGCCCATCCGCTGCCGAAACGGGTGGCACCCGCGGCTGCGAATTTTTCTTTCATGGCGTCGAACGATCCGAAGGCTGAATCGATGGCGGATGCGAGTTCACCGCTGGGGGCTCCACCTTTGCCGGGGCCCATCACGGTCCAGAAAAGCGAGTGGTTGGCGTGGCCGCCACCGTTGTTGCGAACGGCTCCGCGTTTGTCTTCGGGAACAGCCGAAAGGTCAGCGATCACTTCTTCGACCGGTTTCGACGCGAGGTCGGTGCCCGCGAGAGCATCGTTGACTTTCGTGATGTAAGCGTTGTGGTGCTTGGTGTGATGGATTTCCATCGTCCGTGCATCCACATGTGGCTCGAGCGCGTCGTAAGCGTATGGCAATTCAGGAAGTGTGTAGGCCATGATGTGTTTGAAAAGTTTGAGGTGAAGAAATTGACAGTTCCATTCTTGAGAAACGATAGCAGGCCGTCCAGCGGTAGGGTATCGGGGGCGCGTGGCATGTTGAGCGGATGTAGCTCGCACGATTTTTTCGGCGTTTTCCCGGAGGCGTTTTGGGTTTGCCTGTTTGCCGGATGCTCGTTTGGGAGAGATAGCAGGCGTCTGGAAGAGAGCCGCGGTCGTTGGAGCAGAGAAAAATTTTACCGACGTTCCGTGCCGCATCAGCGTCTTCCTGTACGGAAGTGAACTGATGCGAGCGAACCTAGACGTCGCAGTTCGTCATCGAGGCGGTTTTGTTCGCGTATGAATTCACGAACAGGATTCGTCCCGGTGGAAAAAAGTTTGCTCAGCGAGCGAGAAATAGGCGTTTGGAGAGAGTTCGCGGTGGCGTGACGGTGACACTCGTCTGGTCGTCTTCGGTGGGGATGTTATTTCCAGCGGTGCTATCGACGTCGAACTCGTTTGTTTCGAGAACTTCGATCGCGAAAGTTTTTGTGCTCTGAGCGTCGACTCGTAAGCGGAGTACGAGTTCCCTGGTTGCGCCTGCGGCTAGGTCTCCGACCTGCCATTGCTGTGACTGTGGATCAAACTCGCCTGAGGGAGTTGTTTCCAGGAGTGTTAGTCCGTCGGGGATATCGATTTCGACAACGACACCGGTCGCGTCTGAGATGATGCGATCGCTAGCTGCGTTGATTGTGGCGAGCGGGGAAGTCGAGAAGACGTTGTTTGTCTCGCCGTTTTGCACGGTGACCGTGAGTTCGATTGTGTCACCGATGGCTGCTTGTTCGGGCGTTGCGTTTGCTGAGACGCTGACGTCGACGACTTTGGGGGAGACCACCGCGGTGGCGATGTCGTCTTCATCTGCGGCGGAGTTGCCGGGCGTGCTGTCGGGGTCGAACTGGTCGACGGAAATGATTTCTGCTGTGTTGGTGAGGATATCGGCTGTGGAAACGCGGGCTCGGATCTGCAGGACGGTGAAATCACCGGATTCGAGCTGTTCAATGGTCCAGGTGCCGTTGGCGGTCGAGTAGACACCGTCATTCGCGGTGGCATCGATATCAACGAATCCGGAGGGCAGCAGGTCTGCAACAACGATGTTGGATGCGTCGTCGGGACCGTCGTTGCTGGCGGTGATCGTGAAGGTCACGAGATCGCCTTGGTCTGGGTTTTCGATGTCGACGGTTTTCGTGAGCGATAGATCGGCGCGGGCGATCGTGAGTGCTACGGCCTGGTAATCGTCTTCCCCGGGGCCGTTGTCGGGCGTGCTGTCGCGATCGGGTTGGTCGGCGGCGACAATTTCCGCGACGTTGGTGATTCCGTCAGACAGGATGGCGTCAATGTTGTTGGTGTTCGGTGAGACTGTTGCACGGATCGTCAGTTCGCTCGATGAACCTGCGGTGATGCTCGGAATAGTCCATCGTCCTGATTGATCGTTGTAGCTGCTTCCTGCCGGCGACGTGGCTGAGACAAAGGAGAGCCCGGTTGGTAGGAGATCTTCGACGATGATTCCGGTGGCATCGCTCGGGCCATCGTTATTGACGGTCAGAAGGTATTCGATGGTGTCCCCGACGTTGGGGCGGGTTTCATCGATGGATTTGGTAAGGGCTAAGTCGATCAGTTGAGGTGTGAAATCGACCGAGGCGTCGTCGTCTTCGTCGTCGCTGTTGTTGCCTGGCGTGCTGTCGGGGTCGAACTGCGACGACGCGATGATTTCGGCACTGTTGGTGCGAACGATCGGGAGCGAACTGTTGTTCGATGCGAAATCGACCGTTGCGGTGAGGTCCAAAGTGACCGTGGCTCCCGGGGACAGTTCGTCGATTCGCCAAATGCTATCCGTGTTGCTGAACGATCCGGTGTTTGTTGAGGCGCGGATGTTTGTCAGACCTGTGGGCAGTGAGTCGAGCACCTCGATGTCTTCAGCGATGTCCGGCCCGTCGTTTCGGAGTGTGAGGGTGTAGGTGACATCCTCGCCAACGTTCGGTGTTTCGTCATCAATTGATTTAGTCAGCGAGAGGTCTGCGCTCGCCGGGGTGATGGTGACCGAGGCGTCGTCGTCTTCGTCGGCTTGGACGCCGTTGTCTGGTGTGCTGTCTCGATCAGATTGGTCTGCCGCGACGACTTCGGCTTGGTTGGTGAATGGATCGGATGATATGACGATGCCGCGAATCGTCAATTCCGTCGAGGATCCGGATTCGAGTGAATCCACGGTCCAAATGCCGGTTGAGGAATTGAACGTGGCGGACGGAGTGGATGACGTGAACTGGAAGCCGCCGGGCAGTGTGTCGAGAACGGCGATGCCGGTGGCGTCGTCCGGTCCGGTGTTGCTCAGTTCCAAGGTGAACGTCACCTCACTGCCCACCGCAGGGCGATCGGGAGCGAAGGTCTTGCTGAGTTGGAGGTCGATGACGGGAGTGGTAAGCGAATCGCTCGATTGGTCGTCTTCGCTCGCGAGTCCGTTGTCGGGAGTCGAATCCGGGTCGTCTTGATCGGACGCGACCAACTCGGCGGAGTTGGTGAAAGTACCGGTTGCCGTGACGTCGGCATTGATTTGCAGGGTGGTGGTCTGATCGACGCCGAGAGACGGAATGGTCCAAAGGCCGGTGGAGGCGACGTAGGTGTTTCCTGCATCGCTTTGGGTGTCCGAGCGAAAGGCAAGTCCGTCGGGGAGCAGGTCACGAACGATCAGATTGGTTGCCGGGTCGGGGCCGTCGTTGCGGACAACGATTTCAAACCGAGCTGTGTCGCCAATGTTCGGCGCGGGAGTCAGTGTACTTTTTTCGACGGAGATATCGGCAATCAGGACACGCACGGTTGTGGAGTCTTGGTCGTCTTCGGATTCGACGTTGTTTCCGGGCGTGCTGTTGGAGTCGACTTGATCGGCCGCGATGATCTCCGCAGTATTGACCAGCCCGGTGTTGATCGGGTCGTTTTCGGGCAAGTTTGCGATGGAGTTGATTCGGGCGTCGAGCTCGAGCTGCGTGGACGTCCCGGCGGCGAGTGAGGGAATCGTCCACTGCCGCGTCGAGGTGACAAATGAACCGGATTGGGGATCATTGTCGACGAGAGTGATCGACGAGGGGAGAGTGTCAGCGACGACGATGTTTGTTGCGGTGTCGGGGCCGGAGTTACTGACAACGATCGTGTAGGTGAAAACTTCGCCGACGCGTGGAGTTGAGTCACTGACCCCTTTTGTCAGCGAAAGGTTGATTTGTTCCGCGGTGACGGAGGCATTGTCCTGGTCGTCTTCTGACGCGACCGAGTTTCCCGGTGTGCTGTCAGGGTCGGGGAGGGCGGCGGACGTGATTTCAGCCACGTTGTCGATCGTACCGCTCGCGGTGCTGCGTAAGACCAGCGTCAGAGTCGTGGATTGATTGCTTTCCAAACCGTCGATCGTCCACCGGTGGTTGACCGAATCGTAGAACGTTCCGTCCGGCTGCGTCGCATCCACGTAGGAGGCGTTTGTGGGGAGTGGATCGCTGACAACGAACGTTCCCGACGGGTCGGGGCCGTCGTTTCGCGCGGTGATTGTGAACGTAATTTCCTCGCCGACGTCGACCGTGCTGCTCGTCGTTGACTTCGAAATCGATAGGTCGGCGCGAGCAGGCACGATCCCTACGCTGTCTTGATCGTCTTCGGCGGAAAGATCGTTGCCCGGTGTGCTGTCGGTGTCGAACTGGTCGGCTGCCGTGATTTGCGCGGTGTTGGTGACTCCGGCGAGCAAGTCGGTGCGAGATGGGTCGAGGATGACATCGATCGCGAGCGTTCGCGACGAGAGGGCAGGGACGATGCCGACGTTCCAGATTCCGGTCGCCGCTGAATACGATTCACCGGTGCTCGCCGATTGGAAAATGAGACCCGCGGGGATCGGATCTTCAACCAAGACACCGGTTGCGTCATCATTGCTCGTGTTATTGACGGTAAGGTTATAGGTGAACGTTTCGCCAGGAACGGGACGCGCCGACGTCACGGTCTTGTCGAGTTCCAGGTCGATCGTCACGGGAGTGATCAGAGCCGAATCGACATCGTCTTCTTCGCCGGCGGTCCCTGAAGATCCGTTGCCCGGCGTGCTGTCGGTGTCGAACTGATCGGAGGCGATAATCTCGGCGACGTTGGTCTTGGTACCGGCGTTCACGACTTCGGCAACCAGGTTCAATGTGATGGGGGAGGAGCCTGATGTGGAAACGGGTACGTTTGGCAGGGTCCAGATTCCCGTCGATTCGTTGTATTCGCCGAGCGTTGTCGAATCGGATACGTAGGTCAGTCCCGCCGGTAAAACTTCGCGGACTTGAACGTTGGTGGCTGGGTCGGGACCGGCGTTGTTAACCGTGATTGCGAAGGTGACGTTGTCACCGATGCTGGCGACTTGGCTGACGATTGTTTTTTCGATCGAAAGGTCTGCCGATTGAGTTTGGAAGCTCGCATCGTCTTGGTCATCTTCCTCCAGGACATCGTTGCCCGGTGTGCTGTTGATGTCGAACTGATCGACCGCGATGACTTCGGCAACGTTGGTGAATTCACCGGATGAAATGACGGTTCCCGTGAGAGTCAGTTCGGTCGATACACCGGCGACGAGGAGTGGAATGGTCCAACGCCCGTTCGTGGTGCTGAACGTACCGCTGTCGGCGTCATGGCTGGACAACGAAAAGCCCGTTGGCAGCGTGTCCTCGACGACGATGTTGGTAGCGTCATCGATTCCAGAATTCGTCAACGTGATCGTGAACGAAATCTCATCCCCGACGTTTGGACGCGTTTGCGAGACTTCTTTCTCGAGAGAGAGGTTGATCTGGTTTGCGGCGACGGTTGCTGATGCTTGATCGTCTTCGTTCGGATCGGAGTTGTTCGGCGTGCTGTCGGTGTCGAACTGATCGACCGCAGTCACCTGGGCCGAGTTTGTCTGCGGCGCGCTGGTTGTCAGTTGTCCGGTGAGGGTCAGCGAGATGCTCGCTCCGGCGGGAAGCGACGGGATTGTCCAGTCTCCGGTGGTTGGTTCGTATAGTGTTCCGGTGGAAGGTTGGTTGCTGCTGTAGGTGATTCCCGATGGCAGCGTATCGTTGACGACGATGTTCGTGGCGGTGTCTTCACCTTCGTTGGTAAGTGTCAATCGAAACGAAACCAAATCGTCGACGTTGACATTCGTGGTGAGGAGATCTTTGTCGAGGGTTAGGTCGATCTCTTCGAAGTTTTCGAAATCTGCCACAGGGATAACGTTCGGGCCGATCGTTCCGATCAAGTCTGCGAGCGCGTCGTAGTTGGGGCCAGCGATGACTTCGAATTCGATCGCACCGATGTCAGTTAGGTCGGCCGGACCGGTCGCTCCGGTGGCGGTTGTGAATTCCGTAAACGGCAGAAACTCGACCGACGTTGGTTGTGTCGTCAGTGGCGGAATGTCGAGTTCGGCTTCGCTGATCCTGGAAAGGGAACCGTCGATGGAATCATTGCTGTAAAATCGCACGATTGCCGTTCCGGCCGCCAAGTCGGCTCCGATCACCAGACGTAAACCCGCGGCGGTATCGGAACTGGTCAAGTCGATCGATCCGAGACCGTCATCGTCGACGATGGCCGGATCATCGCCGGCGCCGTCCCAAATGACCACGCGTCGGCCACCGCCAAATCCGTCCGAGCTGACCTGCAGCAAGTTTGGCGAGGCGGAATCGTTGACGATCAGGCTGACCGAACCGATGTCGCTCGTTTTCTCGACCAGGAGATCACGCGAGCCGCCGATCGCTTCGGGGGCATCGAGTGTCGAAGTTGCCGGGCCATCGTTTTGTGTTTCGTCTTCGATCGTTTGGAATTCGCCGTCGAATCCGTCGATCGTTCGGATGAGTTGACCGGCAACTTGTTCGCTGGTGATCGTGACCAACGGTGATACCGATCGCGAAAGCGTAATTCCTGATGCAATTTGGCTGGGTTGCAGGACGAAATACTGGCCTGCGGTCAGACGTTCGAAGGTGTAACGCCCATCGGCATCGGTCGTCGCGGTTGCCACCTGAACGTCACCGGCGTCCGGTTCAAAGAGGTCGTCACCGTCGTCGCGATAAAGGGTCAGTGACGCGCCGGCGACTTCTTCACCTGCCGTGTATCCGTCGCCGGAAAAGTCGTCGAAGACTCGCCCCGAGAGGTTTGCCAGATCCGTGGCAACGGCCAGTAATTTACGGCTTTCGAGTGATTCAAACGCGGGGAGGCGACGGCGAGATCGTGAATCGCGGCGACGCCGGCGCGAAGAAAATTTGCCCCCAAGAGTCTTCTTCTGCTTCGACTGTTCCGTCATCGCCTAGATGTCCCCAAAAACGCGGCCTGAGTATCTGTCCTGGATAGGAAGGATAAGCAGGTTGCGAGTGGTGGGGAAGACGGCGGGGTAGGGCGGGCGTCCACGGGGCGGACGTCCGCAGAGTAGGCGTCGCTGCGGGGCAGGGCAGGGCGGTTGAGTACGGCGGATCAGTAGGGCAGGGCAGGGTGTTGGAGCGAGATCATAATGCTCTTTCAGCCCGCCTCACCCGAGGCTCTTGGCCGCCCGATTCACGCTTCCTATCCGAGGAGTGAAAGCACGTTTTGCGGGTTTTGGTTTGCCAGCGACAACACGTTCGTGCCGGACTGAACCAAGATCTGTGCCCGCGTCAGGTTCGCTGATTCTTGAGCGAAGTCGGCGTCACGGATCGAGCTTTCGGCTTCCTCGAGGTTAGCGAGGGTTTCGTTGAGGCTGACCAAGTTCGATTCCAAACTGGTTGCTTGGAACGCTCCGAGTCGACCGCGAAGGCTGGTGACCTTGTTGATGACTTCGTCGATGATTTTGGCTGCACCGTTGACGTCGTTGGTCAAACTCTTGGCTTGGCCGCTGCCGAGTTCGTAGAGACGACCCGATACACCGCCTAGTTGTCCGGTGCTGACGCTGCCGATGCCGAGTCGTGCTTGTTGGTTGGTTGTCACGTCGGGACCGAGTTGGAACAGGGCACCTCCGCCGGTGATGCTGAACGTGAAGTCGGTCGAGCTGCCCGCATCAACGGTCAGGTTCAGGTCGAGCGTCGATGTGTTGATCGAGAACGTGTTCCCACGAGCACTCGCTTCGACACCGTTGATGGTCGCTTGGATGTCTTGGCCGATTTGGCGTGTGGCGGACAGGCTCGTTTCGAATTCACCCGATGCACCTTCGCTGATGATCTCGATGTTGACCAGTGCGTCGGAACCGTAGGCATTACTTCGGAATGACAATCCGCCGGTGTCGTCGGCGACTACTCCGGTCGAGTCGCTGACTAGGTTCACAGCGGCTTTGATCTGAGCGAGCGAGGTGCCGGCACCAAAGTTGAACGTTTCGGCACCGTCGGCTCCATTGAGTTGGAAGACAAGGGTGTCCTTCAGTCCGGCTTTGATCGCGGTACCGGTTGCGTCGGCGGGCAGATCGGTGGCGGACACGGTAAGGTCATCGAAACCGGTCAACGGGTCACCGGCGTCGTCAACGATTGCTGACGTGATATCGGTGAGTGCATCGATCTTCGATTTGATGTTGGTCAGCGTGTTGTTGCTGGTCGTTGTGCCGAGAGCAACGTTGAGAGTGTTGGTATCGGGGTCGAAGTCCGCAACCACGTCGGCATCCGTTCCGACCGTGTAGTTGACGGTAAGGTCATCGATTCCAGCCGCAGTGACTTCCAGGCCGACATCGGCTCCGTCGGACGTGGCGGCACTGGACGCGGCGTCCCCGGAGACTACCGTTCCGGAGCCCGGTCCATCGCTCGTCGCGACGATTCCTTCGAGTGCGTTGAGTGCGGTTAAAACGTCGCTAACGCTCGAGGGGTTTGAGTCACCATCGAAGGTGATTTCGATCGCGCCGGCGGTGTCGACTGCCGTCGCGGTTCCGGCCAGAGTGTTGTCTTCGGTGATCGTGACACCCGAGAAATCACCGTTTCCGGTGATCGTGACGGTTTCGCCACCGACTGAGATGTCAATGGTTTTGGTTGGCACCAGGCTTGTGGCCGATGGGTCGACGTCGGCGGCGTTGAAAGCGTCATCGCTAACGGAAACGGAGGCCTGTTGGGCGGCAGTGGTGATGTCGATGGCGACATCGATTCGTCCCGTCGTTCCCAGGTTCGCTTGGTCGATGTTGACGTCGCTGAGGGTTCCGACCGATCCGGCGGAGCTGACGAAGTCGAGCGATCCGTCGAGCAGCTTGCGGCCTTGGAACGTGGTGGTTTGTGCGATTCGATTGATCGCTTCGAGTGACGAATCAATCTGCAACTGGTTAGCGGCGATTTCCTCGTCGCTCAATGCACCGCTGTTGGCCGCCTCAACAACGAGACCGCGGATGTCGTTGAGCAGGTTGCTCGCTTGTCCGAGTGCGCTGTCCGCGGTGCTGATGATTTGGCTGGCACGACGCGTGTTCGTGATCGCTCGGCCGAGGCTGGTGACTTCGCTCCGCAGTGCTTCGCTGGCGATCAAACCGGCTGGGTCGTCTGCTCCACTGTTGATCCGCAAACCAGTGCTCAATCGCGTCAACGCCGTTTGTAAATCACCGTTGCTGGCTTGCAATCGGTTTTGGGCGACGAGCGATGGGACATTAGTGTTGATACGTGTCATAGCGAAAGTCTCTGAGGATGATTGTGGTTGTCACGACGGTCATCGCCCTAACGTTCCACGATGTCACTTCGAAGATGAGTCTCCGCCGCCACATATCGGCGTTGCTGAGACCGGAGAGTGATCTGCCTAATGTCATCGGCACAGTTTTGGGGATTTGCAAATGATCACTACTGAAATTTGCAAAAGGTAAACTCTCGTCACCGGCTCAACCTGCAGTACGTGCAAGGGTTACGTGGCTGCTCAACTCGCGTTGAGGCGTGCTGCCTACCTATCCGTTAAACTCGGCGGGTGTCAGGTGTCGCGTTGCGGTGTGAATTGGAGGGAATGGTTTGTCGAGTTTTCGAAAGTCAGGCGTTGTGTGGTTGGCTGGTTTGGCGTGTTTGATGACGTTAAACGCCGTCGTTGGCGACGAACCGGCAACCCGATCGTTCAGCGTCGAGGAGATCCGTGACGCGTTTGCGACGACCCATGAGGGTTACAGCAGCGACGAGTTGGTGATCAGCGATCGTTTGCGCGAAGCATTTCTGCAGCGGTTGGCGATTGATCCAGCCGATCCCGAACAGTTTGCAGAGCAAGCCGCGGCGCTGCATTTTCTGCTCAAAGTTCGCAAAAGTGGCAAGTTGAACGTCCGCGCCACGCGCCGCAACAGTGTCGATGTCTCAATCTGGAGCGACACTGCCGAGATTGCGATCCGAACCGTTCTCGATCGTCACCAAGTCAGCATCGATGACGTTTTGTGTGATCCGCGTCTACGGGCGGAACTGCAGGACGAAGCCACCGCGATCGGGCAGGACGCCCCGCCCGAATTGATCCGCAAGGCGGTGTTGCGACTGCGAAAGATACGACGACTCCGGCCTGAGTTGGTGCTGCGGGTCGCGGATTGGCAAACACAGGTGCTGACGTTTGATCTCGATGGGATCGATCTGGATTCGATACCGAGTCAGCCGGGTGTGTATTTGTTCCGCAGCGAGGAGGGGTACCTCTATATCGGCGAAGCAGAGAACCTGGCGACGCGAATCGCACAGCATCTCGATGGAAGCCACAACCGGGGGCTGGCGAACCGATTAAGTTTGGCCGCCGCGGACGGACATCCGCCGGTGACGCTGGAACTGCATGCTTTTGCCAAAGACTCTCCGGGCAGCAAAACGGTGATGCGGCGGGCGTACGAAAGCGAGCTGATCCGCAGCCGCGAGCCGAAGTTCAATCTGCGACCCTGACGCCTGTTCCGGCGTTTCGCCGTGTGACGCCAGAGCACGGTGAAGAATGATGTAGCCGATGGCACGAGACTTCGCGGGTCTGAAATCTGGCGAGGCCGGCTACGGGATCGGGCGCGTCGGGTTTCCAAATGCTGTCATTGATAATGCCGCAACGCCAACCAAGAACACCGGCGAGTCGTGACATCGCGGCGGCAGTGTTGTTGAATTCGTAAGCGGGTTACTGTCCCGATTGCAGTTTCGCGGCCAGCAGAGTGTTGTGCAGCAGCATGGCAATCGTCAGCGGGCCGACTCCACCGGGAACCGGCGTGATCGCGGACGCGGTTTCGGCGGCCTCGTCAAAAGCAACGTCGCCAACCAAGCGATCACCCACGCGGTTGATACCGACGTCGACAACGACGGCACCCGGACGAATCATGTCACCGCGAATCATTTCAGGGCGTCCGACCGCGGCGATCAGGATATCGGCCGACAGGCAGACTTCTTTCAGATTGCTCGTGCGACTGTGGGCAATCGTGACCGTGGCGTTGGCGGTTTGGGGGCCGCAGGTGCTGTCTTTCTGGGCGAGCATCATGGCCATCGGTTTGCCCACGATTTCACTGCGGCCGACCACCACGACGTGTTTGCCCGCGGTTTCGATGTCGCATCGATGCAACATTTGCACGATTCCATGCGGTGTGCAGGGCAGAAAACGCGGACGCCCTTGCATCAGCAATCCAACGTTGATGGGTGAGAATGCGTCAACGTCCTTGAGTGGATCGATGGCGTCGAGGACCTCGCGTTCGTCGAGGGCTGGTCCGTCCCCTTCGATTTGGGGGAGTGGGAGCTGGACTAGAATTCCGTTGACGGACTGATCCGAATTGAGTTCGTCAATTCGGGCCAACAATTCCGCGGGCGTTGTTGAGGCTGGCATCCGATCGAGTCGGCTGGCGATGCCTGCTTTTTCGCATGCTCGCTCTTTATTGCGAACATAAACCTGGCTGGCAGGGTCATCTCCTACGAGGACGGCGGCTAGTTTCGGGGCCGCGTTTCCGTCTTCAACGAATTTTTGAACCGATTGGGCGACTTCCGCCCGAATTTTGAGTGCGATTTTCTTTCCGTCGAGCCGTGTTGCGGACATTGTCATTCTTTCAGTTTGGGAAAACCAGTGAGTTTCAAGTTCGACGTAGTGAGATCTTTGCCCAATCGCTATAACTAGACCCCCAGTCGCGCCATCTTGCCCGGCCGACTGCGTACATTTCGCTCAAAAACGGTCGAACGACCGGACGCAAAATACACAGGATTTTCCTCTCGATGTCTACCGACGCTCCCGATTCCAGCACCCCGACCGAGGCTCCGATCAAGCTCAGCGCGGTCGAAAAGATCAAGCAGGAGAGCAACTACCTGATGGGGACGATCGACCAAGAATTGAAGGATCCGGTCGACCACTTCAACAACGACAACCTGCAGTTGCTGAAATTTCACGGCAGTTATCAGCAAGATGACCGCGATTTGCGGGTCAAACTGAAGAAAAGCGGCGGCGGAAAAGCCTACTCGATGATGCTGCGTTGTCGGATCCCGGGCGGTCGGCTGACGTCGGATCAACTCGTCGCTCACCTGGATATGTGCGACGAACTCGGCAATTCGACGCTGAAGATCACCACGCGACAAACGCTGCAATTGCACGGAATTCTCAAATCGGACCTCCGCGAAGTGATCAAGCGGGTGAACGAATGCGGGTTGTCGACGCTCGCCGCCTGCGGTGACGTCAACCGAAACATCATGTGTTGCCCGGCCAAACGGGTCGGGGCAATTCATTCTCAGTTGGAACAATTCACCGATGAGTTGACGACCGCGCTCGCACCTCAGACGCCGGCCTACCACGAGTTGTGGATTACCGATCCGGATACCGGTGAGAAGACACTCGCCGACGGCGGGGAGCCCACGCCGAGTAACAATCCGGTGATCGATGAACCTCTATATGGTCCGACCTACCTGCCGCGGAAGTTCAAGGTCGGGATCGCGTTGCCTGAAGACAACTGCATCGACATCTACACTCAGGACCTCGGTTTCATTGCCGTTGTGCGCGATGAAAAAATCATCGGATACAACGTCACCGTCGGCGGTGGAATGGGACGCACCCCAAGTGCGAAGAAGACGTTCCCGGCACTCGCCAAACGGATGGCGTTTGTGACTCCGGAACAGGCCATTGATGTTGCCAAGGCTGTGATCATCGTTCAACGCGATAACGGCAACCGAAGCGATCGAAAAGTCGCTCGACTGAAATACCTCATTGCGAACTGGGGAATCGAGCGTTTCCGGTCGGAAGTGGAGTCGGTCTTTGGCGAGAAACTCGCGGACTGCACCGAAGACGACGTGCACGGTTTCGACGACCACATGGGATGGCAAGCCCAAGGCGACGGAAAATGGTCGTACGGTCTGAACGTCGAGAACGGTCGACTCTACGACAACGAGAAGATTCAGTTCAAAACGGCGTTCCGCAAAATCTGTGCTGAGTTCAATCGCGAGATTCGCTTCACCGGTCATCAGAGCATTATCTTTTGTGACATCGAGGAGAGCGAAAAGGATCGCTTGATCGAAATCATTCAAGAACATGGAATTCCAACCACCGAACAAACCAGTACGGTTCGGCGTTGGTCGATGTCCTGCGTGGCGTTGCCGACCTGCGGACTTGCAATCACCGAGAGTGAGCGTCGGTTGCCGAGCCTGATCGATTCGATCGAGGAACCGCTGGCCAAACTCGGTTTGTCAAACGAGCGGTTCACCATTCGAATGACCGGATGCCCCAACGGATGTGCTCGACCATACAACGCAGACCTTGCTCTGGTCGGTAGGGCAGTGGGCAAGTACACGTTGTTCACCGGCGGCGGTTGGCTCGGAAACCGCATGGCCGAAATCTACAAAGACGCAGTGAAAGATGACGAGGTCGTCGATGAGATGATCGGTCTGTTCGCCGCGTTCAAAGCCAACCGCGAAGGCGAAGAGTCGTTCGGCGATTTCTGCTCCCGCGTCGGAGTTGAGAAACTCGCTGAGCTAGCGGAAGCGGCACCTCGCCCGTAGAGACGCTGACGCAAACAGCGTGTGTTCCTTTTTTGCCGAGTCGCGGTTCGATTGAGCCGCGATGGGGCGGAGTCGTGATGGGCTCAGCCGAACACAGTGTTTGGACCGTTTGGTTCCTCGCGAACGAAGGCTCGATCCCAAAGCTCAACTGCTGATCGGCGTTCGTCGCCGTTAACACGAGGCAACCGGCGGGAACCGCCGCCGGCAAAGCAATCTACCGAGCTTTTCGGATTGGTTCTAATTCATGCGGGCGTTGATCACTTCGAGTCTCTCGAGGATCTTCCGCTCGCTTTCTCGCAGACGCATGTCGAAGAGGTAGAGCTTCTTCAGGTTCTTCATGTCTGCGATCGACTGAAGCATTGTTTTCCGGACGTCGAGGTTCCGGTACAGGCTATCCGCTTCCAACTTCGGATCGGGCCATCCGACCCAAAGCTCCGTGACGCTGTCGAGTTGCCGAAAGCTCTGCAGTTCGGAGTATTCGAGCGGGTTGTTGAGGATCTTGAGCACGCGAACGTTTTTCATGTTCTGAATCGGTGCCAATTCCGTCAGGTCGCAATGAGAAACGTCGAGATATTCTGTTTGTGGAAAGTTGCGTGCGGCGACTCTCAAAACATTGGCGTCGAGGATTCCCGCCCCGACGCGATTGGCACCGATCGGGGCGAAATCAATCTGGTTTACGTTCTCGAAAGTGCCTCCGCAAAAGATGGCTTGTTGAAGGCGGTAGCGACTGTCGATCGCGTAGAAGCCGAGTTTGCTAATGATCGGCAGACCTTCTTTCGTAAACGCATCTGGTTCGCGAATGATCTCGCCACCGAGTCTGATGAAGTGGTCCATCGCGCCGGATACCATGTGGCGTTGGGCGGACTCTTCTTGTTTCGAAATCGCAGCACTGGATGCCGCGTATCCCCCGAAGAGTGCACCTGCGAAACAGGCGACAACCATTTGGATCCACGCGGGCCACGACGCCAGCGAGAATTTACCAGGTATGTATTTGGCAGGGATTTTTGACATTGGACGCCTACAACAACTTCTAGATAAGGGATCGAAAAGATAAAGAACCTGTTTGGGAACAATGGATATGGCAGGCTCTATCTGTGTCGGTTTTATACCAACGTTCTAAAAATTGCGAGGAATTCGTTGGACGCTGAGACCAATTCTTTCAAAGTCGAACGGGTTGTTTGATTGTCGCGTAGTTGATCCACCCAATTGGGCTGTTGTGCGGGAGTATGTTCCGGTGTGTGGAGTGGTATATTTGTTCGGCTTCATTTTTCGCACTGCGTGAATGAAGGGCGAACTTCGTCAGGCAGCATGTCGCAAGAGAATGCGAAGAGAGCAGGGCAGGGCGAAGTCGTGATCGCAAGACGCAGTTGCGCATAGCAGCAGGGCAGGGCGGTATTGCAGGAGGGGACGGTAGCCGCGCCAAGGCAATTCAAGGCGGCGAGGTAATTGAAAGAAGTCCGACTTTGCTATGTCCAGCCGCGCGGCCCCGCCGCTTCGTCTTGCGTGCCGCCAGTGATCTGTGTTCGTTGTCCGACATCGGTCATAGGGTTTGGTCTATGATCGTAGGGCGTTCTGTATGCTCCAGTACCAATATGAGAAATAATATGTGTCCCCCATTCCATTGCGGTCGCTTTGGCGGTCGTCTTGTCGTTGCGTTAGTACTCATGATGCCGTTGATCGGGACGAGTTCCCGGGGGGAGGAAAGTGGGCGGCGGAATGTCCTTCTGATTTGCGTCGATGACCTGCGTCCGGAGTTGAATTGTTACGGCGTCGACTACATTCATTCGCCGAATATCGATCATTTGGCGAGCCAAGGTTGCCAGTTCAACCGCCACTACGTCCAGGCACCCACGTGCGGTGCGTCGCGTTATGCAATGTTGACGGGCCAGTACGGTCCCGGCGGGAATAATGCGCTGTTTGATCGTGCGAAACGAATCGCGGTCGATCCCGAAGCAGTGGCGCCAAGTATGCCGCGTTGGTTTCGGGATCATGGTTACACAACGGTCTCCGTTGGAAAGATTTCGCACCATCCCGGTGGTCGTGGGGGAAAGGACTGGGATGATGACCATTCGATTGAAATGCCCGGCGATTGGGATCGGCACTTAATGCCGACGGGCCCATGGCAGCATCCTCGTGGAGCGATGCATGGCCTCGCCAACGGTGAAATTCGGGTCGATGCCTCGCAGATGGATGTCTTTCAGTCAGCGTCCGGTTCGGGCGATCGCTATCCGGATGACTTGGTGCTCGAGAAGTCATTGGACGAACTACGACTTCTTGCTGAGGGGCGTGATGAGTCGCCGTTCTTTTTGGCAGTCGGTTTTATTCGCCCGCACTTGCCATTCGGTGCACCGGAGAAGGATATGGTTCACTACCGAAACGTGGATCTGCCTTTGGTTGCCAACGCTGTCAAACCGGAAGGCAAAACCACCTGGCATCGATCGGGCGAGTTTATGAACTATCGACGTTGGGGCAAGGATCCGAACCAGGATTCTGAGTTTGCGATTGAAGTGCGTAAGCACTACGCAGCATGCGTGACCTATGCGGACCGCAATGTCGGAGCGGTGCTCTCCGAACTCGATCGTTTAGGTTTGAGAGAGTCGACCGTTGTTGTGTTGTGGGGTGACCACGGATGGCATCTCGGAGAGCATGCGATCTGGGGAAAGCACGCTTTGTTTGAGGATGCTCTTCGTTCGCCACTGATCATTCGCTCGCCCAGCCAAGTCGGTGAAGGTGTGAACGTGGATACGGTCGTTGAGTCGATCGATATCTTTCCGACGCTTTGCGAACTCGCTGCGTTTCACACGTCGCCCGATGATGTTGATGGCGATTCTTTAGTCGAGGTGATGCGTGATCCCGACGCGGTCGGGGCAGGGCAGTCGGCGGTGTCCTATGGCAAGGCGAACTCGATCCGTACGGACGCGTTTCGTTTGATTGTTCACAGGGACGGCTTTGCGGAGTTATACGATCACCGCGCCGATCCGCTCGAGTTGTCGAACGTCGCCAGTAAACATCCCGAGGTGGTCAATCGTTTGAGTCGATTGCTCGAGGAACGTCTCTCGCGAAAGCGAACGCGCTAGGACAAATGTCATTGAGGCGTCAATGCGCCACTCGGGTGGTTGGGCCCGCGTGATTAGGACCGCGTAATTACGCTCAGTGGCTGGTCGTGGGCAGTGTGCGCGGGGCAGGGCAGGGCGGTTTGCTTTTTTGGGGTCTGTACGAAGACCTCGATAAGAAGACCTCGAAAAACCGATTGGAGCGTTTTTGGAATTTGACCTGTTCGATCTTCGTATCTGACTTCGCCAGAATTCAAGCCACCGAAGTCTGGCGACATCGGCTGCGTCATTTTAGAAACGTTCTATCTGGCGGGTGCTCGTTCCGGTTGTCCGATGGAAACCGCGACTAACGCCGATCGGCTGATGAGTTCTAGGGCATGTTCTTGTCGCCGCGGGTTTGCTATTCGAGTTCGGCGAGTAATCGTGGCACTTGCTCGCCCGCCTTTCCATGTCGGCACTCGTTGAAAGCGTTTGAGGCGGGGGTGTCGCCGAGGTTGATTTCAATCTTTCGACAGGTGGGTTGGGTTTGCTGGACGATGCCGGCGGCAGGGTAGACGAGCCCGGACGTTCCGATCGCGATAAAGACATCTGCTTTGGCGGCCGCCTCCCCGATTTGTTCCAAACCGATCGGAAGTTCTCCGAACCAGACCACGTGGGGGCGAAGGCAGCCCCGTCGTGATTCGTCGTCGGGGTGTTCGGGATGCGGCGTGGTGAGGTCGAGGTCTTCGTTCCAATCGAAAGTCTTGTGCGAGTGAACGCATCTCACCTTCAATAGTTCGCCGTGCATCGGCAGGACATTTCGGCTGCCGGCTCGGACGTGCAGGTCGTCGATATTCTGCGTGACGATCAGAAAATCGCCTCGGGACGATTTGGCGTGACGCTTTTCGAATTCTGCCAACGCGATGTGAGCGGCGTTGGGTTGGATCTCGGGCGAGAGCAGTGCTCGGCGGCGCTCATTGTAGAAACGGTGAACCAGGCTTGGGTTGCGTTCGAAGCCCTGTGGCGTGGCGACTTCTTCAACGTGGTGGCCTTCCCAGAGGCCGTTGGCATCACGAAAGGTGGGGATCCCGGACTCGGCGGAAATGCCGGCTCCGGTGAGGATCAGGATGTTCATGGTTCGCGGCGAAGCTGAAATGGGAGGTTGGAATTGCGGGGCAGGGCAGGGCGGTCGCAAATGGAGCCGCCCGTTCAGGCCGCGGCGGGAAACTGCTCGAGGCTCCGGCAGCGGCCGCCGCGAGCCAAGTTTGCCCAGATTTCCGCGTTTGAAGCCCGTTGGCTTGTCGATTTGTCGTCGTTTTCGGGCGGGAGGTTTGCGGCGCGAGGAAGTATACGCAAACCGGGGCTGCCGTGGCCGGTCGCGAGTTTGAACCCGATTTGGTGAGTGCGGTGACTGCGGATCTCTTCCCTTTCGTGATCGGGGGGAGTTGAGCTATCATGCGTCGGCAAAGTTCACGTAATCCGCGTTTTCCAAACGTCCCCATCGTTGGCCGCCATATGTCTAAATCCCGCGATTTTCTCGGTCCATACCGACTCGCCCGATTGATCCGGGTTGGGTCCACCGCTGAAGTTTGGGAGGCGATCGACGAGACCAGTTCGGACAACAAGCGGTACGCGCTCAAGGTGCTGCGGGCCAGTTGTGCGTCAGATAAAAACGAGCTGGCTCTGCTCAAGCACGAATTCAACGTCGGAAAGTCACTGGCGAGTCCTCGGATTATCAAGGTGCTCGAACACCAGACGGACAAAGGCCGTCCGTTTTTGGTTCTCGAGTTGTTCAGCGAGTTGAATATGAAGCAGGCGCTTCGCAAAGGGCCTGACTCGCTCGCGTTCATGCTCGACAAGATTATCGAGCAGGCCGCCGAGGGCCTTTACTATATGCACACTAAGAACTGGATTCACCGCGATATCAAGCCGGACAACTATCTCGTTGCTCGCGACGGTGAGACCAAGCTGATTGACTTCACGATCGCTGAGCCAAAGCGAACCGGAATCAGCAAGCTGTTCTACAAAGCCAAAACGGTGCAGGGAACGCGGAGTTATATGTCGCCGGAGCAAATCCGAGGCAAACTGTGTGACGAGCGGAGCGACATCTACTCGTTCGGCTGCGTGCTCTTTGAGTTGGTCGCGGGTAAGCCGCCGTTCACAGGGCAAACGCCGAACGACCTTCTGTCGAAACACCTGACCGCGTCGATTCCGAGTCCGGTGGTTTACAACGACAACGTGACGACCGAGTTCGCCAACTTGACCAAACGAATGATGGCGAAGAAGCCTGATGATCGGCCTGATTCCGTTTGGGAGTTCTTGAAAGAGTTCCGGGCGACGCAGGTTTGGAAGAAGCGCCCAAGAGTGCCTGAAGAGAGCGTGTTCGATGACATGGGCGGGATGAAATCTGCCGAGGACATGATCAAACGCCCCGACGGAAACTACGACATCGAAGACAAATCAAAGAAAGAGAAAAGCTGAACGATGGCTGGCCCAGGATTGGAATTTGAATACGAAATCGCGGACCTCGAAGAGAAGATCGCGTCGCTCGAACGGACCACTGACCGCAACGGCGAAATCGAGTCGGCGATTCGGTCGCTGCGATTGGCTCGCGTTACGAAGCTGAAGGAAACTTACAGTTCGCTCGATTCGTGGCAGACCGTGCAGGTGGCTCGGCATAAGAATCGTCCTTACACGCGAGACTACCTGAACCTCGCATTTGACGAATTCGTTGAACTGCACGGTGACCGTCATTACGGCGACGATCGCGCGATGTTGTCAGGCTTCGCTAAGCTGGACCGATTCAAAGTCATGGTGATCGGTCACCAGAAAGGTCGCACGTACAAGGAACGTGCTGCGTGCCACTTTGGTTGCGCTCACCCCGAGGGTTATCGCAAGGCGATGTTGAGAATGAAGCTTGCCGAAAAATACAAACTCCCCGTGATCTGTTTTATTGATACTCCCGGTGCGTATCCCGGAATCGGTGCCGAGGAGCGCGGGCAGGCTCAGGTCATCGCTGAGAGCATGTTTTTGATGAGCCGGCTAAAAACCCCGATCATCTGCGTTGTAATCGGAGAAGGCGGTTCAGGCGGTGCATTGGGGATTGGCGTAGGAGACCGCATCGCCGTCATGCAGCATGCGTATTACAGCGTGATCAGTCCGGAAGGATGCGCCGGCATTTTGTGGAAGAGCCACGAGCATGCTCCTAAAGCGGCGGCCGCTCTGCGGTTCACGAGCGATCACTTGAAGCGGCTCGGCATCGTCGATGACGTGCTCGAGGAGCCGCTCGGCGGCGCTCATCGTGACCATCATCAAATGGCGACGCGGATGAAGACTTATCTGTCGAATCAGCTCGCCCAGTTGGATGCCCAGCCGATCGACAAATTGGTCGAAGAGCGGTACGAGAAGTTCCGCCGGATGGGCGTGTTCTTGGAAGGCGGCGAAGTTCAGTGAGAGCGGCTCGCCGGAGGCCGGATCGTCGGCTCAATCGCTCGCTCCTTTGCGCCGCTCGCGAGCGTGGGTTGGCTGGTATCTGCGGCGGGCGATCGCCGGCAGGAGCAGCTTTTCAGGGCTGAATTCACCGCCCCGCAACGTCCGATAATGCCTCTTATGTTGTATTCGATCTGTCTGGAACGATGGTTTTAGGCGGATTCTGCTGCGGCCCGGCTGGGTCCTGCATTGTTATCCGGGCTCGTGGGGAGCGGTTTCTGCTGCGGTTGGCTGGCGATCTTGTGTCGTCGCGGTTCGCGGTGTTTGTGCGGCGTGCGATTGGCGGAGGTGCCCTGCCGCTGTTGTCGCTGAGTTGGTTATTGTTGTTGCCAATTCGCTGCGCCGGAGGCTTGCTGCCATCGCGGTGGTGATGTGAGATTCGATGGCAGATTGGCCGGAGTGTTGGTCGGTGGTGACCACGTCGGAGTTGACTCGGGTTGCCAGGTTGGGAAGCGAGTGTTTGCGTCCGGTCGCGGGGCTTCGCTGAGCCAGGTTTGCATCGGTCCGGCGGGCTGAAGTTTGGATTCGAAATCGTCGAGATACGGGCGCACGACCGAGGCGAGTTCTTCGGGCATGATCGCGTCGGATTGGTCGAGGAGTCTGGCGATCCAAAGGCCGCTGCGGCTTTCGATGATCGCCGATCGCGTGCGTTCGCCGAAGAGTGTGACGGAGAATAGCGTGATCAGCGTGCAGTAGATCGCGCCTTTGCCGAGTCCAAAAAGTGCTCCGATTTGACGGTCGAATTCCTTCAGCCTCATGCGGTCGATGGTCCCGCCGATCATCCGAAAAGCCACCCAAATCACTAGCGATGTCCCGATGTACAAAATCAGCATTGCCAGAAAACGGTTCCACGGCGGTTCGGCGTGAATGTTCTGGCTGAACGGTTCGCGGTAGTGGTACGCGACTGCGTAGCTGACAACGATCGAAGCGATCGAAGCGAGTTGCCACGCGAATCCTTTGATGGCGCCAAAGAGCATCGCACCAATCAGTACGATTGCCATCAAAATGTCATAAGTTTGCACGGTACCGGATCTGCGGATGAGTGAGTCGGCGTAGGATTTCGGGGTGATGGACAGGTGTTATTCGAAATCGCTTCTACCAAAATTGGCAGAGCAGGGCGAAGAGCAAATTTCGTTTCTCGTTGTGTTCTTGTGTTTGTTGTGTTCTCGGGGCGAGGCGCCGCGCCTGCGGGGTTCGGTAGTCGGGAGTCGGATCGCCGTTCGATCACGGCGTTCGTTGTGGCGCAATATTCCGAGGTGGCGTTCGAGTTGGGGTTTTTGCTACGTCGGAGCGTGACGGATCAGGGATTTTTTTTGACCGCCCTGCCCTGCTCCGCTCGTGCCCTTGCTCGGTCCGCGTGTTTTTATTGCTTCGGTTACCTCTCATTCGCGTCGTCTCCTTTGGCTGGCTTCAAAACCCATATCTCGACGAGCACGATGGTGGGGGTCGCCTATGGATATTGGGGCATCTCAACCCAGGGGATGTCGCTCGAAAGTGGATTGCTCGCCGGCGGGTTGTGTAGCGTTGCGGGGATGTTGCCCGATCTCGATTCTGATTCGGGCGTGCCGCTTCGCGAGACGAGCCTGTTCATGGCCGCTATCGCGCCGATGTTGATGATCGATCGATTTCGCGACATGGGGCTTTCGCACGAGTCGATGGCGCTCGCGGCGATGCTGGTCTACATCGGAATCCGGTTTGTCGCGGTCGAGTTCTTTCGGCGATACACCGTGCACCGCGGGATGTGGCACAGCGTTCCGGCGGCGTTGGTTGCTGGGCTCGGTGCGTATCTGCTGATGCCGTGTCCGAGCGAGGCGATCCGGGTGTACAAGTCGCTCGCCGTTTTGATCGGATTCATGACCCATTTGATCCTGGATGAAATTTGGAGTTTGGATTTCAGCCGGGGGCGGATGCGGGTGAAAAAGTCGTTTGGTACCGCGCTAAAGTTCTTCGGCAAAGATTGGTGGGCGAACGTTTCGGTTTGGGGCAAACTCGCGTTGCTGTGTTATTTGGCGTGGGGAGATCATGCGATTCTCGATCGTCTCCGGCAGCGTGTGCGTCTGGACCGCGAGCGGTACACCATTCCCGGACCCGACGCGTTTCCCGGGGTGCAGATTCCGATCTATCCGTCGTCCGGCGATTCAAATTCGGCACCGCCCTACCCTGCCCCGGCGCAGCAGTACCCGGCCCCCGCGCAGCAGTACCCTGCCCCCGCGCAGCAGTACCCTGCCCCCGCGGAGCCATATGGTGTTCCGGCGCAGCCGTACGGAGTCCCTACGCAGCCATATGGGGTTCCGGTGCAGCCGTACGGAGTCCCTGCACAGTCCGATCCTGGTTATGCTCCTGTCGAGCACTGGCAGGCGTCTCCGTCGGACTCGCAGAGAATTGCGGCTCCGACGAATCGCCCTGCCCTGCCCTCGTCCAGTGGCACAGGGGCGTTTTAGTGCTATCTGCCTTCACTTTCCAAAACGCGAGTCGGCGTTAAGAAGATGCGAATCCTGCTGTCCACGCCTGTGCCCGAACTCGTTTCCCATTTGGATGCTGACTCGGGTGTGGATGTTTCTTGGTTGGCTTCCGCCGAGCAAATTGAATCGCTCCGGTCAAAGGGACTCGGAGGTGACGCGTGCGAGTATCAGGTCAGTCGTAGTAAGCTCGACCTGCGCTCGGTTCGTGAAATGCGTCGCGCGATCAAGCAGAAGCAACCCGATCTTGTTCACGCGTTTTATGGCCGAGCGTTATCGCATGCGGTTTTGGCGACTTTGGGAATGTCGAAGCCGCCTGCGATCGTTTCGTTCCGTGGGATCACTTCGAAACTGCATCGTCTCGATCCATCGGATTGGTTGACGTATCTCCATCCCAAAGTTGTGGCCCATGCCTGTGAGTCCAACGCTGTTCGAGACGCGATGGTTGCGTCGGGAATTCCTCGAGAGAACTGTTTCGTTACGTACAACCGCGTGCCTCCGGTGGCCGGTGTGGAGAGTCGTCATGAACTGCGATCGCAGTTGGGCATTCCGGAAAACGCATTTGTGGTTGGGACGGTTGCCACAATGCGCCCCGTGAAGGGGA
>NZ_ANOH01000263.1 GCF_000346505.1 Aporhodopirellula sallentina SM41
GACGGGGGCCAATCCCGACAAAAGGCTCGAACCCCACCTTGTTTGCCTCACCGGCAGAATTCACCGAAATCGAATCATCGTGCAAATCTAGTGCCCGGCTTTTGGGATAAGGTTCTACGTAGACGACACGACCGATACCGGCAGCCACGATGTGCTTGGCGCAGTTGTGACACGGGAAAGTCGTTGAATAGAGCGTCGTTCCGGTCGTCGCAATTCCCAGGCGGCCACAGGACAAAATTGCCTCCATTTCAGCGTGAACCATCCGTCCAAACTCAGTCAGATCAGCAAGACGGCTAGAGGACAGGATTTTTATCGCGGAGTCCCGATCCATTCCTCTCTCACGAAGCCGATCAGCCAACTCGCCCATAATAGCCAGTTGTTCAGTACGGTTCGAATCCCGTTCTCGGGTGTGGTCGCGGCCCAGGGGCTGATCCGATATCCGGTGGGTTTCATCTCGTTCAGGCCAATAAAGACCACCACCAGGTCGGGGGCAGTCATTCGCTCCGGTCGCCAGGATAGTCTGTTCTCGGGCGATCACCGCTCCAACTTGGCGCGATAAGTCCGCCGATCTCAGGGCGGCCGAAAACGCCATGTACATCGCGAACTCATCGAACGTTGGCGTGTGGTAGGGATTTCCAAACCACAATTCGACCATCCTCCTCAAATCCTGACGAAGTCGTTCACGGTTTTCATTGATGCGAACAAAAAAGTCTGCCAGATGAAACGTGCGATTGAGCCGTTGCCCGCTTGGAACGCTTGTCTCGTCTCGATCGCGTCGCACCAATTCGATCGCATCCTCCTGATTAATGCCTCGGTTTCGAACAAGATTGTCGATGCGTTGGTCTTCTTCGGAATGGATACCGACCAGCACAAATCCACCGGAGTAAATTGTGCGAAGTCGCTCCACCTCCTCAGGCCTTTTCAACGAATCAACGATTACAACTCGCCGGTACTTTGGTTCAGGCTTGCGATCGCGTTTGGGCCTGTCGTTGTAAATCAATGTCGCGACACCGCTGCTCAGCACGCCATTGTCTACGGTCGCTCCGCGTGCTCGATTCCCGGCGTCCATCAGGTCGGTGATACGTTTGAACTGATCTTGCGGAGAGGGGTCAGTGTCAACCAACAGCGGAATAACTTCCTTGGAAACCTTGATTATTTTCGACTCGTATCCCGCTAAGCGAAACGGTTCCTCAAGCAACTCAATAACCTGACTCATTTCGGTGCCAACTGCACCGACCAAGCCAATTACCAATTCCGATTCAAAGTTGTTGTCGCTCATGGCGTCTTATCCCGGTGACAGAGCATTGGAGTTGAAACCGCGGACGTCGATCTTGCCGGTGACGGCTGCGGAGATGAGGGCGGTGCGGCGTTCTTGGAGAAGTTCGATGGCTCGTTCGGCTTCCGCGATGAGGATGTCAAAACTGCCCGTCCGCGTTTCCAAGAAGTCCGCAATCTGTTGTTGCTCACCTTTTGGCGGTTCTGCAATTCGATAATTGCGAATCGTCTCGACATTCACATGCGGTGACGCAGCTCCGACAGTATCGACATCTCCTTGTCGGTAAACGTTTTTTGTGTTCAGGTGCCACATAAGGTATCGAGGATCAAAGTCCTGACTCGCCCGAAACTGCATCATTCTCTGACCGAGACAGAACAGGTCGCTTTCCGGTACTAATGCAGCGTGCCCCCATCGTCCGCCCTCACGACTGTAAACGATGTCGCCACAAAGCACTGGTTCTCGCCGAATTCGATTGAGATACTCGGTTTCATCTACCCTTCGCATTTGGGCGGGGAAGATCTTTCCATCATCTATGTCGGAAGTCCTGATCGAAAGAAACTCGCCGTCGTCCGTCACCGTCGGGGTTTCATGAGGGCAGTCGACAATGCGGGAAGTTGCGTGTTTTAAGCGGGTTGTCCTCCAATGCTGCGGGACATCGCCGAGCCATTGGATGCCGGAGGGTTTCATGGGGGCGTTCGGGTTCAGGCCTTTGGTGACCGCGCGACTGATGACCGCCTGACGCTTTTCCTTCAGCAACTCGATCAAACGACGCTGCTCCGACACCAAACCGTCGATCTTCGACGTTTCCACATCGAGGAACGACGAGATCGCCTTTTGCTCGGTCGGGGGGCGGGATGAGTACCGGAAGATTCATCAAGTCGGTGCGACTCAATTGCAATGAATTAGGCCGAATGCCTTGTGCCATGCATGTGTAGGCATCCACGTAAACGGCGGAACGCATCAGGTGATGGACATATCTCAGATTAATGCCATCGCCGATCCAGTAGCATCGGTAAGCGGGGCTGACGTGCCCCTCGAAAGCTGAAACTCCCAGTCCGGCTGCGTTGAGCCACATCGAATTAACGACGAGTTGTCCAACACGCACAATTCTGTAGCCGACCAACTCTTCATCGAGGCGGCGGCGATTCTCGTCGTCATACTCCTTGATCTCGATTCCGCGATAGCCCGAGACCGAAAGCATTACGCCAACAACTTCCTTGTCGATCTTTTCAGGACTCTCCCGAAAATGATGACGAAAACGACCGACATTCCAGTGTGCTGGTACTTCGCCCAACCACTTTACGCCCGTGTCTTGGAGATCGTCGTAGCTTGCCAACGTCATTGCGATAGCTCTCCGATCATTTCGACGATCCGATCGGTGACCCCTTTCAATTCCGTGTCGATCTCATCCAACTCGCGGGGCGGTTTGAACACGTAGAAATGACGGTTGAACGGAATCTCGTAGCCGATCTTCGTCTTGTCCTCGTCGATCCATGCGTCGGGGACGTGCGGCTCGACTTCTCGCTGGAAATACTCGTGGATGTCTTCGCCCAGCGGGACTTCTTCGGTGTCTCGCAGTTTCGAGTCGGGCTTGGGCTGGCCTTTCTTTTTGCCTCGCGTTTCGAGCTGCGGCTGGCCGTCTTCACTGAGCAGCGGTCGCTCGACCGTGATCGTCTGGTAGCCAAAGTCGGTGGTTTTGAAGATGCGGCTGATGGGGACGGGAATCCTTTGCCCCTCACCCCCAGCCCCTCTCCCCGAAACGGGGCGAGGGGAGCCATCTTTGTTTAGTTTCACCGGCTGGCGTGTTTCGGGATCGACGTAGACTTCTTTGGCGTCGCCGAACAAGCGTGTGATCTCGCCAATGTGGTCGTCGCTCAGTTCCTTGCGTTTGCTGCCGAGACTCTTTCGCATCTTCTGCCACATCTCGCTGGCGTCGATCAACTGCACTTTGCCCTTGCGGTGGGCGGGCTTGCGGTTGGTCACGATCCAGATGTAGGTGCTGATGCCGGTGTTGTAGAACATGTCGGTCGGCAGGCCGATGATGGCTTCCAGTAAATCGTTCTCCAGCACGTAACGGCGAATCTCGCTTTCACCGCTGCCCGCACTGCCGGTGAACAGGGGCGAACCGTTCAAGACAATGCCAAAGCGGCTCCCTCCGTCTTTGGTCGGTCGCATCTTGGAAATCAGGTGCATCAGGAACAGCAGCGAACCATCGCTGACTCGCGGCAGTCCGGGGCCGAAGCGTCCGTTGAAGCCGTCCTGCTCGTGCTCCTTGACGATTTCCTTCTTGATCTTTTTCCATTCGACGCCAAACGGTGGATTGGAGAGCATGTAGTCAAACTGCTTGCCCGGCAGTCCATCGTCGGACAACGTGTTGCCGTGGATGATGTTGCTGATGTCCTGACCCTTGATCAGCATATCGGCTTTGCAGATGGCGTAGGACTCGCCATTGAGTTCCTGACCGTACATCACCAATCGGGCATCCGGGTTCTGACCACTCAGATGATCCTCCGCGACCGATAGCATACCGCCGGTCCCGGCAGTCGGATCGTACAGCGAACGGACAATGCCGGGCTTGGTCAGTGCGTCGTCGTCTTCGATGAATAGCAGGTTTACCATCAGCCGGATGACTTCTCGCGGCGTGAAGTGTTCCCCGGCGGTTTCGTTGGAGAGTTCGGCAAACTTGCGGATCAGTTCCTCAAAGACGTGCCCCATTTGCTCGTTGGTGACGACTTCCGGGTGTAAATCGATGTTAGCGAATTTTTCAGTGACCAAATAAAGCAGGCCAGCCTTGTGAAGCCGTTCGACCTGGACGTGGAAGTCGAAGCATTCGAAAATGTCGCGGACGGCAGGAGAGAACGCCTGAACATAGGAGAACATGTTTTCAGCAATGTTGTCCTGGTCCCCCATCAGCTTTTTGATGTCGAGCGGGGACGTGTTATAGAAAAGACACTTGGATTTTTTCAGCAGGAATTGCTCGGGATTCAGTTTTGCCGCCTCCCGTTTTTCCTTTTCTTTCAACACTGCCTCTTTCGTCGGCTCCAGAACGCAATCAAGGCGCCGAAGTACGGTAAACGGCAGAATTACTTTGCCGTATTCAGATTGCTTGTAGTCGCCCCGAAGAAGATCCGCCACGGACCAAATGAAAGAAGAAAGATTTTGCTGACTCATGTGCCCGCTGACCTGTTTTCCGTAAATACGCGCGACCGATTAGAAGTCGATCGGGGGGTAGTGTAGAGCATCAAGCTCGGAGGCAAAATCAGGCCGCGCCAGCAACTACCCCTTGCGTCTTGATAGTCGCCAAGCCGCTGCCAACAAATCACGGACCTCCGATGAAGATACGTCACCAACCGGACGTAGAAATTTCAGGGCATCAGGGCGGTTTAGATACTGGTCAGTTACCACCGAACCAGACAACTCATCGTTTTCATTGCCTTTTGGCGGCTCAACCCGCATCCTCTGGGGTGCAGCAGCGAACGGTGCTTGGCAGCCTCAGCATGGCAAGTGAGAATTCCCAAATACGTTTGAACTGGGGCTATCGAACGCCGAACGGCATTGGCCTCAGCGTAAGACTCAAATTTTTTGACCTTCCATCGTCGAGCAACAAGAGGCGTTTGCGTGTCCAAGCCAGAGTTTGAACCAGATACCATTCAGCGAGAACGACGCTTAATCCGGCAGATTGTGAGCCGTATCTGTGAACGTGAATACAGCGCGCGTGAGTCGAGAACAGCGACGTACATATCACTGTTTGACAGGGAAATTTGCGAGTGGACGCCTGAAGAGTGCGTCTTGCTGCGCGCGCTGGCCCAGCACAGAGAAGACCAGCGATACGAAAAGACGACCGAACACGATCGTCAGGAAGATACTCGTGACCCAATAAGCTTCATTCATTTAGACATGACCAAGCCGGTGATGAGCGATGAGTGCAACGTCATCTTGAAGCAAATCCTCAGCCGAAATTGCGATGAATCGAACGGATTGTCTTCTGAGGAAGCATGGCATATGGCCGAACAGCGTTCTGAGGAAATGACAGCCCCGGACTCAGAGTTTGTGATTGCTCCAGAATTGACCTCGAACGCCAAAACTGTTTGGGAACAAGCATTGGATTTTTTCACCAGTATCCCTACATCTCAACAAGAGAAAGCGATTGAGTACCTAGAAGAATTCAAGACTGCGGAGCAAAGCCACGACGAAACTTTGCCGCGCACCTGCCACGACCCAAGTACCACTGTCCAGGGCAATGCACGTGAGGAGGGCAGATCCGTCGCACGTCCAGCTATATCAAGTTCAATCGCAGCAGGATTGCCTATCGTTGAGGATGATCAGGAAACCGCTCGAAAACGAAAGCTAATAGCTTTGGACGAGTGCAAGCCCTGTGAACGTAAGGCGTACTACTCATTCTTACTAGCCGAGGCAATGAGCAGCAGTAGGCTCGAAGACCGAGAGGCTTGGGAAAAACTTCGCGAGAATGATTGGTCGGAATATTTCACCAACGAACTTGTCGACTATCAAGTCCCCTCGAATTACGCAACGTGGTCGAGACAATTGCGAGCGGCTCGAAAAGCGACTGGTGAGCAAAAGTATACTCGGCGTACAAGAAGATAGGATCCAAACGGACCCAAACGGACCACAGCCATATTTTCCAATACGCTCAACACCTCCGTTTTCTTCTACTTCCGATATTTAAGGGGACACAGAATAGCGATTTTTCGGTCCGGTCTGTGGGTTATGCAGGACGAGCATAGTGTGTCGTATTCCGCGACAGTGCTTACCTGTCTAACAACCGCAACCTGGCCCAAAAATGAATGCAAAGAACTCTTTTTCTAAAAGCCTTACCGACGGGAACGGGCGTGCCATGCTCAGCGTCGATGACATTGCCAAAGGCTTCCTGGGATGCTCGCCACGACACGTCAGACGTCTAGTTGATTCGGGAGCGATGCCCAAACCAATACGATTGGGCTCTCTACTTCGCTGGCCACGCGGCCAGATTGAGCAGTGGATTCAAGAAGGCTGTCCGAATTCGCGAGGTGGCCAGAGATGAGCTACCCAATTCATTCTGCCGCAGACATTATGCCGAGGATGTCCAATGACGAGCTTCGGGCTTTGGCGTCCGACATCAAAGAACACGGGTTACGGGAGCCGATCCGACTGCTCGATGGTCAAATCATCGACGGTAGGCACAGGCGTGAAGCCTGTGAGATGGTGGGCGTCCGGCCGGTCTATGTAGATGTAGCCGATAGCGAGGTCACCGACACGGTGGAATATGTGCTCGGGCTGAATGTGAAGCGGCGGATGCTGACTAAGAGCCAGCTTGCAATCATCGCGACAGGCTCCGAAATCACGGGGACTGATGCTGAACGCGCCGAACGTTTTGGTATCAGTCGCACCTACATTACTCTGGCAAAGTCAGTGCGTACTAATAGGCATTTGACCGAGTTGGTGTTTAAAGGGGAAATGAGTTTGCGAGATGCGAAGGTGCAGATCGCGAGTGCTCGCGCAGCGTCGGCGCGATTGAGTACTAGTACGCAATCCAGTCACTCTTGCACCGAACTGGAGGCGGATCCCAAGTTGCTCTCCAGTGCGAAGTCAACCATTAGTAGCTCGCAATCAGAGACCGCCGTAACAACGAGTACTGATGAGAAGACGATGCCGCAATCGATCGATGACTTTGATATCCCCGATTCTGATGCGATCGCCTCAGGTGTTCCGGTCAGTGACAAGGAGCAGATTGAAAAGCATGTCAAGAAAGCGAAGGCTGCTTTAGAGTCGGCGATGCGAGAGTTCGATTCGATTCACGCGATCAAGCCACAAGCCGAATACGAGCGGTGGGATCGGATGCTCCGAATCATGTGGGGGATCGTCGATGATTGGGCGTGACGTGGCTTGCCAATTTGTGAGTTTTCGCAACCGGGCAAATGCTGAGGTCACAGCGATAGTGGAACATCTCGCCCGGTCAGTTCAAGCAGGCGCAAGCGAGTCGAGAAGTCGATGACGATGAGCGATCTACCGACAGTCGCGCACGTTGCGATACCTCATAGCGTTACGTTGCCACCAGGGAGCGAAGGCGACAATTGGGCGTTGTTTCTTTCGATACTTGCTCTGCACACGTCATTGACCGAGGAGAGGTGGCGTGGCGGGCACTGGATCAACTTTCACAACAAGCTGCTTTCAGCACTGATCGGGCGGCGATACCGCGAACGCATCAATGCAATGATCGACGCTGGGATTGTGGAATCAAACGAACGTTATAGCACGGGCAAGGAAGGCGTCCCTGCCTTCACCAAATCGTATCGCTTGGCGAGAGAACATCGAACCGGGAAATCATGTCTACACACCCTAACGACACGACCGACGATACGAAAAGCGATCAAGACGTTCGAGATTGATCCCGACAACCTTGGTCCGGCTGGGGTGCATTACCGAAAGTGCTTCGATCGGTTTGCTTTGGCCCCCGAAGCGGCCGAAGATCCACGGCTTTCTGTCCGCTGGTATCAATGGATCATTGCCAGATGGATGAACGGACAGGAGTTTGCCCATCGATGCGAATATCGGCGATATCACAGTCTGATGACACAGTTGCCACGACGAGCAAGGAAGCACGTCCGTACACTCGACGGAGAATCTGTGAGTTTGGTGGACGTGTCAGCGTGCCAGCCATTATTGCTTGGATATCTGTCAGTTTGCCACCAACGCTGCCCCTCATCAACAACCAACCTACCATCATATGACGCGCAAATTTTTGATTGGCATCGCGGTAAGGTAGCGCGTGATATAGCAGCATGGATCGAACTATGCGAGACACGGTCTATCTACCGATTCCTCTACGATGCCATCCAGACGCATGACGGACCAACCACGACGACGATTACCTTAGCGAATGGGCGCCAGCGAGAGATTGATCTGCGAACAATATCGGAACGGTCATTCAAGCGAGCTTCCTTGATCCCGGTGTTCGATACCCTCGAGTCCATGATTCGGTCACCAGTGTTCACCGTCATCCGGCGAGATTTCCCGACGATCGCCGCGTTCATCGTTTCCGCGAAGCAAGCCGGGCATCAGCGACTTGCGTGTCTGCTCCAATGCGCCGAATCGACGTTGATGATCGATCGACTCGGTGACACATTATCAAAACGCTACCCAAACGTGGCCGTTGCACCGATTCACGATGCCCTGGTCGTCCCACATTCATTTGCCGAAACCGCCGTTGAATTGATCAACGAACAGTTTCAAGCGTTGGGCTTAATGCCCCACGTGAGAATCGAGTCGTGTTCTCCAGTGGTAAATCTTTCCACTCAGGCGCCAGCAATGAGAACCTAGGGTTCACTCGCCTCGCCGCTGCGGTCAAATGATGGCGACGGGAGACACCGCAAGGCAGCGCCGCTCAAATGGCAAAGACATATTTGGAATTAGAAAACGATCTTCCAAGGCAGAAACAGGGCAAACCTGTACGACCAAAATGGTTCGACAAGTTGCACGGTGCAACCAAGTGGTGAACCGGAGCAACCAGGGGGGTGATAGTAAGCTGCGTGTGTATGACTGCGTCAAAAAAGCAATCCTTCACGGTTAGGGACCGTTCTGGAGCTGTAGTTGCGCAATTGCGATAAGAATTTGCTTGGTGCCTGCACGCTGCAACGGGCGACACGGGCGTTTTATATGTGAGCGATTTGCGAGTTGACAGACAGTCGTTGACCGATAGATTTCAATCGCCACGGCTAGGGTAGCTCCCGAACACCGGCATCATCACCGGCCCGCCGTGGTACTTTTGTTCTTTGATGAATCGTGGAGATGACACGAAATGGCTAGCGTATTTAAGAAAACCTACGTCCGCCCAATGCCTGCGAATGCAGAGATCGTTTCTCGCCAGGGCAAACAAATCGCTCGATGGACCGATGGCAAAGGCAGGAAACGATCGGCCGAAGTGACGACCGGAAAAGATGGCTCGCCCAGAATCAAAACCGAAGCGTCAACGTACACGGCCAAGTATCGCGACGGCGAAGGAATCGTTCGGGAAGTCGCTACCGGATGCCGAGACAAACAGGCGGCCAAAACGAAACTCGCCGAGCTGCTGTCCATCGCGGATAAGGTGCGAGTTGGTTCGATAACAACCACTGACTTGAAAATCGGCGACCACAACAAGATACCGCTTGCCGATCACATTGCCCAATACATCACTGATCTAAAAACGCGAGGTGTCAACGCTGATCGGATCAAGACGAGCGAAACCCGGTTGAAGGCGGCTTGCGACGGTTGTGGATTCCGTTGGTTGCGGGACTTGAACGCGGATGCATTGCGAAAGTGGTTGCGTGGTCAGCCTGAAATGTCGGCAGCAACGTACAACTGGCACGTCACGTTATGGACGGCGTTCGGTAACTGGTTGACCGGAATTCGTTTGCAAGGAAAACGTCCCTCTCAAACCGGCGAACGTCGCCTAACGTCCAATCCGTTTGACGGATTCGGCAAACGCGATGAGAAGTCTGACCGCAAACGAGTTGCAAGGTCGCTGACGCGTGATGAAATGCAGAGGCTTCTCGACATCGCGCAGCGTCGCCCGCTCCAAGATGCTCTTACAGTCCGGAGAGGCAAGAACGCGGGAAAACAGGTTGCCAAGGTTCCCGACGCCAGACGGGCAAAGCTGGAGCGTCTGGGCACCGAGCGAGCGCTGATCTACAAAACGTTGATTCTGACGGGGTTGCGGTCCAACGAGCTGCGGACGCTTCGGAAGTCCGATTTGTCGTTCGGTGACGTTCCGTTTCTAATTTTGAAATCGAGCAACGAGAAGAACCGCAAAGGTTCAACCGTCCCGCTCAAGAGCGACCTTGCCGCCGATCTGCGTGCGTGGGTTGCCGACAAGGCACCGGGCGACCTGATCTTTAATGTCCCGACCGGGTTGCTTCGGATTCTGAATCGAGACTTGATTGCGGCCGGGATCGACAAGGTCGATGAGAATGAGGGGCGGATTCACCTGCACGCCTTGAGGCACAGCACGGGTACGCACCTATCGGCTGCGGGAGTATCGCCCCGAACTGCCCAAGCGGTGATGCGTCACAGCGACATCGCGTTGACGATGAACACATACACCGATGAGCGGTTGCTGGAAACGTCGGCGGCAGTGGAGCACCTGCCAACACTGAGCGTTAGCTCCGATGCACCTATGGATGCACCAAATCCAGTCCAAGCAGGCCAAAATAGTCCATCCCTGACCGAATCTGACAAGGCAACCCGCGATCGTGAAAGCACGAAAAAACCCAGCGATTCACAGGGAATGCTGAGTTTTCGGAAGTGGGCGATAGAGAACTCGAATCTCTGGCCTCTGCCGTGTGAAAGCAGCGCTCTAACCAACTGAGCTAATCGCCCGGGATTGTGGCCTTTTGCAGGCGGCACGACAAAATACCTGTTCGCATGTTTGCTGACAAGCGTGTGAAAACCGATCTGCCGGCGGTACTGTTCGCCTGTTTCGCTGTTCTGCCGTTTTGCCGCTGCGTGCACTGGCGAACGCGCCGCCGCCTCGAATCCTTTAGACTGTTACCCATGGGGGAGCGGGACTTTCGGGGAACGGGTTCACCTTTTTGTGCGACGCACGCACCGTGTTCCTTGATCGGTTGGGTACGTCCCAAATGAAGGACCGAATCGGGCTCGAGGGTTTGCTGGCCAGGCCTCATTTCGTGGCATGTTCAACAGTGTTTCATGTTCACGGTGCCTCATGTTCACGGTGCCTCATGTTCACAGTGCCTCATGTTCACAGTGGCCGCTACACAACGAGTTGAAATACGACAGGTTTCACGATTCCGCCGCACTTTTGGGAGGACGACTCAGATGTCGATTGCTGCACTGCATCAGGTTTTTGACGAGACACGTCGGCTGGCGATCGCGGGCAGCAATTTGGCCGCGGGTGATTTCCGGCTCAAGAAGCTGATCCCGACACTTCAGAAGAGCGGGGAGAAGGCTCCCGTGTTTGCCAAAGTGGCCGAGGGAGTCGAACGTTTGATCGATGCCTCGCCCAAGGACTCCGCATCGGCGCTGCTCGACCTCAGTTCACTCGTGATGGCAATCTTGTATACGCAGGGGGAACTCGGCGGCAAAGGTCCGATCAAACCGATCAAGACGATCGGCATTCCACTGACTCAAACACAAACCCCGGCACGCTTGCTCAAACCTGTAATCGAGGCCTTAACAACCGGTGGGACCGGACGCTTGGAAACGATCCGCGAGGCCCATCGGCAAGGCGTTTTTCAAGACCCGCGATTGGTAAACTATGCGATCACGGCTTTGAATGATCGATATGGCGAACTGGCGGACCTCATGGAAAAGATCGTTGGAGACTACGGTCCGTCAATTGTCCCCTTGATCGAAGAAACGATCGCGATCAAAGGCAAGAGCGGTGATGCGCGGCGGCTACGGATTTTGCATCGTTTGGCCCCGGAGAAAGCCAGACCGATCGTGCTCGACGCTTTCGAAAACGGAAGCAAGGAGACCAAACTCGCCGCCGTCTCGTGCCTCGGTGAGGAACCGGGC
Organism: Aporhodopirellula sallentina SM41; assembly: GCF_000346505.1. Taxonomy (GTDB): domain Bacteria; phylum Planctomycetota; class Planctomycetia; order Pirellulales; family Pirellulaceae; genus Rhodopirellula; species Rhodopirellula sallentina. The sequence goes on from NZ_ANOH01000263.1 coordinate 11,789, forward strand.
GATTTGAATCTGTTGATGCAACAGGTGGAATCGCGGCAGCGTGAAGTCCGCGAGTTAACGTACAACCGCCTCGCCCTGTTCGACCAACCGGAGGTCAATGAACTGCTGGTGTCACGTTTGAAAGAGGACGAGGCATGGCAGGTCGCGACTGCGATGCGGGAAAGGCATAGCAAGTCGCGGATGAAAAAGGTTATTGAGTTATTGAACGAGTCGCTTTCAGATTTACAGCCGTTGCTCAGCAAAAGCAAACTCAGTGCCGCCGACAAAAAATTGGTTGACGAACGAATCAACCGCTTCCTTGCAGGATGGTCGTGCTTCACGTTTCGAAAGGATGCGGTGCTGCAGAAATTCGCGAAAGAGATCCTCGATCGCTGGGACGAGTTGCTGGCACTGCGAGGGAAGTATTCCGGGGGTTCCGACCTGATCCATGCGATCGCGACCTGGAGTCTGGACAATGGCAAACCCGCACAAGTCAGCTTGATCGCGAGCCATCACATGGACGCACCGGAAGAGTTGCTCGGGCTATGTCTTCAGTCTGCCACGCAGAGTTATCCACCGGCGACGGTCTACGAAGAGTTCTCGCCGCTTTACCGCGCAAACGCTGGCGAGAAGGCCTCCAAAAAGCAAGGCAGGAAAACAGCCCGGGAGAAGCTCGAACACCATCGGTACACGGAACTGCGAACGGCGATTCAGCATCTCGGACGCGGCAGTCTGTTCGACGAGTGGCACCCGATGACCGAGACCGAACCTGCTCAAAAGAAAGGCGGCGTTCGGCTCGACTCACGTTGGCTCGACGATTTTGTTGAGTATGAAGATGTCGAAATGCTGATCCACAGCGTGTCGGCAAAAGACCGAGCGGCGTTGGACTTTCTCGCGGAACGCGTCGCGCAAAACGTCCGCGACAATCGTATCGAGTTTGAAGACCAATGGATCGCCTTCAAACTGTCGAGTTGCAACTATCGCAAACGATGTGATGTGGTCACGATGCTGCTCGGTGGACTCAGCGAGGAACGTGACCGGATACGCAAACGCAAAGGCTATCACTACTTTCCGAGCGTGCACTGGATCACCAAGGCGGTTGATTTGTTTTCAAGCAACGAGCACAAAAAGCTACAAGCTGTGCTTACGAACATTGACGAAACCTTGGTTGATGAGTTGATGCCATATGTGCGGTAGGAAACCGTCACTGCGGCTGGAGTGAATTGACAACCGCCCCTGAATCAAGCAACTCGACAGAATCACCCGGCTCGACTTGATCACCCGGCTCGACTTGATCGCGAGTCACCTGGGACCACGGGGTCAGCCACCGACAAAACCTCGCCTAACTTTGTCCACATGCGAACGAGCGTTCGGTAGGCGATGAAGGACCCTAACAATCCGATCATCCCTGCCGTGATCGCGAGCAACATGAAGTAGCGTGACTGGCTCTGACTGAAGATCATTAGGGCCGCACCTACCAGTGGGATCAAAGCCGCTATCAGCAAATACGATTCGCTTTGCGAGATCACGCGTGCCGCATTACGGTCGAAATCCGGATCTTGCATCGTCGGTCGAATCATCTTGGGATAGTAGGCTCCGGCGCAAATCAAACCGAGAGAAAAGAATGGGTAGATCATCGCGACGCCGCCACAGATGAGCGACGACACAAAGAGATGAATCGACTGGCTCGTTGTGAATTCGGGGAACCGTACGCTCAACAGATACGGCATCAAAACGCCAGCGAAAATCCAGCAACCGCCTCCGACCAAAGCGGATAGGTGGCCGAGTTGCAATGTCCAGCGAATGTCGGAATAGGCGGGTGCTTTGCCGGAAGATGCTGCTCGCAACGCACGCATCGGTGCTCGCGTGAAGGCAATCACCAACAACGCACAGATTGGAAAGAATGTAAAGTTGATTTGATACGACAGCGTGTCCAAACCGTTACGTGTGGACTCGGTCATGATCTCATTGAGGTTGTAGAGGTAGTGCAGTCTTCCGGCCGCCATATTCGGCAGTAGGATGACCACGATCGTGACCCACCATGGCGACCGGCGCATCAACCACGCCGTCCACGAATTCGGATTGGGGTCAAACAACTCCGCCGCCGCGGGATACAGAGCCAACCGCAGATCGCCCGCGAACTCCGCCCCGGTGGCCGGACGAGATTCGGGGTCAGCTGAAAGAGCCCGGCGCAGGACGGACTCGAGGACACGCTGCCACGCGGTATTGTTGTAACGCGGTGGCTTGAGTTCTTTTAAGCGACCGTCGAGCTGATTGGATACGGCTTGCGTCCACGAGGCGGCCGACGACGCACAGTCAAATGGTCGTTGCCCTTGCCAAAGCTCCCAGAGCAATACGGCAAGGGAATACAGATCAGCCCGTTCGCGAACTTCTTCCTGAGGTGCCAACAGGTTCGCTGTAATCGCACGCAGGTGTTCGGGTGCCATGTAGCCAACCGATCCGCCGAGCGAACAGGCCGCCCCGGCTCTCCCCGACGCCCCCGCAAGACTGACATTGAAATCGGCGAGTTGCGGGATTCCTTCCGCGGTGAGCAGTACGTTCGCAGGCTTGACGTCGCGGTGTAGAACGCCGGTGTCGTGAGCAGCTTGGAGAGCACCGGCTAGCTGGATACCGATCCACGCGACCAACTTGGGCCATTCGATCTCGTTGATCCATTCGCGAGTGGTCGATCGTTCCGGCACGACCTGAGCCGATGCCAGTAGATTCTCGTCGACCGACTGCAACAGGAGCGCACCTCGACGACGATTGTGGTGCGTCAGTTTGGCTTTCGCGATGACGTCCGCCAACGTGCCGCCGGGATGAAACTGCATGTACAAAAGATGCAGCGGAGGTTCGCGAAGGAATCGCTGATCAAACACGCGAATGATATTGGGATGGTCAAACTGTGCCAACGCGCGGGATTCGCTCGCGTCGAGAGCCTCGTTGCTTTTCCAACGAGAAACCTTCACCGCGACGAGCCGCGACATGGAAATCTGTCGAGCGAGATAGACGTGGGCGAACGCTCCTTTTCCGAGCAGTTGGATGATCTCGAAATCGTCGAGCGTCTCGCCCGGAGCGACCGGATCAGGAGGCTGCGTGTGTTCGCGTGGGAGAGCGGTTTCGCAAACTCCGAGCAGCGGCGCGAGCGAATCGGAGTACTGCGGAAAGCGTTCAGCAAACGTTTTGTATTCAGGATTCAAACCACATTCACGCTGCAACTGAATGTCTTCGAGAATGAGATCGAGCGGTGTGGTTGAAGGAGAGATTAGGTCAGGCAACGCGTCGAAGTAGCGTTCGAGCGGTCTTGGCGTGCCGTTCTCGGCCGCCATGGCCATTTGCAACTTGATCAGTTCGACCAAGACAAAATGCCGTGTTTCTCGATCGGAGTCCGGCAGATAGCGGATCAGATCCTGCGGAGCGTCGGCGGACTCGGATTCGGAAAAGCGTTCGAGACAAGCGAGCATGATCTCATCGAGCGAATCTTGCGTTTCGCTGTCCATGCTCGATGCGTCTGTGTCACCAGAGACGAGTGCGTTGGAATCGGGTTCGGCGGGAGGAGGCGTTGCAACCATGAACGTCGTTATAACCCAATCCCCGGCAATATTGCCTGGTGGCTTTAGCAAAAACACAACCGATCGCAAGGTTTCGCCACGCCGGTTGACGTTACGCATTTCGTCGCCGGCGTCCTCCTTTTTCGTAGTCCGGTCGAGGGTGCTCTGCCCCCGGTTCCGATACCAACGGAGCGATAGATGGTGCCGAGGCTGGCTTTGCACCCGTCCCCCAATAACCTGTGGAACTCTCCGGCCATGCGTTGTAGTAAAACTCCTGGGAGCCTTTGCGGTGTCGTTGCCATGACGCTCGCCGGTTGGCTCACACTTGGTGCCTCATCGGCATCCGCCATTGAAGGCACCGAATTGAACTCGTCCGTCGGCATTTGGGCTCCGCTGCTGCCCGAACTGGCCAACGATTCGGGGGATTCCGTCGGCGTGTTGATGGGGCTTTCGGGTCACCATCGCTTCGACGGATATCGCACGAGCGTGGAATCGGGATTCAGCTATGGCGTCTCCGACTCAGCCGAAATGATCGGGTTCGAAGCGTTGCTGCGTGACACGTGGGACTTCGGCGATCACCACCTGTCGGCCGGTTTCGGATACAGCATGATGAACTGGGACCAAGACGCTGCCGGCCATGACATCGAGTCGGACTATCAAGGTGCGAAGGTCGTCACCGGATGGGAAACCTGCTTCGGCCGCACTCCGGTTTGGCTCGACCTAACCCTCGGTCTCTATGACCTTGATGGAGCCTATGTCGGAGACGACGGAGGCGGTGGTTTTAACACCGGCGAAACCGGTGGATTTACCACGACATACGGGTTCGAGATGAAGACCGAATTCGACTGCTTCGGAATCCCGGCGCGTGCGATCTTCGGGTTGGACTACTTCGAAGACTTCGCCGTCTGGCGTGCCGGCCAAGTCGACACCGAAGACGCTGTCGTCCTGAACGGTTCGATCGAGTTCCGTTTGTATTAAACCGAAGCGATCTCGGCTGCGGAAATTCAAAGGCAGACCGGTCACATAGAGGACCGATGTCTGCCGAGATTAAGAAGTACCGGTCGACGGAGCGATCGGTAGGTTCCGCATAGCAACTCTCTCGCAGAACGCGAGTATCTGAAACGCGTTACGAACCTGCTTTGGGCAGGTCCGAGTGGGCATTGGGCCCAAAGTATCGAAGTCCCACGAGTGGTTCACTGCCGAGGTTTTCGATCTCAACACCGCGTGTCGCTGCGACGTGCGAGATGAACACTTCGTCGGTGGTGTTCTCGCCAAAGCGAATCATGGCGGGCGTTTGGAGGTCGAGTGAGCCCATGCGGCCGCGACCTTGCACGGTGATCCAACTGCTCGTCGCACCGTCCTGCAGTGTGCACTTGGCACCAGGCTGAATCGTGAGTTCTTTCGCGCTGAAAAGTTGTTGCCCGTCGACGGTGCCGTAGACGATCCACAGGTCTTCGTAGCCGTCACCGCTGCGTTTCTCGTCGCGGACCGGTTCGAGATAGTTGCTGTTCTTGAAATGGGTGTCTACGTTCTTGTCCCAGTCCAACTGCCCGACGATAAAGTCCAAATCTTGATGTTTGTCCTCGGGCATGTCCTTGACCAGTAGCGACCAGGGAACGTAGCGGCCTTCGACGATGGATTGGTACATCCCGAAGACGTCGCTGCCCCATTGCGGTTCGTACGTGCACAGCGATCCGGGTGCGTGCAAGACTCCCGGTGGGATCAACCAACCGGTTCCGCGTTTGAGGCGGTACGCGCGGCTGAGGTCAAGAATTCCGTTGTCGCCCGCATTCCAGTTTTCCAAACAGCGGCGAACATCGGCCGGTTCCGTGCCGGGCTCGAGCCCCATGAACGTGTAGGCAAAGTTGTTGTCGACGTTGTTGAGTTGCGGAGGGAAGTAATAGCTCTCTGGCTTGCCCTCCTGCCCGACGAGTTTTGCATCCTCGAACGACTGGTGCATGTGATGGGGGATGGGGCCCATATTGTCAAAAAACTTGGAATACACCGGCCACCGCTCGTACTTGCTGTACACCGATTCGCCCACGAGATCGGCTCCGCGTTCAGCGACGGCGTCCTTGAGCAAGAATTTTTTTCCCTCAAAGAGGCAGAAACTGAGACCTTCGTGCCACACGCGTCCTTCGTTGGCGGCTTCGGTGGTGCTGCCGAACCATCGTTCGTCGATTCCGCCCCGATCGGCTCCAAAGCGGTAATAATCACCGGGATGCAATTTGATCCGGCGTCCGGGGTGCAGGAACGAGCGAGGCACCCAGGTGGGCGTCAAACGCAAAAGTCCGTCACCCGCATCCATTGCCGAATCGAGTAACTTGGTGACACTGTCGCCTTTTACGAGGCCTTCATCTAATTTCACGTTGCTCATCAGGTCGGTACCGCTTAGGGATTTATAAAAGGTGGGAAATTTTGAGGGACGGCTTTAAAGGCCGCAGTCTATAGGATACCCCGATTGCGACCGATCGCACCAGAACCCAACAGTTTAAGCGCAGCGAATGCCCGTTAGAAACAACCGCACCTATTTACACTGCGTTACCTCGCCCGCGGCTTCGGCGCGGTTTGCCCCGCACTTTGGGGCGGTAGTCAGCCGCCGGTAAATTCGACACGCTCTGGCAAGGGTCGCGGAACGACATTCAATCTCTCGACCTTTTTATTCCCTCGTTTCCATTCCTATTCTCTCGCCCTTTTACCCCCATTTGTGTCATGCCGACCGAATCCATTGTCCTGCGAACAATCGATGACCGTGAACAACGAATCGAGTGGGATGAATCGAGCCCGCTGCACCTGACCATCGAAACCCGCGCGGGCGAACTCACCATTCGCAAAGGCGTGTTTCGTGGCGGCGTCAGCGAAGGCGTCGAGATCGTCCGAATGGCGAATTCGCGAATGCACGTTGACATCCTGCCGACGCGTGGGATGGCGATCTGGCGGATGCAAGCCAATGGGGTGCGGTACCAATGGCAATCGCCTGTCGTGGGTCCGGTGCATCCGAACTATGTCGACGTCGGCGAACCGAGCGGTGTGGGATTCTTGTCTGGGTTTGACGAACTGGTCACCCGATGCGGATTAGAAAGCAACGGTGCCCCCGAACACGATGCCAATGGTCAACTGCTGCATCCGCTGCACGGGCACATCGCCAACACGCCAGCCGATGCGTTGTCGGTCGAGTTTGACGAAGCCTCCGGACGCGCCGAGTTGGTCGCCGAGACGATCGAAGCGAGATTGTTTGTCAAACGTTTCCGGATGCGCACTCGAGTTCGCATCCATGCCGACCGCGACGATGTTGAACTGCTCGATGACGTGACCAACGAACTCTCCACTCCTGCATCGATGCAGTTGCTATACCACATCAACGTCGGTGCCCCGGTCCTCGGCAAAGACGCTCGCCTGAATGTTGCCGTCGAAGAAGTCGCGCCGCGAAACGACCACGCCGCCGAAGAGATTGACCGCTGGGAACGTTTTGATGGTCCGACGTCGGGGTACGTTGAACGCGTTTACTTTGCGAAGCCTTGCAGCGATGAATCGGGAATGGGGCACGCGATGCTCGCCGACGCGAAAGGAGCACGCGGCTTGTCGGTTCGATTCCGAACGTCCACCTTGCCGTGGTTTGTCCTCTGGAAAAACTGCGCCGAAACAGGTGACGGGTACGTCGCCGGCATTGAGCCGTCAACCAACTTCCCCAACCCTCGCGGCTTCGAACACGAGCGAGGACGCACCGTGGATCTCGGCCCGGGTGAAACGGAATCCTTCCGAGTGACACTGTCCCCTTTGACTACCCCCGAAGAGGTCCAACAGGCCGACGAGGCGATTCGAAAGATCTACGAAGACCAATCAATCGAAGTCAACACGTTCAATACCCCTCGGGCCGACTGGAGTATCGAAGTCGAAAACAACGCTCCCGAATCCGAAGGCAACTAATCTAGTCTCCATGGACATGTTCCCTTGGAGATCGACGGATTCTCGCGGGACAATCGACCCCAATGATCTAACCGGCGAATAACCCTATGAGTGAATTCGAATATCTTGGCCCCTACGAAATCGGCAAGATCATCGGTCGCGGTGGTATGGGTTCGGTTTACGAAGCGACACATGCCAAGTCAGGTGAACGGGTTGCGGTGAAGTTGATCGCCCAACACGTCGCCGATGACACCCGGTTTCGTAGACGTTTTGATGCCGAGATCGAAACTCTTCGTCGTTTGCGACACCCGGGCATCGTGCGACTGATCGGATATGGCGAAGAACAAGGCCGTTTGTTCTACGCGATGGAACTCGTTCAAGGCGAATCGCTGCAGCAACGGATCCGCGACGTCAAACGCATGGGGTGGCTGCCAGCGGTTGATATCGCCATTCAAATTGCGACCGCGTTGAAGCACGCGCATGACATTGGCGTGATTCACCGAGATTTGAAGCCTGCCAATTTGCTGCTCACCGAAGATAACCAAGTCAAATTGGTCGACTTCGGAATCGCCAAACTATTCGGCTACGGCGACCAAACGCTCGCCGGTTCGGTTCTCGGCACTGCCGACTACATGGCTCCGGAGCAAGCCGGCGATGGACCGATCACACCGCGGACGGATTTGTACGCGCTGGGCAGCGTCATGTATGCGATGCTCGCGGGCCGCTCTCCTTTCGCCGGCAAAAAACTGACCCAGGTGATCGAATCGCTCAAACGCGACCGAGCCGTTCCACTCGAACTCATCAATCCGGAGGTCCCGCTCGAGGTGGTCGAGATCGTTCATCACTTACTCGAGAAAAATCCGGCCGATCGTCCGCCCACGGCACTGGCCGTTTCGAAACGCCTCATGGCAACGCGAGCTGGCTTGCAGCGCAACCGCACCGTTGCACTGGAGAACGATGCCACTCAAAGCGGCACGAGCGTCCACCAACCCATTCAAAGCGATTCGGACACCCAACATTCGCATCTGACCGACGCCTCTCAATCACAGCCTCCGGCTTCGCAAAACGCCGCCGACAGCGACGCATTGACGACATCCAAACCGGGATCACAACTCACCGGTCGACACGACAAGAAGTCTCCCTCAAACGGAAACGCCGCGACTGCCGCAACCTTCACTCCGGACGGATCCGCCACCGATAGCGACGACGATGGTCGATCCACCGAGTTCGAAACGGAATCCCCGGTCACATCACCTACCCGGTTTCAAACCATCGGAAGCGACGAAGCCGAGTCGGGATATTTTGGGCCGCACACGAAAGAATCATCGGCCCACAACTGGCTGCACTTCGCGTCGATCGTGGGCATGATTGCGATCTTGGCGGGAGGTGTTTACCTGTTTGTCAGAGCGATGCAAACCCCGCCCGCCGACGTGATGTTCGCGACGCTGCAATCCGCGGAACAAGATGGTGACTTAACGCTCAATCGAACGCTGATCGATCGCTACCTCGATGCGTATCCAGACGACGAGAACGCGGACCAAGTTCGACAGTGGCAACGGCAAGCCGAACTCGAACAGACGATTAAACGATTGACCGGTCGGGCTCGTCGGATCGGCGGAGTTTCCCGTCTCAATCCGGCAGCCCAAGCCTTCCTCAATGCAATGCAAATCCGAGAGTCGTCTACAGAGGAAGCCCAAACGCATCTCCATGCCTGGCTCGATGTTTTTGGCGGCGACGAAACCGAGCCAACGTCACTCGAGTTAACTCAACTGACGCGCCTCGTGCGCGACGAACTCGATCGTTTGGAAACTGAACAACCGCTGGGTATCGAGAGCGACTCCCGCCTCTCCGTTTTGACGCAGCGGCTCGATGCGAGTGAAGAGATGCCTGCAGCGGAACGAGTCAATTTGCTTCGTGGCATCATCCGCTTATACCAAGACACCGCATGGGCCCGCCCCATCGTCGACGAGGCAACCGAACGACTCGCACAAGAACAGTAGTCTGGCAGTGGCCTTGCCCGGCGATCGCAGCACACGGCAATCCCAGCGCCCGGCAGTGGCGTCATCCAACAAGTGGAATAGCCCGGCAGTGGTACGCCCATCCCTGATTTTGCGTAGCCGGCAGACTTACCTGCGTTACCCGCCAACTCATTACCCGCATCTCGGCTGAGGTCGGGTGATGCAGGCCCGCGTCTTCGACCAGAACTGATGACGCAATCTCACAGCGTGTCCTCGTCATATAGCAGTGCGATAGGTGCAGTGGCTTCACCTTGTTTGCGCAGCCAGCAAACTCAACCCAGGCATCACGATCTTTGTCGAAGGCGCGATCCCCCCCAATAGTTCGACCCGAAAGGCGGCTAGGCAATGCCCCCCCGAAACATGGCATTCATGTCAGGATGCCCGAAGGACTTTGTCGATTCATCAAATTGAATACTTGTTCAACAGGTGACGCACACGGATGCGACCTCACCTTGCCCTTCCTATCAAGGATGTTCGAATGTCTAGACGACGGAATACTCACTCACCATCACGTCGACGCCGGCTCTTGCTGCAGTTGATGGCGGTGGCATCTCTTTCCGGCGGTAGCGTGATGGCTGCCGACGGTACCGACGCTCGGCTCGTCGCGGCAACAGTCCAAGACTGCTGCCCGCCCGCTGTCACGTCGCCATGCTATCCCAGTGAATACGCTTCACCGATGATTATCGAAGGCACAGCCGAACCGGCTGCACCTGCCACGGAATCCGGCGCGGTCACCGCCCCCACGCCTGACCCTTCCTTTCAATCGGAGGCTCCAACCTTCGATGCCCCGCTGACAGCCAACACGGCAGCGAACAACTTCGCGGCGGCGGGCGCAACTTCGCTCGCGAGCACCACAGCGAGCGGCGGTGGACTCGATGCACCGAACATGCTCGGTGACTCGCCTGGGTATGGAACGACGATCACCATTTCTGGCCCTGGTACGATCTACACGATTCCAAACACAGCGACCCGGCGATTTAAGTTTACAGAAAACATCAGCCCGATCCCCCAAGATCGTGTCTTCTACAGCTACAGTCACTTTGACGGTGCGTTGACCGTAGACCAAGCTGCCGGCACATCGACCTATCTCGATCGCCACCTGTTCGGCGGCGAAAAGACCTTTATCGACGGACTATTTTCTATCGAGTTGCGGCTAGCGGTTTCCGACGGTTTCGCTTCTGACTTATCAACCGCGTTGGATAGGGGCGGCGAATTTGGCAACATTCAACTGGCGTTCAAAAGCCTTTTGTACTCTGGCGACTCCTGTTTAGTCGGTGGTGGTATGACGTTGACTCTTCCTACTGCTGACGACCTTCAATTCGCCGGCGGCATGGAAATGGAGAACGAAACGGTTTTTCTCGCACCGTATTTGGGCTTCGTAAGTACCCCAACGGAAAACACTTTCCTTCAAGGTGTGACCCAGATCGACTTTGCACTTGGAGGAGACACCATTACACAGGGCGGGGCAGAAGATGTGTTTCAAGAGCAGCATCTGTTCTACACAAGCCTATCAGCAGGTGCTTGGTTGTACCGCGATGATTGCAGCACACTCGTAAACGGTGTGGCAGCAATGACCGAGCTTCACTACACGACTGCTCTAAACGACGGCGATACAACGACTGCTACCGCCAACATCATTTCCGGTCCAGGTAGCATCGACCTGTTGAACACCACCGCTGGTTTCGTGATCAACAAAGGTCTGACCAACATCCGCGTCGCCGGCAGTGTGCCGTTGGATTGGGACGACCGTTTCTACGACAGCGAATTCCAAGTTCAGATTAACCGCCGCTTCTAGAACTTTGGAAATCTGCGGTTGTCCGTGACCGCATGCTTCGGGTCGTTACTGATGGCATTAGGCTGATTGCTTAGAGCTGGGCGTTCCAGGTGAACGCCCAGCTTTTTGCGTTTAGCCACCCCCTCCACAGGGGGCACCGTGATACAATCGCGGGAATTCTTACGTGGCGCGTTGAGGTCCTTTGGCGATTGAGTTGGCGCCCACGCTTCGCTCCGCCTCCAGGATCCCGGGTAAACAAACGAAGCCATGTCGCAACAGCCTCCTCCGCACGGTTCAAGCCACCCCAACTCGCCCGGCAACCCGGCCCCTTCCCCATCCTCTCCATACGGCGCGCCGGTTCAAACCACGCCTCCGCCGCCAAAGAAAAACCAAACCCTGCTGATCGTCGCGCTCATTGCGGTCGCAACACTCCCGGTGATGTGCGTGTGCGCCGGGTTACTGCTACCGGCGGTCTCGGCGGCACGCGAAGCAGCCCGACGCATGTCGTGCAGCAACAACCTCAAACAGATCGGGTTGGCGATGCACAACTATCACGCCGCCTATAATTCCTTACCGCCCGCCTTCACCGTCGACGCCAACGGACAACGCTTGCACAGTTGGCGGACGTTGCTGCTGCCATTTCTCGAATACCAGTCGTTGTACGAGCAAATCGACTTAACCCGCCCCTGGAATGATCCTGCCAACCTAGCACTCAGCGAACAAACCATTCCCGTATTCAATTGTCCTTCTGCGGATGAAGAATCCAACGTGACCACGTACGTTGCGGTAGTGAATCCGGATGGCATGCTGTCTGGAGCGAGCCCGGTTGCCTTTCGCGATGTCACCGATGGACTGAGCAATACGATCATGGTGGTCGAAACGACGACCGATGCCGCTGTCGTTTGGATGAGCCCCCAGGACATCAACGTCGACCAATTCATCAATACTTCACCCGAATCACAAACTCACGTCGGTGGGGCTAATGTGCTCATGGGCGATGGAGCAGTGAGCTTCCTAAGCGAAGATACCGATCCCGTGGCACGTCGACAAATGATCGGGCGGTCCGATCAATCCGGTGGGACATCGCAGGCATTGCAATCATCGATGGGAAGCCCCGACGGGCAAAACAGCTACTTTCACCGTCCCAGCGGCGCGGTGCTCAAGGCTCCGTCGAGCGAATGGCTGCTTGCGACCGGAGCCGCGGCAGCCAACTACAACGAAGTAGCCAACGCCGCCCTCATTCACAACGGAAACCAAGAGCACGGCGAACGAATGGGAATCCTCATCATCGAATCCGTTGAGGATGCGGGATTGGGGGTGATCGATCTGAAGGAACTCGCCGGCACTCTCGCCCAACAAATGGTACTGACCAACAAAAACCTCGAATCGCTGGAGGAGAAGACCGAGCACGGCGTCCCTTTGGTTCGATACTCGGTCACCGGTGATGCCGAGGGTGTCGGACGACTGCGATACGATTGTTCGATCTTTGAGAAAAACCGGTTCCTATTCCAAGTCATCGCGTTTGGGCTCATCGAAGATACTCCACCGGGCGATCCTGCTCTCGACGCGATCCATTCGGCGTTGAGTTATCCGTGATCGAGATTGGTCCGATGACCGTCACCCGTTCGCTGTCATCCCTTTTCACTGTCATCCCTTTTCACCGCCCGGAGAGAACGGCGGATCGATTCACCGGCGGGTCTAGAAATCCGGCGGGTCGAGAGTTTGTGTCAGCTCTCTATTCGGAGCGTGAATTTTGTTGCTGATCCTTATTCGGAAGGATCTTTCACGAGATCCACTACCGGGTGCCCGAACAGCAAGCCGCGTCGGAAGGCTTGAGCATTTTGAGATTTGATGTGCCCGATCCCGGTAGCTGGATTCGCCGAAATTCAAGCCACCGAAGTCTGGCGACATCGGCTACATCGTCTTCATCACGCTCTCGAGCGATTGCTCTACACATTTACCTGTTCTACATATTTGCTGACCCGATGAGCGCCAGATTCGCCGGCTGATCCGAAGGCGAAAACTTCTTGGTGCCTCCGGCCGGAGCCTCTCGGCATCGAACACCCCATCGTTCGGGGCCCACCGCCGCACTGAAAGACGCTAGCGGTGCATCATCCCGCACTGACGCGGTTTGCCTTCCCCTGTTGCGATTTGCAACCGATAGTTCACTTTGTCAATCGACATTGACCCTTGCCGCGAGACGACTAACATCCGCTCGCCTAGGCCCGAAGTGTATTCAAGGTAAGTTTCTCAAACGACATGCTCAATTTCTTTCGTCACCAATCCAACTCCGTTAAAAACGACGTTCTCTCTGGCCTGACGGTCGCGTTGGCGCTCGTTCCGGAAGCAATCGCATTCGCCTTCGTCGCAGGTGTGTCGCCGCTGATTGGACTGTATTCCGCATTCTTCATCGGCCTGATTACGGCGATCGCGGGTGGTCGTCCGGGGATGATTTCGGGAGCAACCGGTGCCATGGCGGTGGTTGTCGTTGCTCTCGTGGCCGAGCACGGCGTCGAGTACCTGTTCCCCACCGTGATCCTTTGCGGCGTGCTGCAAATTGCGGTCGGAATCGGCAAGCTCGGAAAACTGATCCGGATGGTCCCACACAGCGTGATGCTCGGATTCGTCAACGGACTGGCGATCGTGATTGGGCTCGCCCAGTTGGGCAGTTTCAAGACGTTATCAGAAGCCGGCGACCTTGTTTTCCTCAGCGGATTCCAGCTCGCGATCATGCTAGTGCTGGTCGGATTGACGATGGCGATCATTTACCTCTTGCCGAAACTGACAACGGCTATCCCGCCTTCGCTCGCGGCAATCCTGACGGTCACAATTCTGTCGGTATTCATTAACCAATCGATGCCGACCGATGACGGTAAAAACATGTTGGCCACCGTCGGTGACATGTTGAAAACCAACACGCAGGCCGCATTGATCGCTGACGCACGTAAAGAATCCGGCTCGCAACCCAACGCCATCAACGAGACGGTGACAGCGGACGCCTCGCTCACACTCATCAGCTCTCAAGCGGCCTCCGTGGACGACGTCGTCCGAAGCAAAGTCGATCGCCTCACACCGCCAGATTCCGCCACACCGGAAGTCATCATTCCCGAAGTCGAATCGGGGATCAGCGGTGGGCTGCCGATGCCGTTCTTCATGGAGTACGAGTCGCTCGCACCGATGAATTTCGACACGCTGCGGATCATCTTTCCGTTCGCAATCGTTCTCTGCGGCGTTGGCCTGATCGAGTCATTGATGACGCTCACGCTGATCGACGAGATCACCGAAACACGCGGTCAAGGCAACCGCGAATGTGTCGGACAGGGAATCGCAAACCTCGTTTGCGGATTCTTCGGTGGAATGGGCGGTTGTGCGATGATCGGACAATCTCTCATTAACGTTAACTCGGGCGGTCGTGGTCGATTGTCGGGAATTACCGCTGCGGTTTGCTTGCTAGCCTTCGTGCTTTTCTTCGCCCGATGGATCGAACAAATCCCGATGGCTGCGTTGGTTGGCGTGATGTTCATGGTCGTGATCGGCACCTTCGAATGGGCATCGCTGAAGATGTTCAAACGCATGCCCGCGAGCGATATGTTCGTCATGGTGCTGGTCGCAGGCTACACCGTTTTCATGCACGACTTGGCTTCGGCTGTGATCTTGGGCGTGATCGTGTCGGCCCTCGTGTTCGCTTGGCAACACGCGACCCACATTGCGGCAGACGTCAAATACAACGAATTCGGCAGCAAAATCTACCAACTACACGGACCGCTGTTCTTCGCATCGGTCGCATCGTTCAAAGACATGTTCGATGTTGCGAACGACCCAGAAGACGTGGTGATCGATTTTTATTACACCCGTGTCTATGACCAGTCGGCGATCGAAGCGATCAACTCGGTATCTGAGAAGTACATGGCGGCGGGCAAACGTCTGCACCTGACCCACCTCAGCCAAGAGTGCCGCAATCTTCTCGACAAGGCCGGCGATCTCGTCGAAGTCAACGTCAGCGAAGACCCGCACTACCACATCGCGACCGATCGACTCGGCTAGCGATCTCTCTGCGAAAACGATTCCCAGGCTGAACGATCCCGAAGCCTGGCGAATCGCAAATCTCTGTTTGCGAACACGAGCTCTACCTACGCTTCGTGTTCACTCTCAACCGACTCGGTTGGCTCGGGCTTGCTCGGCATTACCCAATCCCATGCCAACAGGAACAGCCCGGTCAGCAAATATCCGCCAACGAATTGCAAGACCGCAGGCAACGATTCCGCAGGCAACGCAAGCGGACTATCGGTCGCCACGCCGAACGGGACAAACAACCGGTTGCCCTGCAGTGGTGAGTGCATCACGCCAAAGAACGTCAAGCCTGCACAGAGAAACAACACCCCGGCGGCGAGCTTCATCTTGTGATCGATCATCGACGCGAGCAGCCACGCCCACAGCAAACCGGTGACGATGAATCCATTGCTGAGCATGCGGAGTGTTTGCAGGTCATGTTTGAGCGGACCGCCGTCCAAATCGCCCATCGATAACCCCGCCGAAAACATCGCCGCGTCGCCGAAGATTCGATCCGGCAAACTAATCGCTAGGTAGGCGAGCGCCGGCAAACAAGCGATCGCCACCGCCGCGTAGTGTCGCTTGGGCGTGGCCACGAAGGTCTGCGACGTGATTTCCAATCCGACAAAAACCAAAATCGGATAGACCGCCGGTGCTGGGATCCACGCGTTCAACCACGCGAAATAGCCGACCGTTCCCGCCGTTCCGATCAACAATGCCGTTGCCAGCGTGTAGGCCGCCCGGCCACCCATCGCTTTGTAGGCGGGGTGCCCGATGTAAGGAGTCGTTTGGATCACGCCTCCAGACAACCCGGCAATCAACGTCGCTAGAGCTTCGACACCAATCACCGTCCGCGCGTCGTACTCGTCTCCTGCGGAAGCCGCACTCTCGGTGCAGTCGATTCCGCCTACGACGGTGACCAGTGCAAACGGCAACACGAAGGGTAAGTAGGGAATCGCATCGGGCAACGCATCAATCCACCCTCCCTGCCAACTCGACAACCACTCCGTTGGAAACCACTGAATCGTGACCGGTTCAGGAAACTCGTACCCGAATACGCCCAACAAACACATCAAATAGTAAACGCCACCGGCAACGATCAACGCACCGAGTGTTCCCGGCGTCCGGCCAGGCAACGGCACGTGACCAATCAACGTCGCCATCACGATGACCAACGCCAAAATCCCTGGAATCGGTGAGCCCAGAATGTGCGTCAGCGGAAAGAAGCTGATCAGGATCAACGCGATCGCCGCGAGCGAACCCAACAAACCGGCACGCGGCACGATCGATCGTACCCACTGCGAAAACGGCGCGCACGCGAGTTTGACGAGCCCGCAAAACACAATGCACCAAATGCCAATGTGCCAGGTGTGCAATGATGCCTCGGCCACCTCCATCCCCTCCGCCCGCGCCGCGGTGAACGAAGGCCCGAGCACCAAAAGAATCATCCCAAACGTCGACGGCGTGTCCAAACCCAGTGGCATCGCCGTGACGTCCGTCCGGTTTTCACGTCGTGCCAAAGACAACGCAATGAAGAAGAACGCGAGGTCACCGAGAAACACACCTAACGCGGTCCCCGGCACCATGTGAGCAACAGCAAACTCCGGCGGTAAACCGAACCCCGCTAACAACGCCACCATCAACAACAACCCCGCAAGGTTATCCAACATCAAGCCAAAAAACGCGTTGATGTCTCCCGATGTCGCCCACCAAAAACGCCCAGCCGTTTGATCACTCTGTGTCATGATTCATTTCCCAAGGGCGTTGTTATCTGATCAACGCGCCAGGTCACCGATGGTTGCTAACCGCTCCGAATCGAGCACCCGAATCGTACGGTCCGAGTCGACGTCAACAACGCCTTGCTCATTGAGTCGTCGCAGCACTCGCGAGAACGTCTCACTCGTGAGGTTCAGATGATTGGCGAGATCCTTCTTGGGGCCCGGCAACTTCAACCGGCCCTCTGAATCGCAGGGAACGTCGCACAACAATCTCGCTACTCGCTCCATCGCGTCACGCAACACGATGTCATCGAGCATCTGAACAAAATGCCGGACCCATAGAGACATGCTCGACAACATTTTGCGACACAACTCATGGTTGCTCGCTAGCTCTCGCTGCAGTGCATCGTTGGGAATCAGCACACAGTGGGTCCGCTGCACCGCTGTCGCACTGGCTGGCAACGCAAAGTTACCAAACGCGGCTACCTCTGCAAAGGATTGCCCCGGGCCACACAAATGCAGCACGTGCTGCTGGCCCCGTAGCCCCACTCTAAATACCCGCACCAATCCCTTGTCGACCAAGTAAATCCCGGGGCACATGTGCCCTTGCGTCATCACCTGCTGCCCCTGAGCAAATTCGACCGGCACCGAAATGGATTCGAGCGTGGCGTACTGCTGATCATCCAGCCCTCCGAACAAATCGCTTGCCCGGATCACCGCTTCGCAGCCTCGACTAGATGTTAAGTCCGACATGCTCTGAAGCTTAATTGATTTAGATCAAGGCGATAGCGGACCGGAAACGTTACGATCCGACAGAAACACGTCAAGAGTTGCTCGCTTCCTTCCCAACCCCTCTCCCGATGTGCTCTAATACAGTTCTCTTCTCAACATCGTTCGTTTTGCAGGACGCATGAATGACGTCGCCAACTCCTAATCAGGATCCCGTTCCCGAAGCTGAATCGACGTCGGCTCCCACGCCACGCCGGTCACCTCGCTTCGGCACCGGTTCGATCATCTTCGCAACGCTGCTCGGCATCCTGGCCGGAGTGGGCACGTTCACCTTTGGATACGGCAAAGGCGCCAGCTACCTCAGCAATGACCCGCAAACGTGCGTCAATTGCCACGTCATGCAGGACCACATGGACTCTTGGCAAAAAAGCAGCCACCACCACGTGGCGGTCTGCAACGACTGCCATTTGCCGCATCACCCGATCGGCAAATGGATCACCAAAGCCGACAACGGATTCTTCCATTCGCTCGCCTTCACGCTCGGTGGCTACAAGAATCCGATCCAAATCAAACCCCGCAACAAACGGGTCACCCAAAGCACCTGCATTTCGTGCCATGAGAATTTTGTGCACAACATGCTCCCCGAACAACGCGGCGGAGACATGCAATCATGCGTCTCCTGCCACGCGTCGGTCGGCCACGCCGGTCGATGACCCTCGAATTCACCATTCCTTCTCTCGATTTCGCCCCTCTTCTTCACAGCTCCTAGAACGGTCTCACGACGATGGCATCTGAAAATCAACGCAGCTTCGGTTGGCTGGCTCTCCTCACTGGCTTGGTCGCACTGGCGACGGTTGGGGTTGTTGCAGTGCTCGTGAATATTTTCGAACGCAAGCAAGAAGCCCGCAAACCGTTCGTCCGGCTCGTCGAAGTGAACGAAGTCAGCACCGACCCGAAACCATGGGGCGTCAACTTTCCGCTGCAGTACGAGGCCTACCTGAGAACCGCAGACACAGAGCGGACGGAATACGGCGGTAACCACGCACTACCGCCGAGCAAACTCGAAAAAGACCCTTGGCTCAAACGCCTCTTCGCGGGATACGCGTTCAGCATCGACTACCGCGAAGCCCGCGGCCACGCCTACATGCTCGGCGATCAACAGGTCACCAAGCGTGTCACCGACGTCCAACAGGCCGGGGCTTGCCTGCACTGCCACGCCTCGATCATCCCGACTTATCGCCGGATCGGCATGGAAAAGATGGGAATCGAACCCACCGAAGAAAAACTCGGCGAAGCGTTCGCTCAAGAAGCCGTGGTCGAAGGCTTCCGAGCGGTCAGCCAAATGAAATACGAAGAAGTCGCTGCCGAAATCACGAAAACCCCGGACGGCACGACCCAAGCGGCCGAAGGCGATCCACACCTCGGCGCCGCTCACCCGGTCTCCTGCATTGACTGCCACGACCCGGAAACCATGTCGATCCGCGTCACACGCCCCGGATTCATTGAGGGAATCGCCAAACTCGCCAACAGCGACGATCCCGTACCTCACCTGCCCAGCATTGCACGCTGGCGTAAATCCGGCAGCAAAGAGCCGTATGACCCGAACGTTCACGCGACTCGCCAAGAAATGCGATCGTTCGTCTGCGGCCAATGCCACGTCGAGTACTACTGCGCCAACAAAATGACTCTGACGTTCCCGTGGAGCAACGGACTGAAAGTCGAAGACCTCGAGCAAGAATGGGAAGAAACCGAATTCCCCGGAGAAGACGGCACACCGGGAGCCGGTGGTGAGTTCTACGACTACGTCCACAAAGAAACCGGCACAAAAGTCTTCAAGGCCCAACACCCCGAGTTCGAACTGTGGAGCCAAGGCATCCACGCCCGCGCCGGCGTCAGCTGCAGCGACTGCCACATGCCCTACGAAAAAGAAGGGGCCACCAAAGTCAGCAGCCACTGGGTCCGCAGCCCGATGCTGAACATCAACAAAGCTTGCCAAACCTGCCACCACGTGTCGGAATCGGAACTGCAGGCTCGCGTTGACACGATCCAAGACCGCACCCGAGCCCTGATGGACCGCGCCGCCGTCGCCATGACCGACATGCTCGACGCAATCATCGCCGCCCAAGAAGCCGGTGCGTCCGAAGAGGACCTCAAACCAATCCGAGACCTGCAACGCAAAGCGATGTGGCGACTGGATTACATCAGCAGCGAAAACTCCAAAGGCTTCCACGCCGACCAGGAGGCCGCCCGAATCCTAGGCGAGTCCATCGACTACAGCCGCCAAGCCCAAGCCGCCGCCTACCGCCTCACCCCCAACGCAGACCCCAAACCCCAAGAAGTCGCAACCGCGGAATAGCCAACCGCAGAAACGCGACCGCGAGCCGGAAACCCAAAACAAATCGCGATGCGGCTTCCCCACATCGCGTTTGCCTAGGTTCCCCCGCCGCAGGACGTGCGTTTCACGTGAGATTGGCTAGTTGGCCATCGCGACGAAGTAGCGGTTCTGAGCCCACGTGGGCTGGACATCTAAACGCCAACAGGCCGCTTTCAATGGCGGGTTGCGGTAATCACCAAGCTCGGGCAATGTACCGAGAGGCTGAATCACACTCGCCACGTCAGGGAGTGCAGCAAAACGGACGATCCGAGCCTCCAGTGTGACATTACGAATCACACCGCCCACGGCCTCGAACTCTTGCATCTCAGCCGCAGAAATCGCGCCGGCTGCGTCGAGGGAAAGAGCCGGATGCTCATCGTCAACCAAAACCGCTTTCTTCAATTCAGCAAGCTCCTCGTCCAAATTGATCGGCAACGCAATCAGGCAGTAGTGCCCACTAGCGTAAGGCACGACCCCCAACCTACCGTTCGAACTTAAACGAAGTACCCCCGGGCCGGACACACGCTCACCCACCAATCGAGGCGTCGTATCATCCATTAAGAAGCTAACCCGACGATTGATGCTATCAGGCGCGATCCTGCTCTTACGCCCTGGCGACGATGGAGTTTCTGTCTCCATCACCAACAAAGCCGCGGAAGAGACATACTGCTTGCGGAGAGCCTCAGCACTCTTTGCCGCGAATCGCTCCCGCCACTGCAACATTGGACTCACCGCATGAACATAAGCTGCAACGCTGGCCCCGAATTGAGGATCCTTCTTGGCAAGAGTCTCTAACGGCTGACGGCACGCTTGAATCAATCCCGCTGCGCGGCTCCCCATCCGACGCTGAGCCAAACTCAAATCCAAAAGAATTTGGTTATACAAAAGAGGTACCTGATCCCGTGGGGCCCACCCCGCAATCGCGTTAATGACCGATGCAATTGCGTTGACCGCATTGGATGCCAGATCACCAGCTTGCGAGTCCAAACCAGCCGATTCACCGCCGGTGCCGATGGGTTCTGCCCCTGATGACATAAAGGCGACTCTAATTGCGTGAGCGCGAATGGTTGCCGCCGAAGCTTTCTCCCACTCATCAACGATGTATCTCAACGCCTCCGACGCTGGCTTCGTTTCTCCGCCGGCGGTTAAAAACGCTCCTGATTGCGAAATTTCGCTCGAAACGTTCGTCAAACCATCCACAAACTGTTCCGACACCGCAAGATTCTTGGCAACGGCGGCATCCGCAATGGGCACATACCTCTGTCGCCTTACTGCTGCGATCTGATCGTCTGCACTACTGAAGAAATTCAAATACTTCTCCGCCGCGGGCTTCTGTTTTGGAGGGAACAACGAAAGCGCTGCGGCGAGCTGTTGCCCCTCCCGCTCGACTAGGCTACCGAAGGCCTCCGGCTGCCCGCCTTCCAATAGTTTCTGCGCCCTAGCAGCGAGCTTTTGCAGCTTTGGAACAGACTTTTCTAGCTGTTGCTTCGTTTTTGCCTTTGTCTTCATCCCAGACGCTGATGCGCCCCATTGCACCGCGTAATGAACGATATTCCCCCTAGCACCACCGAGTTTCGATTGAATATCGAACCCGGCTGGTTCCCCCATTTCCTGCAAGTGCTTTGCATCCCGCAACGCTTTCCAGATTTCACCCGCAGCCTGCATCAGCTTTTTCCCCGAAAGCTTGTTAGGCGTGCTTTTGAGCTCAATCGAGTCAAGTTCTAGGATTCTGACGCGGTCGTAAATCGCATAAAGTCGTGCAGCCAACGCCTTCGCCTCGGGGATTGTCCCGTGGACTGCGAGGGATGCATTCGGATTCCGATCCGATGGATTTGCGAAGGCCTGCTTGAGCCCCCCAGAAAACGCGACAAGCAGAAAGACAGCGCCGAGAATCGCCCGAAACAACCACATAACACAAACCTTTCGCCGGCCCAAAAGCAGCACCGACGGCAATTAATTGCTCACGAATATGTAACCCGGATCCATGGTCAAATACCATTCCCTCCATAGCCGCTGCGCCCGACGCAGTTCACCGTAGTCTTGCTTTTCGCCTGGCTGGATTTCCATTCCAAACCCCTCGAACTTGCGGCTAATGAATCGCAAACCGTCACGGGCATAGGTCCGAACTACGGTATCCGGGTCATCCAAGGCAAAGATCAATGCGGGAACGACACGCATCTCGTCACTTTGGCCGAGCAACCGAGCAGCCACGCGTCGTGCTTGCCAGGAAGACGAGCCTCGCACCAGTCGGATAAGCCTGTCGATCTGCGCCTTGCGAGCTTTGGGCTCAGTTGCCAGCTTCATGTCCTCTGGCAGAGACTTCCCTTCAAGAGCATTTGGGTCTTCACCTTCGAGCATATCGAGCAGGTCCGTAACCGCCTCCGCCACTGGCTCGCCCTTAATCTGAGTCCCATCAACCCGAATGCTCGTCGTATCATCCGGCAAGCCGAATCCACCAGCAAGCATCCCTTGCTGAGTTTGCTCAATCGCTTGCTGCGTACTACGAATCAAAAAGAGCAAAGCAAAAGACGAAGTCACAGGGGCGGTTGTATACGAGCGCGCCCCCCAACCCAAACCTTTTTTCTGCTCCTTTAAATAGCCCACCCCTGCCTTGAACCACGGAGGTGAATGCGCAGGCTTCTTCTTGAGTGCGATCTCTTTGAAACTTTCATATCGCTCCAGGGTGTAGAGCTGATAGTACGGCCAAGAGCTATTTTTCTCCGCTGGATTCGGTGAATTCTTACTGAGATATGCATCACAGTCTCGGATCGCGGCCAAAATGGCTTCCGAATCCACCTTGGGCCGCTTCACAGCAATGTTGTCCATCCCCTCTACGAACAGCTTCACGCCCTTTGGAAGCCCCTTGATGTTAGGATTGAACTGCGACTCCTGCTCCCCCCACGCACGCAGGATATCTGCCGCGATCAACAACGCACTCCCACCGGCCACTGCCATGGAAGGGGTAACACCACCTTGTGAAATTCGTTTAGGTCCCCCTGGGTCCTTGGCAGTGTAGGGCCACCCCCCTCCCGTGTCTTGAACCCTGAGCAGCCAACTGACAGTACGCTGGACTCCCGGGTAGTCGACTCGAAAGCCGGCCCTATCCAGCGTCCAGAGCGCGAGCATGGCATATTGCGTCTGAGAAATGTCGCCTTGCTGCATCCCCGGATACCCGTAAGCACCATTTCGGTACTGGACACGGCGAAAATATTGCTCAAATACCTGCAACTGCTTGCGGTACTTAACACGATCCACCTCGGCCAGCAGCAACACAGAAACACTGGCGGCATAGACCAATTTGCTCTCATGCCCCTCGTTGTCACGCCCACCGAGTTGCGCCGCGATGGTAAGTGCTGACCGCACCCCCTGTGCGACGACGCTGCTATCAGGGTCATGCTTCACCTTCATGTGGGCGTAAGCGATGAGCGCATGTTCGCCGTAGCCCCCTGTAAACACATTCTCCAGCGAATAATGCGTCTTCACACCGAAGTTTTTCTCGATGTATGCGACCCCATCATCTACGGTGCCTTTGACCTCTGCACCAACCGCAGCATAGGCAGGCGTGGGACTCGCAAGCGTCAAAAGAAAGACCGCAGCAATCGCGACAGACAGGCAGACAACAACAGAACTTGAAACAATCGGCGATTTCATATGTATCTAGCAAGAACGAACACGTTCACATCCAAATTACAAAAGGCAATCATAGCGTATCGCGAGCGAGACTTCCCAAATTTGCAAGGCAAAATCCACGGAATTCTCGGCCCCGATCCGAACGGCAAAGGTGAACCAATCCCGCATTGGAAAAACGCGGGCCCGCCCTTCGGCAACTCAAACTCCCCCGGTCCTGTCCAAACTCCGGCACTTGGAAAGGCCGCCCCAAAGTAAAATGGCGACTGGTCTTTCGGCCTGTCGCCTTTTCCCCGAGCCCCTAACCGGAGAGAGGCAATACACTGCTGATGCGAAATAATTCGATCCACCGCACGAACAAGGCCCCATGGACACACCGTTCCCTGGGAATCAGCAACCCGATATGATTGTTCGTCCATCACTGCAGAAATGAACGCCTCGACGCAGCGAAGCCCTCCCCGTGAACACAGCCAATGACCGGTAGAACGGAACCAGATGAAAGCGCGCACGAAGCCGAACCCTGGGACAGGGTAATCAGCCCCTCCTCTGCTGTCTCACCCCTGCCATTCCATGAGATCTGGAAATACCGCGACCTACTTTTCCTGCTCACCAAACGTGACATCATCGCGTTTTATAAACAAACTCTTCTGGGCCCATTGTGGTTCTTTGTTCAACCAATCCTGACAAGCCTCATCTACGTGCTGGTATTCGGACGAATCGCCCGCTTGTCTACCGACGGAGTTCCACAACTCGCGTTCTACTTATGTGGCGTGACGTTCTGGAATTACTTTGCAGAGTGTTTCAACAAGACTGCAACTGTTTTCAAAGACAACGCGCATGTTTTTGGGAAGGTTTATTTCCCACGCATCATCATGCCGCTCTCGATCGTCTTGTCGAACCTTGTACGGTTTTTAGTTCAGTTCTTACTGCTGCTCTGTTGCGTCGCATGGTACTGGCACTTGGGGCACATTCGGCCCAATGCATACATCCTATGCATTCCTCTCCTGGTTGCCGTAATGGCTTCACTTGGTCTGTCATTTGGAATGCTATTTTCGTCCGTGACCACGAAATACCGAGACATGATCTTCCTGCTGCAATTCGGAGTACAACTCCTGATGTACGCAACCCCTGTCGTCTACCCTTCTTCTGAGATCCCCAACGCTGCGGCCAAAGCCCTCTCGTGGAACCCTCTCGGTCCGATCTTTGAAATGGCCCGATACGGTTTACTGGGCGCAGGAGAGGTGTCAATGACTTCTATCGCCTACACGGTTTGCTTTGCCGCAGTCGCTACCCTGGTATCAGCATTGGTCTTCGATCAGGTTCAACGAACGGCGATGGACACCATCTAAGCCCACACTGCATCAGACTGCTCAATCTTAGGCCAGCAACCATGACAATCGCCATCCAATTTGAAGGCGTATCAAAACGCTACCGAATTGGCCAAATCGGCACAGGCACGCTGTCCCACGACTTGCATCGCACACTCGCAAAGATGCTGGGCAAGCCAGACCCTTTCGCAAAAATTGGCCAAGAAAACACCACCTCGAACACACCGAATAATGAATACGTACTCGCCCTGCATGACATATCAATCAACATAAACCAGGGTGAAGTTTTTGGCATCATTGGGCACAATGGCGCAGGAAAAAGCACTTTTCTCAAGTTGCTTTCCCAAATCACCGCTCCAACCTCTGGCGCTATTCGGTCGCGTGGTCGAATAGCGAGCCTCCTCGAAGTTGGAACAGGCTTTCACCCCGAACTCACCGGACGGGAGAACATCTACGTCAACGGTGCCGTACTCGGGATGAACCGAAAAGAGATCAGTGCAGAACTGGAGCGTATTGTGGAGTTCAGTGGCTGCAGCAAATACCTCGACACGCCTGTCAAACGATATAGCAGCGGCATGACAACACGCCTGGGCTTTGCAGTTGCGGCACATCTTCGCTGCGAGATCCTAATTATCGACGAAGTCCTCGCTGTTGGCGATGCCGCCTTTCAAGATCGGTGCATCGGCAGAATCAACGAGATTACCTCAGGGGGACGAACGACGGTCCTGGTCAGTCACAACATGGCACTCATGAGGCGACTGGCAAACAGATGCATGCTATTACAACAGGGCAAGTCCACATGCGTTGGAGCCACAGCAGATGTCATCTCGACATACCTACAGGGAAGCCAACACGGTGAAAGCCCAGGCTTCCGATCGCTGGCCTCACACCCAAATCGACTAGCTGGCATGAAACCACTGTTGCAAGCCGTGAAACTACACGACATCAGCGGTGAGCAAACATCCACGTTTATCCAGGGAACTCCGATCAAGATCGAGATAAACTACGACGCCAGCAAACACCCCGAACAGCTATCCGGAATTGGATTCATCGTTCACAGCATCACCGGTGCGCGAGTAGGCGGCTTCAATTCATATATGGCAACTCAACCGCCTCATCAAATACCACAATCTGGCATCACAACGTTCACCGTCAATTCTCCAGCCCTGACGCCCGGCGTCTATCGCCTCACTATTTCGATAGGATCGCATCAATCGCGACTCATCGACAAAATTGAACCCGCGATCGATTTCCGGATTGAACCTGATGACATTTACGCAACAGGATACCTGCTAACTGCAGAAGACGGCGTGGTCGCCTTCGAATGCGATTTTTCATCGACCGAAAGCTGAATAAGCAACCATGCGAGTCTCAAGAGATACCCTAACCTATTGGCGTGGCAAGCTTGGAAGAATAGCAGGAGGCCCCTGCACTTGCAAAAAAAGCGAAGAAGAAACGAGAATTCTCGAAGAGACACTGTCTACCTACGCGGCGGGAACAAAAAGGTACGCGACTTTTGATTTCCCTCTATTCAAAGACAGTGTTTCAAAATTCGTAAAATCACTGAAACATACTGAACAGGCTTTTCTCTATTCTGCATCGTGCAACTCTCCAACGATGTACTCAAACGCGTTTGCTATCCTTACGCTAGCTGGCCTCGGTGTGGATCTGCAGCCAGCTTCCTCTAGATGGAAAGAGTCTCTCGATAAATACCAATGTGAAGAAGACGGACTTTTTCGCGATCCATGCATCAACAACTCCTTATTTGAACAGAACGATTGGTGGGGCGCCAGACACTTTGCGCTTATCGCGACTGCCGCATACGATGCGATTGGCTCTACTCCCAAATACCCATTTCGTTTTGCAAACGCATTCACATCCGAAAGTGCAGTCTCGCAACTGATCCAGGACACAGACTGGTCGATGAATGGTGACGACGATAACAAACTAATGAACGTTGGCGGACTACTTCAATACTCTCGCGACCGACTACAAAACACCAACGCAAAAAACGCCGTCTCACTGCTACTGCAATTGCTCATTGATCGCATCAACCCATCCACAGGACTTTGGGGTGAGGCAGATCTCGATGAACCGAGCGAGCGATCCCGCGCCGTGCAATTCGCCTACCATCTATACTGTCTTCTCATCTACGACAACCAGAAACTCCCCTATCCAGAACCGCTAATAGACAGCGTACTCGCAACCCAAAATGAACTCGGGGGGTTCGCCCCCAGACGAAATTCAAGTGCCTGCGAAGACATCGACTCCGTCCATCTACTTGCAGCTGCAACGCGTCAAACGAACTACCGCTCCGACGAAATCAAAGACGCTCTAAGGCACTTCCTGTGCTGGGTCTTCGCGAACCAAAACACGGACGGCGGATTCGTATTCCGCAGGCAAGATGCGTTCGTCTATGGGCATCCCCAAATGAGCTCTCGAGCAAACGAATCCCATTTGTTTGCAACATGGTTCCGCTGCCTTTCAATCGCCCTAGCGTTCGAGGCTACTTCGCCCAAAACAAACCCTTTTCACCTGCACAAGTCACCTGGTTACTACTGCGGATTCTCCGGCGGAGCACACGAATGCTAGGAACGCTACTTCGACCCATTAGTTTGGCATCCAGAGGCCTTTGGAAAGCATCTAAAATTGAAACCCATCTCACCGCAGATGAAAAAGAGATGCTCTTCCAACTAGCCCGCCAATCCAATGGGCGGGCAGTTGAAGTTGGTTCGTACCTGGGCGCTTCAAGCTGCTTCCTTGCCGCCGGACTCTCCGGAAAGCCTAACGCCACGCTGAGTTGCGTCGACACTTGGCAGAACGACGCAATGACAGAAGGTGCTCGTGACACCTACGCCGCGTTCTTAGCAAACACGAAACGTTACCAACAGACAATACGCGCGCTCCGCGGAACGAGCCAAGACGTCGCAAGATCGTACTCTGGTACCATCGACATTCTTTTCCTTGATGCTGACCACAGTTACGAAGGCGTCAAGGGTGATTGGGATGCCTGGTCGCCCCATCTTGCCGACAATGCAACAGTAGTCTTCCACGATTCCGGATGGGCTGAAGGTGTCAAAAGAGTGATTCAAGAAGACATTAAACCGATCTCCGAATTTGATGCCTGCCTTCCAAACATGCACTGGGCCACAGTTAACGCGTGCACCAAAGGGGAGCGTTAGATGACCTTGGCCCCACAAATTTCCGTCATTATACCAACATCGAAACCTCTCACGAGCATTAGCCGAACGCTGGAATCCATCTCTCGCTACGCCTCCGAGGGCCTCGAGGTGCTCGTAGTGCAAAATGGACTCAATGAAAATCCGAACCAAAGGGATTCATACACAACCAAACTTGCAGGTTTTGAGTTTCGTATAATCCAAGAAGAAGTGCCTGGACTTCTTGCCGGGCGCCATCGCGGCGTAAAGGAGAGCCAATTTGACATCCTTACCTTCATCGATGATGACGTGGAAGTTGACGAGCACTGGCTACAAGCAATATCGAACAACTTTCGCGACACCACTGTTGACCTAGTCGGAGGCCCAAGCAGTCCACTGTACGAATCTCCCCCTCCCGACTGGCTTGAAAAATTCGTTTACCGCCACGAGAACACATGGCGGTGTTCATACCTAAGCCTTCTTGATTACGGAAACGAACGCAAAGAAATTGATCCGAGCCTGATTTGGGGCTTAAACTTTTCAATCCGCAGAAACACCCTACTCGCGCTAGGGGGCTTCCACCCCGATGGTGTACCATGGCGACTACGCCAGTTCCGAGGTAACGGTGAAGCCGCCGTCACAACAAAGGCCAAAGCAAGCAACAAAACCGCCATCTACGACCCGAATGTCTCGGTAGTTCACATAGTCCCCAAGGACAGATTATCTATCGAGTACATTGAGAAGCGGTCATACCTTCAAGGGATCTCTGACTCATACTCGTTTCTGCGCAAAAAACACAAAGAACAATCCGTCACCAAGCCTGCAACAATTGTGACAAAGAGAGAGAGAGCAGTGCGACTCGCCAAGAAGCTATTGAAGTCTCCAGAGGCACCAGCCGACACAGCCCTCTTCAAAAGTCGCGTTGCTTATCAAAAAGGCTATCAATTCCACCAACGACAATTCCACTCGAACAAACTGGTACAGGATTGGGTTTTGCGTCCTGACTATTGGACATACTCTTACCCGAAATAATTCCGTTACGAAAACATGAGCATCGAACACGTCAAGCATCTTGACCAGACTATTGGGATCATCATCCGGTCAGAGTTCCATTCCGATGGGATTGAGTTCTTCACGCCGAGCATGTTTTCGCAACAACTCGGATATATGAATCGCCCCACCGGGTACAAAATTGATCCGCACGTACACAATCCGGTCCAACGTGAAGTCCTTTGGACACAAGAAGTCTTGCTTGTCAAATCAGGCAAAGTTCGAATCGACTTTTACACCGATGGACGCCACTACCTCGAAAGCCGCATCGCTTCCACCGGAGACGTTGTCTTGCTGGCGGCCGGAGGACATGGCTTCGAAATGCTCGAACCCACCGAGATGATTGAAGTTAAACAGGGGCCTTACTCAGGTGATCAGGACAAAACCCGCTTCGATCCTGTTAGTGACGAAATGGTGAAGATTAATGACTGAGGCCTTCGACCTGTCTTCACGCTACTATGACTTGCTATACCGTGACAAAGACTACGCTCAGGAAACCGAGTATCTTTGCAACCTGATAAAGCGCGATTGCGCTATCAAGAATGCCCCTGCGCCTTCCTCGCTTCTCGAACTAGGTTGCGGTACCGGCGGCCACGCGCTGTGGCTGACACAGCGTGGCTGCAATGTCGTGGGTGTCGACATGAGCGCACGGATGCTTGAACGTGCAGAAAAACGCTTCGCAAGCAAGACAACCAAAAAGGTGGATCCTGTGGCAGGATTTTTTAAATCACATCTGGGAGACATCCGCTCTTTTCGTGTCAACCAAAAATTTGACGCAGTAGCGTCTTTGTTTCATGTAGCCAGCTACCAAGTATCCAACAGCGACGTTGCGAACTATTTCCAAACAGCTTCCATTCACTTGAAGCCCGGCGGCTTGTTTGTGTTTGATCTTTGGTACGGGCCAGCAGTCCTCACCCAGTTGCCGGCAACACGTGTCAAGCGTGTGTCGGACGATCAAATCGATGTCGTCAGAATTGCAGAACCGAAGCTAATCGAACGCGAAAACAAGGTCGAAGTAAAATATACGATTTATGTTACTGACCGCAAATCGCAACACACTCAGCGACTGGAGGAGACCCACTCAATGCGATACTTCTTTGAGCCTGAATTAGACAACCTCGCTTCACAACATGGCTTAGAAATCGCGTCCCAAGAGGAATGGATGACTGGAGAAACACCGTCCAGGGCAACCTGGGGAGTCGTGTTCACCGCGAGGAAACGGGACTAGCAGTCCGCCTCTTGCGAATCCCGCAACATGAACTCGGCGTGTTTCTGATACAAATTGCGATTCAATACACCGCAAGCTCAACCTTCAGCACAACCGTCCAATGACCTCGGTTAAACATACCGACATGCCTCCACCCAACTAAAAAGCGACGAAGCTTGCTAGACCAACACCGCCAAAAAATTCGCCCGGTGCAACCACAGGTCGCCGAATGAACCCTATAGAACTTGCATTCCGAGTCACCCCAAGACCTGTCAAAGATTCAGCAAAAGCTCTTTTAGATGGAGCTCAACGGTGGTCGTTTTGGAGACAATTGCATCGAGCATCGCCTCTGATTATCTACCAAATGGGGAAGGTAGGTTCTTCGTCAATTTACGAATCACTCAAACGACACTACGACGGACCGGTTTTTCACGCACACTCATTGTCTCCACGAGTCGTCGAAAAAACTCATCGTTGGCTATATCAGTGGACTGTTGTCGAGAAACAGCCTGCTCGAGTTATTTCCCTTACCAGAGAACCGATAAGCAGAAATATCTCCGAGTTCTTCCAAAACCTCGAGGTGTTTTTCGACGAATCGCCTGCAAACATACAACAATCACCAGAAGAACTTCAGAAAACATTTCTTGCCAAACATTGGCACGATTGGTCATTGAATTGGTTCGACACCGAAATCAACGCAAACTTTAACATTGATGTTTACGACAAAGCGTTCCCAGAAACAGGGACCTGCCAATACTCCCACCAGAACATTGAATTGCTGGTCTTGAGATCTGAACTTGATGACAAAGATAAAGTCACGGCAATATGTAATTTCTTGTCACTGGAGCGGTTCAAACTCGTAAACAAGAACATTGGTCAGCAGAAAGATTACTCACAAACTTACAAACTCTTCCTCGAGCGAGCACGCTTCCCTCGGGAATACATCGATATGATTTGCGAATCGAAGTATTTCCGACATTTTTATTCTGCGGAAGAGATTGCTGCGGCAAGAAAACGTTGGTCAGCTTGATCGCGTCAAATCAATTCATTTCAGCACTCTCGGGCAGATTCGAAGACCGAGGCAGAGGGTGTGGTCCTATTCCAACGTACTTATCCGACCACGCCCAACCTACATCCGGGTGCTGGTGCCTTTGGTGAGGGCCATGAAGGCGGATTCGAGGTCGAGTTCTTCTTCGGCAAAGCGGCGGAGGCCGATGCCGTTTTCGATGAGTAGTTTGGGGAGTTCGCTGTAGTCGTCGGTGTCGCTGTTGAGGATCACGCGGACGGCGTCGTCGCCGGGTTGGGTGGATTGGACGATCGGGTGGCCGGTAAAGAGATCCGCGATCTTCTGCATCTGATCGCGTTGGCTCGGCTGGATAATCAACACGGTGTGCTCGCGGACCATTCGGATCACCTCGGTAACCTTTGCGTTCTGCTTCAGTTCACCACGATCGATAATGCCGACCTTGTTACAGACATCGGCAAGCTCCGGAAGAATATGGCTGCTAACGATCACGGTCTTGCCCATCTCGCCGAGTCGACGCAATAGGTTCCGCATCTCAATCCGGGCACGCGGATCGAGTCCCGACAATGGTTCGTCGAGCAACAGCACCTGTGGGTCGTGCAACAACGTCCGCGCCAATCCGAGTCGCTGCGTTTGCCCGCGAGAGAGCGTATTGGCGAATGCATCGCGTTTGAAATCGAGGTCAACGATGTCGAGCATTTCGTTGACGCGTTTGCGCCGGTCTTCGCCGCCGATCCGGTATGCGGCGGCAAAGAACTCGAGGTACTCCACCACGGTCATGTCGTCATAGACACCAAAGAAGTCGGGCATGTAACCGACCAACCGACGAATCTCTTTCGGCTGGGTGTGGACACTGTGATCGCAAACGTAAGCCTCGCCCCAACTCGGTTCGAGCAGCGTCGCGATAATCCGCATCGTCGTCGTTTTCCCGGCACCGTTCGGCCCGATGAACCCGAACAAATCGCCAGCTTCCAAATCCAAGTCGATCGATTTAATGGCAAAGGCGTCGCCATACTTCTTGGTCAAGTCAACGGTTTTAATCACGACGATTGCAAACTAGTAGAAGATAAGGAAGAAAGTAAACGACACCGCACGAAGACGAGCTGACCGACAACCCATTACTCAGAACCAAACGACTCGCTATCACGACACAAACATTACCGCCGAACCTGCTTCACAGGCAGGATTACCCGCACCCAAGTTTGGGTATCACCCTTCGGCACTGCTTCGGTGCTTGAAGACGCATCGCCGCCTTCACCGGAAACACCAACATCGAACGTCAACCACGGCTCTCGACAACGCCCCACCAACACACACTGTTCCTCGGTTAACAAATCCGTCATATCAAGATGCCCAAGGATCTGATTCTGTAGCCCGGTGTAATCAACGCCTCCGACGACTTCATGAAACATCAACATCTCGGCGAGTCGTTCGGGCTGGTCGCTTCGCGTTACATCCCACGCTTCGGTCTGCGAGGAACTCTCCAATGCCCGCTGGCGAGACAGTTGCCAACGAAAGTTCTTTTGCCGCAGTTGGTCAACATCCTTGACCGTCGCCCCAGCAGGAAAACGCGTCGGCAGCAGATAGACAATGTTTCGATAGATCAACATCGAATCGAGCAAGTCGACGTCGAGTGGATTGACGAGCCGCCCCTGCAATGAGTCCGAGGTGCGACGGCGTTCAATCGGCACCGCATCCACCGAAGTATCAAACTGCATCCGAGCGGCAATCGACTTGCTGCTCCGCGGAGCCAACTCGAGAGACTCGACGCGGCTAGTCAGTTGGAAATCCGTCTGCGTGGACGACTCTGAATCGCTGGCATTCGTTCCCACGACCGGCACGCGGAGCGGACTGCTCCAAGAGTCGATCTGGATGCCCCCCATCGACCGGCCCGGTGCGCCAAATGGGCTGATCACTTGGTACTGAACGTCTTTTGCGAGCTTGTTCAACGCGGGGCTTCGCTGAGCAGCAACGTTGACGGTCTGCGCGGGATGCGAATAAACGTAGGCCCAATGAAACAACCTACCTCCCTGGTTGGACGCATCGATGTCGAGAAACTCAAACGCATTGGCCCGCAACAAACTGTCTGACGACGCATCCGCCTCAATACCCTCTGACGCCGCCTGCCCGCCCGATTCATCGACGGCATCCGAGCGCGGGCTCGCGGCGAACACCAGCGCGACCGACATGACGACGGCGACTACCGGAAACGTCGCCCAGCCGAGCAACGGATTACCGAGCACGCGTCGAACCAATAGATAGTCCAGCGGAGCGACCAACGCGATCAACGAGGCGATGATCAGAGCGATAATCGAGAAGCTAACATTTCGCTTGGTTGAAAACCGGTCCAGCGTCCGACGGACCTGCCCGGACAGATCCGAATAACCGCCCAAACGGAAACTGCTACCGGTTTCGGTGCGATCTTCCACGAGCAGGTCGCCTGTCAACTTGGTGATCAAATCAAGACGCTCGGGCCAATCGACAAACGGCGATGCATCCAAGTCAGCCGAAACGATCGTCACGCTCCCCATCCCGATCGTGTAACGTGCGGCCAAGGGCAACCCGATTCGGCGAGACGTACGGCCAGCGATCAACGTTTCCCCCACGCTCGACAAAGCAATGCCACCGGCACCGATGGTCTTGGGCAGTCGCCATCCGTCGAATGCCTTCAGTCGAGTCTGGCTGTTCGCAAACGTTTCCAATCCGGACGGATCCATCCGAACAACCGACGACGAAACGACACTCTTTGGCAACAGTTCAGTCAACCAAGAAGACGCCTCGAATGTTTTTGGGGCCGATCCGCCGAGCGTTAAGAAGAGCTTGCCCCCGCCTCTGACCCAATCGTGGATCGCTGCACCTTGGGACGTCGACAATTCCTCGAGCACCTTCGCACCTGAACCGGTAACGACGATCAGGTCGACGCCGGAAAAACCGAGAACGTGGTCAGGAACGCTTTCAGGCTGAACGACGGTTGTGACGGCGATCGACGCATCGCGATCGAGCAGCTCGTTTGCTCCGATTGATTCGATGCCCATGGGATCACCGAAAACGACCACCCACGGCATCTCATCGGGGATCATCGCCGGACCTTCCGCGGGCGTGCCGGTTTCCGGGAAGCGAGTTTTCAACACCACTTCGCCGGCATCCGATTTCTCGTCAGACGTGCTCGAAACCGCGGAAGTGCGGATCGTTAGTGGCGCAGCCTCAGTGCCTGGAACGCAGTAGCCGAAAACTTGTTCGCCGTCGGCCCCGGCAAGGAAGCTCTGTTCATAGACGACAACTCCTCCGTCGCCGTCGGTCGTTTCCAGGACCGCGTTGTCGACCGGTTTGAATCGCACCGCAGTCCAACGGCCGGCGCGATAGTGGCCGTCGATCCCGACAAAGTCAGTCGCGGGAGCTTCGGCGGGCGGGTCTTGTGCGTTCACCTCGTTCGAGGCCGGCCCAACCGATGCCAGGAAGACCGCCGCGATCATCAACACAAATACTATCACGGCTTCTCATCCAAGCTGCATTCACATTCAAAACGTTGGCATCCGGGGCACCCCTGCCCGTATTTCGCCGACAAAGCCTCGGCCAAGTTCACGTCGGCGACGTTCGCGATGGTGAACAACCAAGCGATCACGTCGGCAAATTCTTCCTGCAGGTTTTCTCGATCGTTGCCTCGCAGAGCCGACGCCAACTCGCCAACCTCTTCCATCAACCACATGAAGGTGCCGTCGATGCCACGCGCAACGTCTTTGTCGTAATACATCTTGCGGATGTGCTGCTGCAAATCTTCGATAGAAAGATCGCGGGTGGATTTCGGCATGTTAAATTGACGCAATAGACGAGGTGTTTGGAGCGACCGGGCCCACTCGTTTCGGAAAAACGCATAAAATCCGGGTCACAATCTGGCCAGCTCATGGGCCTGGACGGGATGACGCTTTATCCTTCACGGGCGAACGCGTGTCCAAACAGTCTAACGTGGTATTTCGTTGGAGGGAGACCGGGCCTGGGAACGGCCAGTCGCCAGACGTTCACACGAGGCATTTTGTTCGCTCGAATCCGCCTTTTTGCGTAGGACTTTCCTCTTTCATGCCCGAGTCTTCCCTGAATCGCTACCCGTTCTATTGTCCGCGGTTCTGGCATGGGATGCGGCCATCTGCGTGGTGGCGGCTGCTGCGACGTGGAGGGTTCGCCATTAGCCCCTCTCGAGTGCCGTTGGCATGCTCGGTTTCAACGGCCACCCCGTTCAACACCCTGCTAATGGGGATGCAGAACCTCATCTACCGTCGCCGAATTCGCGAAGCCGAACTGCACGGGCCGCCGGTTTTCATCATCGGGCACTGGCGCAGCGGCACGACGCTGCTGCATGAGTTGATGGTCCGGGACGAACGATTCAGCAGCCCGTCGACGTTTCAATGTTTCGCACCGTCGCATTTCCTGCTGACCGAGTGGTTCTTTCAGCGATTCGCCAAGTGGCTGCTGCCGGGCAAGCGGCCGATGGACAACATGGACACCGGATGGGACCGGCCACAGGAGGACGAATTCGCACTGGTCAACCTCGGATTGCCATCGCCCTATCGCCGGATTGCTTTCCCACGGGAGGGCGCCGTCGACATGGAGTACTTGGATTTCGAAGGGGTCGATGAAGCCGCACGCCAGCAATGGGTCGACACGCTACGGTCGTTTCTTCACCGCGTGAGCGCATCGACGACGCGGCCGCTCGTCATCAAGAGTCCAACGCACACCGGCCGGGTGGGACATCTCGCTGCCGCGTTCCCTCAGGCGAGGTTCATTCACATCACACGCGACCCGAGGGCGTTGTTCCCCAGCACGTGCCGATTGTGGCGTAGCCTCGACGACGTTCAAGGACTCCAAGCCCCCGCGCCAACCAGCGACGACGGGATCGAAGAATATGTCCTCGATTGCCTGGAAAAAATGTACCGCGCCTTCCATCAACAAAAACAGCAAATCGACCAGCATCACCTGATCAACATTCGGTACGAAGACCTGATTGCCGATCCGGTGGACACTCTACAAACCATCTACGATTCGCTGCGCCTGGCGGACTTTGAAACGGTCCGCGAAGACATCCAAACCTGGGCCGAAACCGAACACAAGTCCTACCAAACCAACGCTCACCAACTATCCTCGGAACAAGAAAAATTGCTTCGAGAGCGTTGGGGCGAATACTTCGACGAGTACGGCTATTGATCGGGCCGATCGCTCACGATTAAAGAGACAGCATGAGCGTGCAGGGGCTCGCCTGAGCAGCAGCATGGATGCAGCAGGATTCAGTCCATCTGCTCGGTAACCGAGTCCGATCGCCAGCCCAATCCGAACCACCTTCTTTCTAAACGAGTGCACCGCGATGACCTTTACGGAACATCAAACCTCACTACTGCATTGGTTTCGAGCACGCGATTTTCATGCATTAAAAGGTCGTGCGTCAGGTCGTGTTCTGGCAAATGGATTCGTGCAGACCACAGGGCTCATTCAGATTGCGGGACTCGCGTTTGCAATCAGCATCGTCGGCTGCTCGAGCCAAACGAAGACGCCGCCTGCCGACGACACCGCCGCCGCGGTCGATAGTTCCACTGAGTTGCCGGCGCAAGAAGACACGACGCAGAAGAAAGACGACGCCCCGTTTGTTTTTGAGGCGCAGGCGTATGAAGCGAGTGCTGAACAGTTGCTCGATGCCCGGCTGCCAATCGAACAAACGAGCGAAGGTTGGATTCGACTCTTCGATGGACACACCATGTTCGGATGGGTGATCGCCGGCGAAGCCAACTGGAGAATCGAAAACAACGCTCTCGTTGCCGACCGAGGCCGGCCATGCTTGCTGACAACAACGACACAGTGGTCGGACTACGAACTCGAATTGGAGTTTCGTTGCGACACAGAAACCAACTCAGGCGTCTTTCTTCGGACAGAAATCGAGCCGCGTGATGTCGCGTCGCGGTGTTTCGAAGTGAACATCGCACCGCAAGACAACCCATTCCCGACCGGTGGCATTGTACAGCGCAAAAAGGGAACACCCTTTACAACTTCGTCGGACCAATGGCACACGATGAACATGGTTTGTGATGGGAAAAACGTCACCGTCAAAATCGACGAAAAAACAACCTGCGAACTCGTTGACGCAGAGTCCGCTGCCAGAGGTTACATCGGGTTGCAGTTTCGTTCGGGCAAGATCCAATTCCGCAACATCCGTTTACGTCCGATCGGACTGGAAAACCTGATCGACGAAGAACTCACCCGATGGAAACAGTATCCCGAGATGCCAGGCGATTTCACCGTCAACGACAAAGAACACTTGGTCGTCGATGGCGGGAAACAACAACTCGAATCAAACGACACTTACGGCGACTTCGTACTTCTCGCCGATTACAAGATGGACAACCCAAAGTCGAACTCGGGAATCTTCTTTCGATCCATCCCTGGCGACGAGATGATGGGATACGAGTGCCAAGTCAACAACGAAACCGTTGACGACAATCCGCTGCAACCGGCGGACTGTGGCGCCGGCGGTATCTTTCGCAGACAGAACGCAAGGATTGTCGCGGGGGAACCGAAGCGTTGGAATTCAATCCTTTTATCGGCCGACGGATCGCACTTCGCGGCTTGGGTGAACGGCCTGCAAGTGACCGACGTTTACGATGATCGCAAAATGCACGAGAACCCTCGCAAAGGCCTGCGTCTCCAACCGGGAACCATCATCATCCAAGGCCACGACGAAACGACCCAAGCGACGTATCGTCAGTTGTCCATCACGCCGTTGCCGGCACCTGAGCCTGTAACTTCCGACAGCCCCGTGTCGTCCAACAGCCCTGAATCCTCTGAAAACCCAGTGTCTTCTGAGAGCTCGGCGTCTTCTGAAAACAAAGATGAAAGCGAGTAGAAACGTGGTGCCCGGTCAATCTCGACGCCGATTCCTTCAGTCCACCAGCCGAGGCCTCCTTGAGTCGGGTTTGTTCGCCGGCGTCTTTGCCTCCATGGCTAGCGCGTGCCGAGCCGACTCGCCAACGGACCACAACGAGCCCGCCGATCACACTCACTCGGCGAAAGAGACCCAGACGCCCGAAATCGCTCTCAACACGAGCACGATCCGTGGCCATGGGCTCCCCGTTGATCAGCAGATTCGCGTCACCGCCGACGCAGGTTTTGATGCCATTGAACCGTGGATCCGCGATTTACGGGCGTACGTTGACGGTGGCGGCAGGCTTCGCGATCTTCGTCAACAACTCGATGACTCAGGCATTCGGGTCGCAGGAGCGATCGGTTTCGCACGGTGGATTGTCAACGAACCGGCGGAGCGACAAGCCGGGCTCGATGAAGCGCGACGCGACATGGAATTGGTTCGCGAATTGGGCGGAACCATGATGGCGGCTCCTCCGATTGGTGCCCATAACGTGAACGCGTTGCGTCAAAACGGTCCGATTGAGTTGCCTGTTATCGCGGAACGCTATCGAACGCTTCTCCAGCTCGGCGAAGAAGTCGGCGTGACTCCGCTGCTCGAGTTGTGGGGGTTCTCGCCGACGTTGAGTCGTTTGGGGGAGTTGGCCTACGTGGCCACCGCGGCCGAACATCCAAACGCTGCCGTGCTGCCTGACTTCTATCACATTTACAAAGGAGGTAACGATCTGCAGTCACTCGCCATGATCGAAGCCTCCCGGATGCCGTTGTTCCATATCAACGACTACCCCAGCGAACCACCAATCGAAACCATTGCGGATAAAGACCGCGTCTTCCCCGGCGACGGCGTATGTCCTCTCGTGGATACGATTGCGATGCTGCTCCAGAACGGTTTCTCGGGCACGTTTTCGCTCGAACTGTTTAACCCCGAATACTGGAAACAGCCGGTCGCGGAAGTAACGCGTGAGGGTTACCGCAAGTCGAAACTGGTGATCGAAGCGGCCATCGCTAAGGCAACCGCAGACTCGCAATCGTAAACGGAATCCGCTGCTGTTCGATTTGGTAGTGCTGGCGCACGATCTCCATATCGATCCCCGCACGCCGCCGAGCCTCCGCGATAGTCAGTGAACGCAGTTCCTTGAGCGGTTGTTTGTACAAATCCGCTGCACCGGTTTTCTTTCCACACTGGACGCCCAAATCAAACGCGGGCTGCAGAAATCCAGGGATTCGATACGGTTCGGGATACACGCGAGCCATCAAAAACTTGAACGCGTGATACTGAATACGGCTCACTTTCTTTGCCGTCCCCATCGCGAATCCGAGCACAAACGCTTCGTCTTGGTCCTGCAAACCGCGTCCGAGAAGGACATGCAGCACGTCATGATCGTGCAAGTCAATGGCTCCGCGAAACCGGATCGGGCTGGTCGGATTTTCAAACAGCCGAACGATCCAAGGAATCGCTGAGGCGGGCGCCGCGGGCATCGACTCGATCAGTTCACCGACCGTACGATCGTCGTCATCGACACCGGGATACCATGCCAACCAAAGATCCGTCTCGGTGTAGTGTTTTCGAGGACGACCGTCCTCATCGTACAACCAAACACTGGTATCAAAGAGGCTGAGAATTGTTTCAGGTCGCGGTTGATTCGACGCCGTGATCACCGCGGCTGACGAACCGAGATTCAAATAGTCTAAGACGATACTCTCGATCTCGAGCATGACCGACGGCTTGGTATCCGACAGGCCGCCGGACCGAGACAGACACTCCGAGATTTCCAACATCGCATCGCGAGACCACTGGCGAAGCACCTTTTGATTGTTCGCTCGGTATTCGCGTTTCAGCAATCCGGCATGGTTCGCGGCACGGATGGTTGCCAACGTCAGCGCGATGTCAGACGATTCGGCGTTGGCTCGCCCGGACCCGCGGGCCGATGCCTCCCAATCGACCGCGTCGGATTGATCGGACACCGCAACAACACACCGGCAAGCTCCGTCGACGTCTTCACGTTGATGCGAAATCACATGCAACGGCTTTCGACAAAGCATCGACACCGCTCCCGCGATCGCCAGAATATCCGACTCCCCGCGAGCAACGAGCACTTCACCGCCGGCGTCCGCCCACCGATCACCGTTCCCGTCTGCAGGGGCCTGTTCTTCGTCGGCGATTGGTTTGGGCGGCGCGATCCGCGTCCGCGGTTCGGCTTCTTTGGGAGACGTTTTGTCGCCGGTCGCCACAATCTGCTCGGCGACTTCTTCCACGGGAAAACGCGTGAGCCGTTTAACGCGCAGCCTGCACTCAACGGTCTCCGGTGGCGTGCCGGAAACGTCCACTTCACGCACCTCCACCATCGCAATACGCAGTGGCAAAGTTTGCCGGGAAGAAAGTTGTTCCGACATGGAAATTCCTTGGGGACGAAATCACCACACTGTTTCACTCTACAGAGCCTGCAGAGTCGCATTACACATTATACGCTTTCCCCGAAACGATGGTTTCTCGCAAGATCACCCACATCGCATGAAATGCTCGACCTTTCTCGATCGTCACGCCCACCCGAAAGCACGCCCACTCTAAAAGATTGTCACATCCCCCCGGAACGTGCGAATCCTGCCGCAAACGCTCCGCCTCCTGTATTCCTGTGATCTTTGATACGATCGACGCGTCCGCCGTCAGCCCCATTTCTGCACCCGTGTTCCGACTTTCATGATGAACGACCAAACATTCGAAACGATTCGACGCATCGTTTTGTGCTATCCCGTCGAGTCACATCACGTGACGCAAATCAAAGAAACACTCGTCGCATGCAAAGACGATCCCGCTATCCCGATGAATCACGACATTGAGGTGATCGACGCGGGCCAGGAACGGGTTGATGAGATGTTGCCTACCGCGGATATCTTTATCGGTCACGCCAAGGTGCCGGTGGATTGGGACCGTGCTCTCGCTACAAAACGACTGCGATGGATTCAGTCTTCCGCCGCAGGCCTCGACCATTGCTTGGTCCCCGGCGTCATCGCCGATCCCGATATTATCGTCAGCAGCGCGTCGGGACTGTTTGCCCCACAGGTTGCCGAGCAAACCTTTGCGTTGCTGTTCGGGCTGCTTCGACGCATCGGGCTGTTTGAGCGGGCTCGTCAAATTCCCGAGTTCATCCGTCGCCCGACCGACGACCTTCGGGGAAAGACCGTTGGAATCGTGGGACTCGGTGGTAACGGACGCGAGATTGCCAAGATGCTCCGACCTTGGGAGGTCAAGATTCTCGCGACCGACTACTACCCCGAAAACCAACCGGCCGATGTTGATGAGTTGTGGCCGACCAGCCGAACCGATGAACTATTCGCATCGTCCGACATTGTGATTTTGACCTTGCCGCTGAATGCATCGACGCGGCACTACGTCGGTGAAAAGCAATTCGCGGCGATGAAACCCGGCAGCTACTTCGTGAACGTTGCCCGTGGAGCGGTTGTCGATGAGGCGGCACTTGTCGCGGCGCTCTCCCGTGGACACCTCGCCGCTGCCGGTGTCGACGTGACC
Source organism: Aporhodopirellula sallentina SM41 (assembly GCF_000346505.1). Classification (GTDB taxonomy): domain Bacteria; phylum Planctomycetota; class Planctomycetia; order Pirellulales; family Pirellulaceae; genus Rhodopirellula; species Rhodopirellula sallentina. The sequence goes on from NZ_ANOH01000263.1 coordinate 53,711, forward strand.
GAAACGGAACCTCTGCCGCCGGAGAGTCCGTTGTGGACCGACCCAAACGTACTAATCACTCCGCATGTCGGCGCGCAGTCCTATCGCCGCGTTGACGACACGACGGATCTCGTCTGCCTGAACCTTCGGCGGTATTTTTCGGGCCTGCCGATTTACAACCGCGTCGACAAAACCCTTGGTTTTCCGCACCCGAGCGATTCATACCGAGTTGCCTCCGCCGAGGCGACGAACACATCAATTTGAACATCCGAACCGATTCATTTTCCCAGCCGATTAATTATTCGAACTGACGAATGACTCAAAAGAGGCCGCCGAGCCCTTCGGGCGCCTCGCAATTCCTTTCAACCGACGAGTTTGACCGTGAGCAGCAACCGCCCGCCGAATCCGTCCCATGCCATCGTCACGCACAGCGGACGTGCCGTCGGTCCAATGATGATGCCCGAACAAAACGGGGAATCATTCGTGGAAGAATTTAACCGCACCTACCGGTCCATCGGGCTGTCGGTGACGCTGAACGAACATGGACGCCCTTTAGTATCCCAGGTGAAAGGTTTACACTCTCCGATCGAGTGCAGCTCTCCCGGACACGTCGATGCCGTCGCATCGGGAACCGCGTGATCATGCACCCATGCGTCGGCACCGCGCCAACGCGATTGTGACTTTGACCGGGCGATTTTGATCGAGAATACCATGAGTGATGCAAAAGTACGTGGCGTTGTCCACTTGATTGAGGAAACTAAAACCTACGGACAGAAAGGTTTTCGCAAACGGCTAGTCGTTTTGGAACAGGACAAAGGCAGCTTCACGAACTACGTTCCCGTGGAATTCACTCGCGACGCATGCGACAGCGTAGACGAAATGAAAAAAGGTGACGAAGTCGAAGTGACCTACCGCCTGAACGGCCGGCGTTGGCAAAAAGACGCCAACAGTGAGGTGAAATTCTTCGTCAACGTGGAGGCGATGTCATTCCAGGTGGTTGGCGGTGGCGGAGCATCCGCCGGATCGGCCAACGACGCCTTCGCCGAAGCAGGTGGGGAAGAAGACGACGCACCGTTCTAAAGCGAGGCGACCACCGTCGTTACAGCGATAAAGCCTGCAAACAAAGCCAGCAAACTGTGCTGGCACAGGGGTTGGCAAACCCAGCCGGCGAAAGCGGGCTGAGCCCCCGCCGCGAAGTTTTCTCGAAATAACTTCGTAATAATTAGACAAACCTCGCCCCAACGCGCATCTTGTGGGGTGATGAACCAATTTACCCCACCGCCGTCCGGCGCCACCTTCTCCCAGCGGGTGCGCACGTCCGCTCGCCAGCTCGCTGAGCTCGGCGAGGATTCCATCAGCGGATTGATCGACCTGACCTCGTTGCGGTTGGTGCGTTTCGCAACCACCCTAACGCGGAACCAACACGACGCCGAGGATGCGGTTCAGGCAACGTTGGTCAAGATTGCGGCTCAACCCAAACGCCTGCATCAATGCACGGATCCGTGGGCCTATCTGCTCCGCATGGTTCGCAACGAATCAATGCTGATCATGAGGCGACGTCCCCGCTGGAACCTGATCGGTGATGTATGTGACCTGCTAACACGCTGCCGCGTCGATGAACTCGAACGCGAGGAAAGCTACCGCGAAATTTGGCGGGCGATGCGGAAATTGCCGACGCAGCAAAGCGAAGTCGTTGTGCTGAAGATCTGGGAGGAGATGACGTTCGCTGAAATCGCCGGCGTCCTGGACATCTCCCCTTCGACCGCAGCGAGCCGGTATCGATACGCGATCGCGAAACTCAACTGCCAACTTCGCGAAAATCTTTCCCAACCGCACGAGGATCTGCAACAGCATGTTTGATCCTTCGCAATGGCCCGACAAATCCGAATCTCACGAATCATCCCAGGGCGATGCATTCTTCGACGAGATGAAGGAACTGTATGGAGATGATTCGCATGGGCCGCACTTCGCCGATGAAACCATCCACAACGGCGTCGAACTCGAAGAGTTAATTCGTGGCGCGGGGCGCTACGTACGCCCCGGTGACCAACTCCGCGCCCGCATTCTCGAGCGTGTTTCGCATCGACGAGAACGACGACGGATTTGGCAACGCGTCTTGGGTGGTTTCACCCTGTCATGCACCATCGCTCTGGCGTTGATCATCATCGGCCGGTCTGCAATGACCTTCATGCCGCGTGGGCCTTCGTCGAGCGACCTGCATTCCCAAGCCACGCGTCGAGCCAACGCCGACGGAGTCGCTTGGGAATGGGCGTTGACCGAAGTCGTCTACGATTGGCGACGCTCCGCCGCAACCAACCTTTCGCGAGCAACACCCGCGCCGCAAACGTCAGCCACGAACCAACCGGAAAGCGATCGCCCAAGCGTTCCAACATCACGTACACATCGTGACGGGTCGTTACGATGAACGATCCCAACTCGGCGAAGCGCGAAACACAGCCGGACAAAAGAGCGGAACGTTTGCGATCGTATCACCAGTCCCTGCGAGCCGCTGTGATTGCCGGCGTTAAACTCGACCTCGGCACGCTCCGTCATCCCGGCACACCATCGCCGCAGCGAAACGACGCTGTGCCAAATTCAGCACACCTCGGCGGGATCGCGAACCTTGCCAAACTCTCTCGTCTCGAACCGATGCTCGCCGAGGCGATTCGGAAGAGCGATGACACCCAACAGGCCGCGAATTCGCAGAGCGACGATCCGGCGAACGGGTTACCCACCGCCTATGTCTCAGCGTTTCACTTTTTCGAACAAACCGGCCGGATCGATTTGGTTTTGGATTCGCTGTCGTTGCCCTCCGCGGTCAATCGAGACCTCGCCAGCGCAATTCGCCCGGTCTGTTTTTACATGGCGTTGCTACTGTTGGCAGGGACGGGTGGCCTGACGGTCTTTGCCACGATTTCAGGCCCCAGGATGACCGCCATTCGCAACGACATGGCATTGCAACCCATCGCCGAAGTGAGTGAGTCTTGGTTGGCTTCCCCGGACATTAGTCCGCTTTTGATTGTCCTCCCGATCTTGACCGTGGGCATGATTTTGCTGGGAACCACCACGAAAGGTTCCGCGGCAATCGTTGGGCTTCTGGGAGGAAAACGCTATCGCATCGATCGTTCTCGATTCGTACTTGCGAACATTGAAAAGGCCCGAGGTCCGCGTTCGCAATCAGAGCCCGACGGACGCAACAGTCGCTTGTCGTTGGTGGCCGCGCACGCGTCCACGCTCGCTCAGCATCGCCTCACCCGCCTGCGCATCGGACTGCCCACAATCCTGATCGCGATACTCGGTGGTGGCGGTGTTCTTATCTACTGCCTGATCCTTTTTGGTCCACTCATCTGGCTCATCCACGACATGGCAACCATTCCAATCGAGCAAGGGATGTTACCTTGACCGATATTGCTCGAACCGATGTGCAGCCACCTCAATGGATCCGCGCGTGGCTACCTCACCGCGACAAAATCGTTTCGGCGTTAACGCTTTCCGCCGATGCTGTTTCCGGATCATCTCAACAACAGATTCACCAACTCGCCGACGAAGTAGCCTTCCTGAACGAAGATGCCGACGTCCTTCTCAATCCGTTCGCGTTGGAAATCTTCCTCAACCTGGAAGCCGTCCCCGTCCTCGACGGGCCTTTCACACCCTCGGTGTCAAAAGAATCTTCGCCAACCCCCGCGGAGACTGACCCTGAGCAAACTGGCACGGTCGAACCGCCGCTGGATCTCGAATCTCGGATTCAATCGGCGGTCAACTCCACACTCCTGGCTCACATTCGTATTCAATCGCGCGGCCAACGAATCCTCACCGTGATCGCTTATCCGCTCGTCGTGATGACGGTTTGCATGGGCGTTCTGATCTTTGCGGGGCTTTTGATCGTTCCAACGTTCGAACAAATGTTTGACGAATTCGGTTTGAAACTCCCATTCTTTACACAACTGTTGTTCCGTTTCTCAAACATTGTTCAGTCGCCATTCACTTACGTTGTGCTGTTTGGGTTAACAGCGATCGTTGCATTGGCAGCCTGGCTGCGTTGGGGAACCAACTCGCCTTTGTACGCCCGGTCCCCTCGACGAGGAACCCGTGTGCAATTTCGGCCAACCGCACCTCGCTCAACACGCGGCACGTGCGCCGATTGGGCGTGGCACCTGTCGCTGTTGATGCGAACTGGACTTTCGAAGGCGGATGCCATCGAAGTTGCCGGCGTCGCGTCCGCACAAAAGTGGTTGTGTCGAGGCAGTCAGTTTTGGGCCGATGCGATCCGCATGGGAGACGATCCTTTTCACGGTGTCACTCATTTCCGTCGGGTGCCGTGCCACATGCTCGCGGACGCTCTCTCGATCGATGTTGCCCTTGCACCGCAACGGCAACCGGACCCCAGCAAAACACCTCCAACTCCGGGTACTCAGGAGACGCTGAATCAATACCAAGCCAACATCCTTCGTGAAATCGCGGAACTGTATTGGGATCGGGACCGACATGTCACCATTTGGCGTTTAGGTTGGGTGTCGCCACTGATCGTTTTCTGTGTCGGTTTCATCATTTGGTTCGTGGTGATCGCCTTGTTCGCTCCGCTGGTGAGTCTCATTTCGGGGTTAACATGAGCAGCAGCGAACCCTTCTTTTTCCAAGTCACTCTACCGCACGAACGTGCTCTGGTTCGTGTTCTATCCATGGCAACGCGGCGACGTCTCCATGCCGCGAGGATGGTGGAACGGTTAGCGTGCGAGTTCAAACGACGCCCCGCACGAGCCTTGAATCAAGTCGCCCGACTGTTGGCTGAAGGCACACCGATTGTTGACGCACTCGAACAAACCCCGCGAGCGCTCGATCCGACTGCGGTGTTGCTACTGCGGCTTGCCTCCCAAACCGGGACGTTCTCCGAAACACTGGATTCATTGATCGCGGAAGACGAACAAACCGACGCCGCCAATGAAGTTCGCACAGCCTCGATCGAGAACCAACTCTATCAAGTCGCAGTCGGGTTCTTGATGGCGTGGCTGCTCATTGCGTTTTTGCTGACGTTCATCGTCCCAACATTCCAAAAGATGTTCGAGGAATTCGGAATCGACCTACCCGGTTCGATGTTGTTGCTGATCGCAATTGGCGATTATTGGCCGGTCTTAATGTTGCTCTCCCTCGTGTTGCTATTCACCATCTTAATCTTCGGTCCGCTCGTTATCGGACGACCGCGATGGGCAATGGAATTTGGGCGCAGACGTTTGCACGCCCGTGCCGACCTGCTATCGCTACTCGCAACAATCCTTCAGTCGGGCCGCCCGCTCGCATCCGGGATCGACACGTTGTCTCGCATTCATCCGGTCAGTCGAATACGCACGCGTCTGGTCAAAGTATCCAAGTCGATCGATCAGGGTGAAGATACTTGGCGAGCCCTCTCGGCACAAAAATTCATTGGCAACGCCCAGATGCACGCGTTCCAAACGACGCAGGACCAAACAGCACAGGCATGGCTGCTACGCTTTGAAGCTCGCCGAACCAACATCTGGATCGAACTCCGCAGCAACTTTCTTGCTCGATGCATCTCGCTTGCGACGCTCCTGTTGCTCGCCGCGGTTGTCCTACTAGCCTCCGTGGCAGTTTTCACGTCGGTATACGGTTTGGTGAGTGGACTCGCTTGTGTGGGCTTTATCGGATGAAACACACCAAACCCAGAATCAATCATGATCGCTGGAACAGGCCCCGCAAGGGGTTCACGATGCTGGAATGCGTCGTTGCGGCGTCGATCCTAATGGTGGCGATGAGCACCGTCGCTACGTTCGCGTATCGCGTTCATCGCCTATGGATGGATGTTGCCGATCAACGCATCGCGATGAACGAACTGACCAACCAAATCGAATTCATCACACAACTGCCGGTCGAAGAAATCGATGACGCGATCGCCGGCATCACACCTTCCGCGATCGCCGCAATCAGCCTGGACCATCCGGAGCTTTCCGCCACACGCACTCAAGATAAATTTGGCGACCGGATTACCGTTACGCTGCGTTGGCGATCAACCAACCCGATTCCTCCGGTTCGATTGGTAGGCTGGATCAACTCGAAGGAGTCGACACCATGACATTGAGTTTAACAGCACGGCGAGGCTCTTCTCTGATCGAAATCATGGTGGTGCTGTCAGTCTCATCGACCCTTCTGGTCCTCGCGGTCGGATGGATCCATCAGTCAATCCGGCTCGCCTCAATCCTGCGAAGCCACGAACGTCACCACCAAAGCGTGCTGCGGTTGTCGAGACAATTCCGTGACGACGCACACCTAGCCGCTCAGGTGATTCAGAATGAGAACGAGATTCGCTTTTTGGCAGAAAACTCAGAAATCCGATATCAGATCGACGATTTGACGGTCACTCGGATTCACCAGACGCCATCCGACGATGCACCACCACATCGTGAAAGCTATCAACTCGCTGTTCGTTCTGAAGCTTCGTTCGATTTGCTTCCTGATTCCGATTGGGTCGTTCTTACCGTACGTCGCCGCCGTCCACCACACGCAGCAGCAGAACCACACACAAGCAACCCCGATGCGTCCGCCGATTCAACACCACGTGAATCCGAAAAGGTTAGCCTACCGACCGACCTCGTCGTTCGCGCCGCGGTTGGACGTTGGTCCGATGAGCGATCTGACAACAAAGCCCCACCGCGTGAGGATTCTCTGCCGTGACAAATCAACATCGCACGCATTCGCGAAGCGATCGCGGAACAGTCCTGATTGCCGTGTTGGTCTGCTTGACCGTTGCGTCAGCCATCACGGGTGTTGCGTTGCAGTCGAGCCTACGCTCGCGGCGTCACATGAACGTCCAATGGCAACTCGAGCAAACTCGTTTGCTTCTGGATGCCGGGATTCGACGTGCCATGACCCGCGGTGCAGACAACCCTGATTACGAAGGTGAATCATGGAGTGTTGATGATGCACTGGAGGCGTTTCCGGTGGCGAACGTTGAGATTCGCCCAACCCAAGACGACGCCTCCGAAAACAGCAACTTGCGACTTTATCGCGTCACGGCTTTGATCCAAAACCGCGACCGTATCCCGGTGCAAACGAAACGTTCTCAAATCATTCGAATCCACCGCAAACCAACAGCCACCCCGCTCATCAATCCCTAGGAGCTCATCATGACACGTCCCTCTTATCGCAAACCGAACGCCTTCACCTTGGTGGAATTGCTAGTGGTGATTGCGATCATCGGTGTTCTCGTCGGACTGTTGCTGCCGGCTGTGCAGGCCGCCCGGGAAGCGGCCCGTCGCTGTTCCTGTGCCAACAATCTCGCACAACTCGGGTTGGCAACACACAACTACGAGTTCTCGATGGAGCACCTGCCTTCGGGCTCAATCAACCCGGACGGCCCCATCTTGAACGAACCCATCGGCCAGCACGTCGGCTATCTCGTTCAGCTATGCCCCTACATTGAACAACAGGGAATCGCTAATCAGTTTGACATGTCCCTGGGCACATACGCCCCCGAAAACGCGCCCGCACGAAAACAAACAATCTCGAGTTTCCTGTGCCCTTCGTTTCCCTACGGCGAAAATGATGATGGCTCGTCAGGACTAACCAACTACGCGGGATGCCACCACGACACTGAAGCTCCCATTGCGGAGGACAATCAAGGACTCCTGTTTCTCAACAGCAAGGTACGCTACGGCGACATCACCGACGGCAGTTCGCACACGATCCTGATCGGTGAAATGCTCCCCGAACGATCGAGCCTCGGCTGGGCATCAGGCACCCGAGCGTCGCTGCGCAATACAGGCACATTCGGTGGATCCATCATGTCAGCGGAAGGAAGGATGACAAACGGCAATGCAGCAAACATCAACAACGCCACCGAAACAAATGCGACCGACGGGGAAGACAACAAGGAATACGTCGGCGGCTTCGCGAGCAAGCACCAAGGAGGCGCGCAGTTTTGCTTTGCTGACGGATCCATCCGATTCCTGACTCACTCAATCGACCCTATTCTGTTTCACAATCTCGGCAACCGCGAAGACGGTGCGATGATGGGAACCGAATACTAACCTCTCGCCCGAAACGCTCGGCAAGTTGATCAGCCAACGGGCATCTGGCATCACCAGTACTTCGCGACGACGTTTCGCATCGCGTCGAGCTGATTCATCCATTCTTCTTCGCGTGTCCCGTCCCAGCGATCCGAGCATGAACGCAACACACCGCGGATTTCATGGCTCCATCCCTGCTGTTCCGCGATCGCTATCGCGAGCTTCAACTGATAACGTGCCTGAGGCAGCACCGGCACACCCCGAGCCTGCAACGACAACGCACCGAGATCGAACTCTCGCCATGCATCCTGATCGTCCCCGTCTCGGAGGGCGTCGCGTAGTCCGAGCGGCATCTCCGCGATAACTCTGCGGTGCACTTCTACCGAAACACGACTGTTGTGCGGCGAGTACAAAGCCCACGACAGCCAGTGATCCCAGCGCCAATTCGCTTGATCGTATCGACCACGACGCTCGGTCAGAGGCAACACAACGGCGGCCAGCACAATCACCGAGGCCAACATGACGCGAACAGAACGACCTGCCATCGATTCGTCCCTTTGTGTCGTCCCGTGCACTTCGTCCGGTTTGGCGTGCTCTGGCATGACGAACAGCAGATACGCTTGCCCGGCGAGGACCGCGTTCCAACAAAGCACCCCGAGGCTGTGATGCATTCCCCATGGTGACAGAATCACGATCAACCCAAAGTGCATCGTGATCGCGAGCACACCGCCTCCTCGACGCGTACGCGGGAAAACCAGCAGGATCGCAAGCAACAACTCCACCGCCGGAAAACCTCCTGCGGCAATCAAACGCGTGCGATGATCCCACTGGCTGATATCAACCGGCGTCCAACGAGTCACCGTACCGAGAAAGTCTTGCCCAACGGTGTGCAAGAACTGAAAGTCGAATTTTCCGATCGAGCTGTAAAGGTAAACACTGATCATTAACACGCGAAGCGCGGTCAGCCAAAGACTTGACGGCAACAACACAAACAAACACGCGTAAAGGAACGACTGGTATGCCCATGGTTGCAGTCGATGCTGATCGGTAGCAAAACCGAGCAACAACATCACCGCGATTGCCAACCATCCTGTGCGCCGGAGCATCCCATTCCGGCCGCTGAAGAAAACAACACCACAACCAACCATCAGCAACGGCATTAACGAGACCGTGACGAACGTTCCTAGCCAACTTGGAACGCCGAAGAGCGGAACGGCGGGATAGAATTCGCTCTGCGTCCAAGCCCCGGGCAGCCAAAGTCGGTACGACACGCCGAGCAGCAGTGCCAGCGCACCACTCCAATAGCGAGAAACCAATTCGGCGCGATCGGGTTGCTTATTCGTGGAATTCATCGACCAGCCATCGAGGATCATCTTTTTCGGTTAAACAGATACAACGTCCAAATCATCTTCGTCGCCGCAGACCGATACGGTCGCCATATCTCCGCCCGCTCCACGATTTCCTCGACCGAAGAACCTACTGCTGGATCGAGCTCCTGGATCCCTTTGACGAGCGCGAGATCGCCGATCGGCAAAATATCCTCGCGACGCAATGCCATCAACAAAAAGATATCGGCAGTCCAATTCCCGAGCCCCATCCTCGCGGTAATCGATTCTCGAACCGCTTCGTTGTTCATCCTGGCTAGCGCAGAGATCGAGAACTTTCGCAGGCGAACATCTTCCGCCAACAGATTCACATACCGGGCCTTCTGTCGACTCAACCCGCAGCCGCGTAGATCCTCGTCGGTGAGCCGGAGAATGCGCTTCGCATTGACCAGGCCGCCGCACTGCGTTTTCAAACGATCAAACGTTGATTTAGCCGACGCTAAAGAAACTTGCTGCTCGAGGATAATCCGGGTGAGCGTGGCAAACGTGGGCGGACGCGTCCACGGGAGAGGTTCGCCGACCTTCTTGCGAACGGCGTCAACTTGCCGGTCGCGACGGCACACAATGTCCAACGGGTTCTCGGAGGGATGCTGGCTAGACAACGTGTCTCGATCGCAAAGGCGGGGTCTCAACGCAAACGCGGCGAGACAACAAATGCCTCGCCGCGTGCGATGGATTCAATAAAAGGAGCGCTGATAATTAAACAGCAGCGCCGAGCGAAGCACGAAGTTTCGCAGCGTTTCCGGCTTGGCCGAACGCGGTCATGCGAGCGACACAAACGTCTTTCATTGCGGCACGTGCTGGTTTCAGGTAAGCACGTGGGTCGAATGCCGATGGGTCTTCGGAGAAGACCTTGCGGATCGCACCGGTGATGGCCATCCGGCAATCGGTGTCGACGTTGATCTTGCGAACACCGCTCTTGATACCACGTTGAATTTCTTCAACAGGCACGCCGTAGGTTTGCTTCATTTCGCCACCATACTTGTTGATGATGTCTTGCAATTCCTGTGGCACGCTGCTGCTGCCGTGCATGACCAAGTGAGTGTTTGGCAATTTAGCGTGGATCTCTTCGATACGATCCATCGCGAGCACTTCACCGGTCGGCTTCGAGGTGAACTTGTACGCGCCGTGGCTGGTTCCGATCGCGACTGCGAGTGCGTCGACGCCGGTTTCTTCAACGAAGCGTTTGGCTTCATCGGGATCGGTCAAGAGTTGGTCATGGGTCAATTCGCCGACTGCACCGTGGCCGTCTTCTTGTTCGCCTTCACCGCTTTCGAGCGATCCGAGGCAACCGAGTTCGCCTTCGACGCTGACGCCACGAGCGTGAGCGGCTTTGACGACTTCGGCGGTAACGCGAACGTTGTAATCGTAATCGGCAGGGGTCTTGCCGTCGGCTTCGAGCGAACCGTCCATCATGACGCTGGTGAAGCCGTTTTCGATTGCCGACAGGCAAGTCTCAGGGCTGTTGCCGTGGTCTTGGTGCATGACGGTCGGAATGTGTGGATACAATTCCGTTGCTGCCATCATCAGGTGGCGAAGGTAGTTGTCTTGCGTGTAAGAGCGGGCACCGCGAGACGCTTGGATGATGACCGGAGAATCGGTTTCTTCGGCGGCTTCCATGATCGCCTGAATCTGTTCCATGTTGTTGACGTTGAAAGCAGCAACGCCATAGTTGTTTTCGGCTGCGTGATCGAGAACAACACGAAGGGGTACGAGTGCCATGGTGGATAGTTCCTCTGAAAGAAGATGGGGAAACGTTAGGTTGAAACGATCCGCCGCGCGAGTGCCCCACAGGAACAAATAGCCGCGAATTCAGGGGCAATTATCGCCCCCAAGGCCGGATTCGCAAGGGGCGCACACTTTCACGCCATTGCTGCCGCAATCCCCACCCACGCAGGCGTTTTCGGGGGATTGAGCCCCCGTGACGCGTCAACGTGTCACAGACCCCGCATAGTCCCACCTTTCGCGCCGAGATTTCACAATCCGACGCGACCTCGCGTTCCGGCCCGGCCGCAGACCGAGCAGCCGCAAACCGAGCGGCCGAGTCGATGGGAACAATTGTCTACGCCAGCGAGTCTATGCCAACGATTCGACGATCTGGTTCAACGTCGGGCTCGGACGCATCGCTTTGGACGCCGCCGCAGGATCGGGGAAGTAGTAACCGCCGATGTCCATCGCGACGCCTTGTGCCCCGTTGAGCTCCTCGACAATCTTCGCTTCGTTCTCCGCCATCGTTTTGGCGATAGGAGCAAATCGCTCTTTCAGGGTTGCGTTTTTGTCCTGCGATGCGAGTGCTTCGGCCCAGTACATCGCCAGATAGAAATGGCTGCCGCGGTTGTCGAGCTCATTCACCTTTCGCGAGGGCGATTTGTCTTCATCGAGAAAACGACCGGTCGCTTCGTCGAGCGTGGAGGCCAACACGGCCAGCGACTCGTCACCCGATTTTTCGGCCAGGTCCTCGAGCGAAACGGCAATCGCGAGAAACTCGCCGAGCGAATCCCAACGCAGATGGTTTTCAGCTTGGAATTGCTGCACGTGCTTCGGCGCCGAACCGCCCGCACCGGTTTCGAACATCCCACCGCCGGCGAGAAGCGGGACAATCGACAGCATCTTCGCACTCGTGCCGAGTTCCAAGATCGGGAACAAATCGGTGAGGTAGTCTCGCAGCACGTTCCCCGTGACGGAAATCGAATCGAGCCCTTTTCGGCATCGACCGCATGCGTGAAGCGTCGCTTCGACAGGAGAGAGGACCTGGATATCGAGTCCCTCGGTGTCGTGATCCTTGAGGTACTTCTCGACCTTGGCGATCAGGTTGCGATCGTGAGCGCGAGCCGAATCGAGCCAGAACACGGCTGCTGCACCGGTCGCCCGTGCCCGTGCCACGGCCAAACGGACCCAATCCACAATCGCGACATCCTTGGTTTGGCACGCGCGCCAGATGTCCCCGGCATCCACCGAATGTTTCAGCAGGACTTCACCGGCACCGTTGACGACACGGACTTCTCCCGACGCGGCGATTTCGAAAGTCTTGTCGTGCGAACCGTATTCTTCCGCTTTCTTGGCCATCAAACCGACATTTGAAACGCTTCCCATCGTGGAAACATCGAACTTTCCGTTAGCGATGCAGTCTTCGATCACCGCCTGATAGACGCCCGCGTAAGAACGATCGGGGATCATCGCGATCATGTCATGGGTTTTCCCGTCTTTGCCCCACATTTTGCCACCGGCACGAATCGCGGCGGGCATGGATGCATCGATGATCACGTCGCTGGGGACGTGTAGGTTCGTGATCCCACGGTCTGAATCCACCATCGCGAGCGGCGGCAGTTCCTGTTCGATCTTGGCCATGGTCGACTCCACCAAGGCACGCTCATCCGGTTCGAGCGATTCGATTTTGTTGAAGACCTGACCGAGGCCTTGGTTCGGATCGACGCCGACTCGCGCCAGCACGCCAGCGTATTTTTCAAACACCTCGGAGTACAAAACGCTGACCGCGTGCCCGAACAGAATCGGATCGGACACCTTCATCATCGTCGCCTTCAGGTGCAGCGACAAAAGAACATTGCCTTCCTTCGCAACCGCTGCGGTCTCGGCGTAGAACTTCCGCAGTAGTTGGCAGCTCATGACGGCCGCGTCGAAAACTTCGCCTTCCTCAACCGGGATCGACTCACGCAGAACCGTGACGTTGCCCGATTCGTCAACGTGCTCCACCTTGAGCGTATCGGCGGCGGGCATGACGACGGATTTTTCGCTGCCGTAGAAATCCCCGTCGCTCATGTGAGCCACGCGGGTCTTCGAATCGGCGGTCCACTCGCCCATCGAGTGCGGATTTTTCTGAGCGTATTTCTTTACCGGGGCGGCAACACGGCGGTCCGAGTTGCCTTCACGCAGAACCGGATTGACGGCACTTCCGAGCACTTTGGCATAAGCCGCACGGATTTCCTTTTCCTCATCCGTTTGCGGATCGGCCGGGAAATCCGGAACGTCGTAACCCTTCGCCTGCAATTCTTTGATCGCGGCGGTGAGCTGTGGCACCGAGGCACTGATGTTGGGCAATTTGATGATGTTGGCCCCGGGCTCTTTGACCAGACGGCCCAACTCCGCGAGCGCGTCGGGCACTCGCTGGTCGTCTTTGAGCCGTTCGGGAAAACTCGCCAAAACGCGGGCTGCGAGTGAGATATCCTTCGCCTCGATCTCGAGCCCTGAGGCGGCGGTGAATGCTCGCAGAATCGGCAACAACGAGTGAGTCGCCAGTGCGGGTGCTTCGTCGGTAATCGTGTAAACAATCGTTGCCATGGGAAATCCCGACATTAATGTGTGGAAGGCTACTGAAATGGTCGAACTGGATCGTGAGGTGGCCTAATCGCCGCCCGGACGCCTAACTTACCACCCGGACGGTTGCCCACATTCGAGAGACACACCCGCGGAACGTACACCGACGCGGACGTGAGCCCCGACGCAGTTCTGAACGCGAGCAGGGGCGGCGGCGTGGGGAGCCGGTCGGCTGAAGTCACCGCACCGCCCTCGGGGGCGATAGGTGGTTGCGCTGCCAAATGCTCCAAAAGCCTGTAGAGGCGGACTTCATCTGTCAATGCCGAGTCACCCCAGTTTGGGCTTGCAGCAAAGAGCAAAATCGCCATACTGCCGTGCTTCAAAAAAATTCCACCAATCCACCCTCTACTTTTGTCGGACCGGTTCCCGCCATGACGGATGTCATCCAAGCTACCAAACGAGACTCCACCGGAACCGCAGCGACCAACCGCCTGCGTCGAAATGGACTAGTTCCCGCCGTTCTCTACGGCCACGGCGAATCCAACGAACACTTGGCGATCCCTGCCGTTCAGGTCAAGGGTTTGCTGCGTCACCACTCCAAAATGATCAAACTGACGGGCGACGTGAACGAAAACGCCTTGGTCAGCGAAATGCAGTGGGACGCACTCGGTATCGAAGTCCTGCACCTCGACTTGATCCGCGTGAACCTCAAAGAAAAAGTCGAAGTGACGGTTTCGATCGAAACCCACGGCGAAGCCGCTGGTACCCGCGAAGGCGGAATCCTGCTCGAAAACCTCCACGAAGTTGACGTGCGATGCTCCGCCGGAGCGATCCCGGAAAGCCTCGTTTTGGATGTCAACGACCTTCACGTCGGCCAACACGCGACCGCCAATGACCTGCAATTGCCTGAAGGCGTTGAACTGGTCACCGATGGCGAAACCGTCATCGTGCACGTCGAAGCCGCCCGCACCGAAGAGCCCACCGAAGATGCCGGTGACAGCATCGGGGCTGAACCGGAAGTCATCAGCAAAGGCGGTGGCGGAGACGACGAAGAGGCGTGAAGCTGATCGTCGGGCTGGGGAATCCCGGTCGGAAGTACGAACAAACACGCCATAACGTCGGATTTATGGTCGCGGAACAACTGTGCCGCGAATTCTCGGGTTCGTCCCCGAGCAAAAAATTTGATGGCGAAATTAGTGAAATTCGTATCGGCTCCGAAAAAGGGCTGGTACTTTGTCCCCACACCTTCATGAACGCCAGCGGAAAAAGTATCCGCAAAGCGTTCGATTTTTACAAACTTAACCTCGAGGATCTGATCGTAATTTGCGACGATTTGAATTTGGCGACTGGCCGAATCCGAATCCGCCGCGGCGGCTCAGCCGGTGGCCAAAAAGGCCTCGCCGATACCATCGCTCACCTCGGTACAGACCAGTACCCGAGACTGCGAATCGGGATCGATCGCCCGCCCGCGAAATGGCAAGTTGTCGATTACGTCCTCGGAAACTTTAACGAAGAGGAACGGCCAGAAATCGAATTGGCCATCATGCGATCCTGCGACGCAATCCGTTGCTGGGCGACCGAAGGAATCACCGAAGCCATGAGTCGCTTCAACTCCAACGCCGCCTAAAGCATTCCTCATCCAATCTCAATTTTTCGTCTTTTCCATTCCAACCATCTTCCGATTTCCCCGCGATCTGTCCCGTGGCTAACGTCAAAACCTACGAAACACTGTTCATCCTCGACAGCAATCACTATGCCCGCGATCCCGGTGGCGTGAGCAAACAACTCGAGGAACTCATCGCTGAAGCCGGCGGCGAAGTCCTCGTCAGCCGGATGTGGATGGAGCAAAAGCTTGCCTATCCAATCGACAAGCACCAAAAAGGTACGTACTACCTCATCTACTTCAGCATGGATGGACCAAACCTGCCGAAACTCGCACGCTCCTTCCAGTTGTGTGAACCGGTCATCCGTGAACTGACCATCCGCCTCGACCCACGCTTGGTCGAACCAATCCTGGCGAACGCCCGTGGCGAACACTTCAACGGCCCTGCCGGCGGTGAAGCAGAAGACGGTGCCGCGGAAGCATCCGACGAACCAGCGGTTGCCGACGCCTAAACGCGACGTCGCGTAACGCCGACGAACCGATAGCCGACGCCCGCAAGCCGACGACAAGAGGAATCACGAAACCATGGCAAGCTTTAACCGCGTAATGTTGATGGGTAACCTAACCCGCGACATCGAGCTGCGCTACTTGCCTAGCGGCATGGCGGTTTCAGAATTCGGATTGGCCGTTAATGACAAACGCAAAAACAGCGAAGGCCAATGGGTCGACGATGTCAACTTCTTCGACATCACTCTGTTCGGACGGACCGCGGAAGTCGCCAGCGAGTACCTTTCCAAAGGTTCCCCGATCTTCATCGAAGGACGCCTGAAATACGATTCCTGGGAAAAAGACGGCCAAAAACGCTCCAAGGTCAAGGTGATCGGCGAGCGAATGCAAATGATCGGCGGACGAAGTGACGGTGGCGGAAACCCCGGAGGCAGCTCGGTCCGCGAATCGACTCCCCCACCGCAACGCTATGTCAATACAAACGACAACGCACCACCGCCCGCCCGCGACGCACAACCGACCGGAGGCGGACCGGGATACGACGAACCGGAAATTCCGTTCTAAAAAACCAACCGGCGTCGGCCTAACACCGAAACGCCCAACACGGATCCCCCGGGCAACCACCCGCTCCGCAAATTCCGAAACACTATTTCTTACAACCCATTCGCAGTCACCCCCGTTTTATAGTTAATCCGCTATGTCCAAAGCTGCCACTCGTCGAGCCAACAGCCATTTCAAACGACTTCCCAAAGGAAATAACGGCGGGATTCAGTTGCTATTGATTCACAACGTCGAACACCTCGGAAAACAAGGTGACTTGGTGGAAGTGAAGCCCGGCTTCGCACTGAACTACCTGTTGCCGCAAGGCCTCGCCACCATCGCGACCGACCACCACAAACGAATGGTCGAGAAGCACCGCGAGAAACTTCGCGAAATCGAAATCCAAAAGCTCAAAAGCTACCAAGACCAAGCCGACGAACTCGCCAAGCAATCGATCACGATCGAAGCCAACGCGAACGACGAAGGTCACCTCTACGGCAGCGTCGGACCTCACGAAATCGTCGACTCGCTCAAGAGCGTCGGAATCCACTTGGCCCAAGACCAAATTCGTCTCGACGGACCACTCAAAGAACTCGGTCTCTACACCGTCAAAGTGCACCTGCACAGCGAAGTGGAAGCGAGCCTCAAGGTTTGGGTCGTGCCAACCGTCGCTTCGGAAACCGGCGAACCCGGAGCCTAGGCTCCGACCCTCAGTCGGCTACCAGGTGGCCCGTAGTGGATCTTGTTAAAGATCCCTCAAACCACCTCCCAAACCGAAAAAAAATCCATTCAAAAAAACACAGGCCTGCTTTCGAGCAGCCTGCCACGGGGCCGTGGCGGAACTGGCAGACGCGCTGGATTTAGGATCCAGTTCCTTTACTGGAGTGCAGGTTCGATTCCTGTCGGCCCTACTGATTGACGATCAAGCACCCGAGTCACACGACCCGGGTGCTTTTTTCGTGCGCCGAGGTATCGCCGACGCCCATGAAACCGCGCCGACCATCTTGAGATTGGACACACCCAATCCCCGTAGCTGAATTCGCTCGAACTCAAACCACCGAAGCCTGGCGACATCGGCTACGTCATCTGAAAAATACCCTGCATACATTTGGAGCCGATCCACCGGCATTTGGCCTTCGGTCGTAGCATCCAAAAACTCACGCCAAATCACAGCCAAACACTGCGGCGTTTCTTTATGGATCGTCTCGGTAGCCGGCATCGAAATAAATCTTCGCAGCCTCTCGATAAGGTGGCTCCCACCCGAGTTCCTGCAACAGATCGCGACGTTTCTTGAGATACCATTTCACGTCGATCGAACCTTGATGCTTCTCGAGCAACTCGAGTGCGAGGCCCTTTTCTCCCGAACGTCGCAGCATCCGATCTTCCAACAAAATGAACTCCGCTCTCGGGCCTCCGGTTTGTTCATTGAGTTGGCGATAGACCTCGTAGAGCCTGCGTTGATAGGCGACTGGATCTTCAATCGGCCATCGCTCTCGCACGACAGGAATCTCTCGATAGGCCAACGCCCGACCGAGCCGATAGCGAGCGTACGCGAGCACCCAATCCCTATCGGTATTCAATTGCTCGACTGGTGTTGCATGAGGCCGTGCTGACGGCACCAACGCCTCGGACAAAGCATCCACGAAACGCTGTGAAGCAGGAATGATCTCTCTCAAGTTCTCCTTGCGCTCCTCATTCGTATCGATCTGACGCAAGCCCGCTTGAAGAGCGATCAAACGTTGCCACTCCTGCTTGGCAACTCCCTCCGGACGCTTCAAATTAGCCAGCAACGGTTCCTCGACGAGTTCCCTATCGCCCTTCTCATCGTCGTCCTCCGTAGCAGAAGAGCTCGTCGGCATCTTAGACATCTCGCCGGGTTCCCACCGGCGCAGCCAAGTTCGCTGCGCGAGCAACTCCAATCGCGTCTCCTCGGAATCGACGCTTTGAAGCTTTTCGTTGATCACTTCCAACTGGCTGCTGCGCCATTTTGCTGCCGACGGCTCATCGGCCACTGTGGTCGTGTTTACAGACGCGAACAACGCAAGTGCCGAGACCACCTTCAATAGGCATCGACTCATTCCGACCGCTATGGAATCCAGTTTGTCATACATCGGTAGGGGTTATTCCTGCGGGGTCAAAGGCCTACGAAGGTTCTAAGCGATCACATCCGCCAACGTTTGCTCACCGGCCGCGTTTCGCTCGGCGAGTTTTAAGTTAGCGAGTGTTTTCCATGCCCGATGGCTGTTGGTCGGCCGCGCTTGATGAGCCAGCTTCAACACGTCGGAGATCAAGATCCGTTCTGCCGGCCGCGCCAACGTCAGTCGGTCTTCTTCACCTGCGCTGCCAGGAACTCGCCATAGGCACCCACCACTGATCAGGTGATTCTCCATTTCATGGATAACACGGCTACTGAGCCCCAATTGCTCTGCCAATTCCTGTCGGCCGATCGCCTTGCCTTCGCTGAACGCGCTGGCAACCTCCGTCATGATCGGCAACATCCAATCGGGATCGCCCGCCGGCAGCGACTCGCCGTCATCAAGTTTTCCGTTGAGCCGTCGGCCGCGCATCGTTTGCGTCGTGTAGGTCAGGATCAAACCGAACAACACAATCAACCATGTTACATAAATCCAAAATAGGAACAGAGGTATTAATCCCAAGGATCCGTACAACGCCGAATACGGAACCGCCTTACTGACGTAGATTTGAAACCCGTATTTTGCAAATTCCCAGAGTACGGCACCCACGGCAGCGCCAATCGCTGCCGCCCTGAGAGAAACATGCGTATTGGGCATCAGGGCGTAAAGTAAAAACAACAACACCCATCCGGCGAGCAGTGACAAGGCATGCTGCAAAATCCACGTCGGGCGAGACCCCGCCCCGATCGTGTTGAACCAATCGACGACTTGGCCCGACATGTAGAGGCTCAGCGCGAGCAACCCGCTGCCGAGTGTAATGATCGACCAATGAATCGCGAGACGAATGTGAATCGGTCGCTGGCTCGGGGCGTCGTAGATAATGTTGAACAGGTTCTCAGTCGCATCCGCGAGCGCGACCGCGGCGTACAAAAACAACAACAAACCGAACACACCGATCGATGCGAAATCAAGCGACGCGATTTGCGACGTCACATCGTGCAGCGTCCTGCGAATGCTCGCCCGTGCCTCCATCGCCGTCGCGGCTTCTCCCGCCTTTTTCTCGACAGCATCCACCAATGCATCGTCAACCGCAGGATTTTCATTGGCGTCAGTGCTTCCACCGGCAACAGATTCATCAGCCGCAGCAGTGCCTTCCCCCGCGAGTTGGCTTTGACTGACAATCGATGAATCGTCGCCGGACGGGTTTAGCTCCGGCCCCTCCAACCCGACACCGTCGGACTCTTGATCCTCGCCTCGCGATCCCTCAAACGGCTCGCCGCCGTTGATTGCCTGCTCACCTCGGGCGAGCGTCTCGGCGATTTGACGTTCGGTCTCCTCCTCCGCGAGCCTCTCTTCTCTTTCGATCTCAGTGGCTTCATCGGCGAGATACTCGATCGGAATTTCCGGGACCCCAAAGAACGAGTAGAGCTGATTCTCGACTCGCGTTTGAACATCTTCGAGCCCGCCGACGACCCGAAACATCACCAACCCCAACACCACAACAGGAATCAGCGAGAAGATTGTCCGATAGGTCAGTTCCGCTGCCATTCCTTCGGCACGGTGTCGTTCGAGTTGCCTGCCGCAGTAGACGACCAACTCCCATGTATAGCGAAGCTGATGCTGGCGTTTGGAGAGTTCTTCACGTGGCCTGCGGATCGCATCACGCAAATACGTAATCCAGTTAGCCAAGGGGCACCTCGCATCGCAGCGGCCGACCTTCGATCCCAGCCAGAATATTGTCCACCGCAATCTCAGCCATGCCACAACGACTCGTGTCGGTTGCGCTGCCAATGTGAGGCAAGATGATCACGCCAGGCAAACCGACCAACGGATGCGAAGGCGGCAAAGGTTCCGGCGTGGTAACGTCCAACCCGGCGGCAAAGATTTGTTTGCTCGAGATCGCCTCCACCAACGCGTCTTGATCGATCACTTCACCTCGAGCCGTGTTCACCAAGACCGCGTTGGGTTTCATCTTTTCAAAAGCCGCCGCATCCAGAAGATTCCGAGTATCGTCCGTGAGAGCAACGTGAACCGAAATGAAATCACTCTCGGCCAACAATTGATCGAGCTCGACGCGGCGACCGCCGAGCGATTCGTTCACGTCCTCCTGTTCGGAGCGCGACGTATACAAGAGTCTCATGTTCCATCCTCGAACCATCCTTTCGGCGAACGCTTTCCCGATTCGTCCCATGCCGACCACACCAACGGTCTTGCCTTCGGGTTCGACGCCGAGCAATGCCGCCGGCTTCCAAGCTCCCCATCGTCCCTCGCGCACCTCCGCAGAACCTTCTTCAACACGCCGGGCCGCCGCGAGCAACAACGTTACCGCGAGATCAGCCGTCGATCCGGTCAACACATCGGGAGTGTTGCCGACACGCACACCATGTTCTTTCGCGGCCGACAGATCGATGTTGTTGAATCCCACCGCGTAGTTACTGACCACCCGCAGTTGCTCGCCGGCGGCGTCCATCACCTTTGCATCAATCCGGTCGCTCAACATCGTCAGGAGCCCATCGCAACCGACAACATTCTCGAGCAACTGTTCCGGCGTCGGAGGCAACTCCTCGGGCCAAACCAAAACGTCATGTAATTCGCAGAGCCGATCTAAAGCCCTACCGGGGATCTGACGCGTGACAAAAATTCGACTTCGGGATGTTTCGCTCATTTTTTCAAATCTATTTTCATTTTGGCACAAAGCTGATTCGTTGACTCCTCGACTTTGCCTTTGGCTGAAACCGCGAAATTTAGGTAGGTTTGGCCTTCGCTACGGTTGCCGACACCGCCATAATTACAACGTGGAGTTCTCATCGACGGTAAGATGATACGATGCGGCACTGCGTCGGCCTTCTCAGACGGACACAACACGAACCACTATGCGAGAATACAGGATGAATCGAGAAAACATCATAACGGAGTCCTCCCCAACCCACGACCGAATGGAGTCCTCGGATTCACATCGATTCGCATTTATCCCGGTTGGTTCATCGCATTTTCATCGAATTTCTAGAATCGTCGCCATCGGTTGTGGATTCGCATGCTGCGGATTCATCGCCCTATCGTCGTTGCAGGCACAAGAGACCCCCGTCCCCTCACCACCGCCGATCAACGCTGAGATCGACCCGGGCCAAGCCGACCTCGATGAAGCCGTTCTTAAACGGATCGACGCAGAAACCAACCGCGATCTCGAAGCGGTCGCCGCGCTCATTGAATCCGCACTCGCAAAGGGACTCAGCGAAGAGAACGATGCGTTCGCCCGAAAGATGCTAGGCAGCGTCCAACTGCAACGTGGACAAGGCCTCGCCGCCGCCATCATCCGTTTACGCGGCCGACAGCAACTCCAAGCCAAAACCGAAGCCGCCGAGGCACTCAGCGAAGCGGTCAAACACGATCCGGAACTCGCCGAAGCTCATATGCTGATCGCGCAGCTCAACCTGCTGCCCGATGGCGATACCGATCAAATTAGAAAATCGACCACCGCCGCGATCAAACTCTACGAAGACAACCCGCAGGAACAAAGCAAAGCGTATCTGCTGCGGGCGGTCACCCACACCGATGTCGAAGAGAAACTCAAGGACCTGAAATCGGCAATCGAAGCCGACCCCAAAAACACCGGCGCACTACGCGAACGCGCCGGTGCCCTCCTTCAAAAAGGCGACGTTGACGGCGCAGTGAAAGACCTGCAAGCCGTCCTCGAACTCGACCCCACCAACCAACAAATCGCTCAAGCGACCGTTCAACAATTGGTCGACCTCGACCGAGCCGATGAAGCCGTTGAACTGCTTGGCAAAACGATCGCCGCCAGCCCGAGCGAAGGTCTCTACCGATTGCGTGCCATCCTGTATCGCATGCTCGGCAAAGAAGACGACGCGTTCGCGGATCTGAACAAAGCTCTCGCGATGCAGCCCCGCGATCCGATTTCGCTACTGCAACGTGCTGAAATCGCACTCGGCCGCGACGACGTGAAGTCAGCCAAACGAGACCTCAAGGCAGCCACCGACATCGCACCGCAGGTGGAACAAATCGATCAAGCCATCGTCGTCCGTTGCTTTATCGCAATCGAAGAAGGACGCATGGCAGACGCGATCAACGACATGCAAATCCTGATCGAACGCAACCCGAACGACACGTTCCGTCAGATCCAACTCGCGAGCCTCTACCTCCAAGACGACCGACCTCGCAAGGCGATCGAAACCCTGACTGGCGTGCTGGCTTCGGAACCGAACAACGCATCCGTATTGAGATCCCGCGCCGACGCTTACCTGGCTGTTGGTGAACACATCAACGCAATCGCAGACTACGAAAAAGCACTCAGCTCGATCGACAACGACGACAATGAAGAGAACCAACGAATTTTGTCCGGAATCCTCAATAACCTGGCATGGGTTTTGGCAACTTCCCCACAAGACGATGTTCGCAACGGCGAGCGTGCCGTCGAACTGGGCAAACGAGCCGTCGAACTGACCGAAGAGCAAGAAGCCCATATCCTCAGCACACTGGCCGCCGGGTACGCCGAAAGCGGTGACTTCGAAAACGCGATTCTCTGGAGCGAAAAGGCGGTCGAACAAGGTGCCGCCGAAGACAACGAGCAACTCGATCAACTCAAAAAAGAACTCGATTCGTACCGCCGCAACGAACCGTGGCGAGAAAAACAAGAGACGGAAGAAAACCAACTGCCGATCCTTGCTCCAGAAGACCTGATCGACACCTGATACCAGGCGTTCGGCAACACGTTTAATGAAACGCGCGATCGTCGGAATTCAATCCTGCGATCGCCCTCGACTCAGCTCCGCTTCGGACGCCGCACCGATGGATCGTCCACCGCGTAGGCGGCCACCTCAAACGGATTGCCGCGATACCCGTCGCGTCCAAGTACGTAGAGAAACAACGAAGCCCCGAGATAAGCAGGCAAAAAGAATGGTCCCCAACACGCATATTGATGCACGTGGACACGTTCATGAGCCCGGGTGACCTCGAGCATCTCGCGATCTCGGCCGAGGACCACGTGCCCAAGTGTCATCGCCGCCGCGGGGACAAACATCTTTGCCAACGCTGCGGCAACGCGAGGTCCGTGGATTTCGAGCACGCCATCGACACGTTCAAAACGGCCGCCGAGCAACAACCCGACCGCGATCCCTAGCAACGTGTTTGGCCCCGCCCAAAAATAGCCGAGCCACCGGAAAACAACCTTCATCGATTCGATACCTCTTGGAACATCGAATCATTGTAGGTGTTACGGCACCTGACGGAGTTGCAGCGTGTCGATAATTTTGTCGTCCGCTAACGCGTTGGTGATCACGCCGAGCCACACGCCGGACGGACACCATTTGTTGTTGCGCAGTCGTTCTAAAGCGTTTCGTATTGTGATCTCAGGGTCATCCGAAAACGGCATGTAGAACGGCTCCACTCCCCATGGCAACAACATCTGCCGGAAGGTCGATTCAACGTCCGTGAACGCGAAAATCGGAATCCCACGCGGACGCAGCGCGCCGAGGACATACGCCAAAAAACCGCTTCGCGTGAACACAACAATCCCTGACTGCCCGAGATCCTGTGCCAGGATTGCCGACGAACGGAGCATCTTGTCCTTCGGTGCACGCAACTCAATCCGTCCGTTGAGCTGACTACTCACCGAGGGCTCGATGCTCAACAAAATACTTTTGAGCACCTCCACCGATTCCACAGGATAATTCCCTGTGGTCGTTTCCCCCGACAGCATGACCGCGTCTGCTTGCTCGCGGACCGCGTTGCAAACGTCTGATATTTCCGCCCGCGTTGGAATCGGCGACTCGATCATCGACTCCAACAAGTGAGTCGCAATGATGACCGGCTTTCCTTCGGCCTGACACGCCTGCACCAACTCCGTCTGCACCAACGGCAAACGGTGATAGTCAATTTCGATTCCGAGATCTCCTCGCGCGACCATGATTGAATCAGCCGCGCGGATAATGTCTTTCATGTTCCGAACACCGGCTTGCTCTTCGATCTTGGCGATGATGCGGGCTGGTGAGTCATGCTCTTGCAAAAACGTTCGCAGTGCTTCCACATCGTCCGCACGACGTACAAACGACAAGGCAACGAAGTCGATACCGGCCTCGATGCCCGCTCGCAAATCGCTCTGATCCTTCTCGGTCAACGCAGGCAGACGGACCTCCACACCCGGCAAATTGATATGCCGCCGAGAGCCCAACGTTCCCGGCGTGAGCGCCTCACAGCGAACGGTGTGCTCATCGGTATCGAGAATCCGCAGCCTCATCAAACCGCTGTCCACCAACACCGTCGCGCCGACCTCCACGTCCTGAGGCAACAGCGGGTAGTTGACCGTGACGCTCGCGCATTCTTCCGTAGCAACGTCTTCCTCGCGGACACACAAACGGAGGATATCCCCTTTCGCCAGAGGAATTGGTGATTCGACTGGACCGGTTCGAATTTCAGGTCCCTTCACGTCGATCATCATCGCGACGTGCCGACCGATCTTCTCTGACACACGTCGAACTCGTCCGACAACATCCTTCACCCATTCGCCTGTGCCGTGGGCCATGTTCAACCGCATCACATCCACACCGCTGCGTATCAACTCCGTCAGCATCTCTTCGGATTCGGTCGCCGGTCCGATCGTTGCAATGATCTTGGTGTGTCGGTACGCCGACATCACAGCGGGAGTTGACGAGTGGACGGTGTTGGATTCAGGCATAGTCTACGATCTCAAATCGGTGGGGGTTACCACGTGATTCGCCACTGCGAACCAAACCAATTCATTCCCAAAAAGGAAACAAAACGCACGTACTGCACGACAACAGAGGACCTCCCGTGCGGATAACGTTATACCCCGAGTATCCTCAAAAACGCATCAACGAGACGCCCCGCGCACAGCGAAGTGTTCCTGGCAAACCAAAGACAGACTTCACGGGACATTTCGCCCCGTTACCACTCTCCACCCGCGACTTGGTTGCGGCACACAAGCCGCAGCACATGGCCTCGCAATCAGAAAACGCTGGCGCGCCGCATTACGCCACGACGCCGCCTGAGTTCGCGAGAACAGCTACCCTTCCTCTTGAGAGCCATGCAGCTCTCGCGGGATGTACCGCCCCGGACCATCCACGGAGTAATGCTCGGCTACCGCGTTCTCGAAATCGGAACGTGTCTTGAGGCGCGAGAACGACAACCTCACCTGCTCGTAGCGAGGATGGTTTTGCGAGTATTTGATGCAGAATTTCCGCATCAGCAACGGAGCACGCTCCACCGTGTAGGTCTCCTCGCAGAGGTCAAAATGCGTTCGCATCACGTCCGCCTGTTCATGCAGCGTCGGAGGAGGTGACAGCTCCAGCCCATCGGCCAAACGGCGTGCCTGCTGGAAAATCCACGGGTTTCCGATCGCTCCGCGGGCCACGGTAACACCGTCGACCCCGGTTTTCCGAATCATGTTTAAACAATCCTCGGCAGTAAACAAATCACCGCTACCGAGAATCTTGAAGCCACGTCCCTCGACATGCCGAGTCACCTCGCTCAAGAACTCCCACCGACTCGGCCCGATGTATCGTTGGACCACCGTCCGGCCGTGTACCGTGGCAGCCGCGAGCCCGGCGTCCATCGCACCATCGAGGATTTCAAAGAACTGGTCGCGTGCCTCGTCGCTGTCGTCGATACCACGTCGCATCTTCACCGTTACCGGAATCTCGTCAGGGACGATATCGCGTGTTCGTTTGAGGATATCGATCGCAACAGAAGGCTGGGACAGATGAAAACCTCCGCGACATCGCCCGAGCACCTTTTTTACCGGACAGCCAAAGTTGACATCGATCACGTCGAATCCGGCTTCGACTAACTTCATCGCACCGAGAGAAAACTGCTCGGGCTCGGCCCCCATCAGTTGCCCCCCGACAGGATGCTCTTCCTCCGCGATGTCGAGAAAATGCTTCGTCTTCTGCCGTTTGGTGAGCGACAATAAAAACTGGTCGAGCATGACTTCGCAAACGCTGTAGCTCGCACCGTGCCGCCGGGCAATCACACGCATGGGCAAATCGCTGTAGCCGGACAGCGCCGCCTGAACAACGGGAAACCCGATTTCGACATTTCCAATTGTCAGCGGACGCAGCCCCTCGGGGCTCGATCCCGAGGAACCAACATCACAGCGATCCGGAACATTCAAACGTGCATTCATGAAAACAATTCTACCCGGGACTTCGTTTCACCCAACGGTCCGTTGTACCATCTGACGAGAATTGATCGAGAGGCAATCAGACCGCACGTGCCGCTGCGTCCTTGGGCAGAACGCGAAAGGAGCATTCTTTGAATCGTACGACCGAGCACCGCATCCTCATTTCGCAGTGGTGCATCTGGTGCGTTTGGTGCGTTTGGATGCTTCTGTTCGCAGTTTGGCATCCGTTCGATCTCCCAGGAAACGGACTTCTGGGAACCGAAATCGCCACTTCGGCACAACGCCCTGCAGCCGATGAAAACATCCTTTTCCGCGTCGCAGCCATCACCCTCCAATGTGTATCGCTGCAACTCATCTCGTTGCTCGTCGTGCTGGGTTGCTATCGGTGGCGGTCCCGATTTGCCGTCCGGATCGCTCCTTGGCTCTTCGCGCTCGCACCGACTTGGTACGCGATCGACGTTGTCGCTTACCGATGGACTGGCCTGCATCTGGTGTCATTCGAATCCTGGACGATATTGACCGAACATCTCCTTCGTGTGACACCGTTCTTCTCGTGGGGCATGCTACGCCCGATCGGCATCCTTCTGGTCGCCTTGCTCGCAGGCGGCATATCAGCACGCCTCGCCGCACGTGCCATCGGATCTCGCGGTGACACGAACACCTCGCCACGTCGGACACGCTACCAACACGCAACCGTCGCGATGATCGTCGCAGGCGGGTTCGTAATCGCCATTTGGATGGCACTCGTCATCCAAACGAGCGATCGACTGCAGCGATCCATGCGCGAGCATCCGACTCGCCATCCGTGGGCGGCATTCATTCCGCAACCACACCCACCACGCGAGATCCCGACGTTCCAGTACGACGCAAAACAACTCGCCGAAAGAACACAAACTCGGATCGCACAGATGCGAATGAATGTCGCGCTGCCGATCCCGGAACCGCCGACATCCGATCGGCAAACGACGCAGCCTCCTGATGTACTAATCATCGTTTGTGAGTCGCTGCGACCAGAGATGCTCTCGCCTGAAGTCATGCCCAACGCGTTTCGCGCAGCATCCGGCGGGCTGATTCTGCGGAAGCACTATTCCGGCGGGAACGCAACGAGTTTGGGGATGTTCTCCATCGTCAGCGGCATGGAGGCGATCTGGTTTTACAAGTCCGACGTGCGGTTCGCACCATCGCTCAACCGACTCTTTCATCAGGCGGGATACGAACTCGGTTTCTTCGCCGGCCACGACGATTGGGGCACGTTTCAAATGGACGCGTTTCTATCCCCGCAGCAGTTCGAACGATTCGAGATCGAACCGATGGACTGGCTCGAATCCGACCGGCGAGCCATCGCGGCAACCGAGTCGTTCCTCACCCGTTCTCACGATTCGCCTCGTCCTCCGCGACTCGCGATTCTATTCCTCTACAGCACACATGCTCCCTTCGCAGTCGAAGCCCGGCATGCGACCGACCTTCCCAAGGCGACGGCTAACTACCCGATTCCGTTCACGCCATCGTGGCGCGGCCGTGTTTGGAATCGCTACCGCAACGCAGCGAGAACGTTGGATGACGCAATCGCCCGTCTTCTGCGTCCGGATCGAGTCACGATCCTCACGGGAGATCACGGCGAAGCGTTTTTGGATGACGGCACCGTGGGTCACGGAACCAAGCTTTCCTCGGTACAAACCCGTGTCGCAGGATTTCTGTCCGGCCCGGGGATCGCGGCCCGATCCATCAGCGCCCGGACAACACACGCGGACTTGTTGCCGACGTTACTCGCCGCGTGCAACTTCTCGCCATCCATGCCTTCGCAACTCGACGGCCTCGACCTGCGATCCGCGTCGACCGATCAACTGCAGAGCAGAACGATCTCCGTCTCTAACCTCATCGGCAAGGACGTGGTGCTGCTACCGCCGCGAAGTGGCAAGGAATCGATCCACCCGCTGGTTCACTCCGGTGCAGCAATTGGCATCCGAGTACGGTTCTCGCTACTGGACCAAACCGTGTCTCCACTCGGCCCGATCAACGAACACGGTGATCTGATCCATCTCGACGAAACCACCTCACGCATACGGGGCGATGAAGTGGTTCATGAATGGCTAGAGACGCTAGCGAGATGACACAATCAGGGGCACGGCGCTCGTGAGGCTGGCAACTTCAACGCTTGCGACCGGACGGTGCCCCTGGTCTGAAAACCGCCCGCTTTGCCGGCTCATTCCGCCGGCGTGTCTTCGAGGCTGACCTCGGCGGCGAGCAACAGTTTGTAGAGATCGACTTCGTTATCGATGTGCAATTTCGTGAAGATACTGCTGCGGTGCTTCGATGCCGTTTGAACGCTGATCTTCAGTTCGTGAGCGATCCCCTTGAGAGGCATCCCGTTGGCCAGCAACATGACGACTTCTCGCTCGCGTTTGGAAACCGTCTCGAGCAAACTGCGTGCGTCGCGACGCACTTGATGGCGGAAACGCTCGCGTTGGTTCTTCCGAATCGCTCTTTCCACCGAGTCGATGAACTGGACCGAGTCAAAGCCCTTTTCGATGAAGTCGAACACACCTTGCTGGAACGCGGTACGGCAGTTCTCGGCATCGCCGTGACCGGTGACCAAAACGACCGGGACGATCAAATCCCGTTTGGCCATCTCAGCCTGCAATTCCAACCCGCTGATTCGCGGCATCCGCAAATCGGCGACGACGCAACCGACCGTATCAACGTCGAGGGTTTCGAGCAGTCGCAGCGGATCGTCAAACGTTTGCGTCGCCAGCCCAGCTCGCTGGCACCAACGCTGCATGAGATCGAGCTCGACTTCGTGATCGTCGACCAAAAAGACGGTAGGTTCGGGACCTTCCTCTTGAGTTGCTTCGTCCGAGCTAGTGGTGGACTGCGGTTGCATGCTGTTTCTTCCAAGTAGAAGAGGTTAGGTATCGAAACTTACCTCGGGACTTGCCGGACGACGCGCTCCCGATCCGCAACAATCTTGCGTGTCGCTCGAACCGCTAAATACGTCCTAGCACAACACAAGCGTTGTGGCCGCCAAACCCAAAACTGTTACTCATGGCGATATCGACCTTTTGACTGCGCGCCTTGAGGGGCACGTAATCAAGATCACATTCTGGATCAGGCGACTCGAGGTTGATTGTCGGAGCAATCGTTCCAGTCTGAATCGTCTTGCACAAAATCACGGCCTCAATCCCACCGCTCGCTCCGAGCGAGTGCCCCAGAGCACTCTTCGTGCTGCTGATCGCGACGTTCTTTGCGTGATCGCCGAGCACTGCTTTGATCGCCCGGGTTTCCGCTTTGTCGCCGAGCGGCGTACTGGTTCCGTGAGCATTAATGTAGTCGATTTCTTCGACCGCGTGGCCTGAATCAGAAATTGCGAGCCGCATCGCTTGGGCAGCACCGTTGCCTTCGGGGTCCGGTGCGGTGATGTGCCCGGCATCGCTCGTGGTCCCGTACCCGAGCACCTCGGCGTAGATCTTCGCTCCACGAGCCTTCGCTTGCTCGTATTCTTCGAAAATCATCAACCCCGCACCCTCAGCGAGAACGAAGCCATCGCGATCGGTGTCGAACGGGCGACTGGCACGCTGCGGCTCGTCATTGCGAGTCGACAACGCCTTCATGTTTTGGAACGCAGCGAGGCCCATGCGAGTGATCGCGGCTTCACTGCCGCCGGTGATCATCAAATCCGTCTCGCCGCTACGAATGCTCCGAACGGCATCTCCCATCGCATTGGTCGCACTGGCACAAGCCGTTGCAACGGCAAAGTTCGGTCCTTTCAGACCATAACGGATCGACAGGTTTCCGCCCGCCGCGTTGACCATCATTTTCGGAACGGTGAACGGACTGACACGCGCCGGGCCCTTATTGAGCATCCGTTCGATCTGGTCCTCAATCTCGTTGAGGCCGCCAATCCCGGACCCGAGCACAACGCCACAGCGATGACGATCGACTTGGTCGAAATCGATACCACTGTCGGCGACCGCTTGCGCACCGGCGTGAACTGCGAACTGTGTGAAGCGATCGAGCCGTTTGGCCTCTTTCGCCTCCACGTGTTCAGTCACGTCGAAGTCAGGGATATCGCCGCCAAAGTGAACTTTGTAGCGGCTCGTGTCCATGATCGACAGTTCGTGGACACCGCTTTGGCCGGCGGTCAATCGTTCCCAAAACAAATCGACGTCGTTTGCTAACGATGTAACGACACCGATTCCAGTGATCACCACACGTCGTGGATTTCCGTTGTTGGGAACGAGTCGAAAAGGTTCCGTTGAGACCGTCATACGTGGGCCGGTTTATCTTCGCAAAAGGGTGTCAACCACCGTGCGCATTGCAGGGGACGGTGACTGACGCCTAAGAATCGGTTACTGAAAAAGCAGACAGCTTAGAAAACTAAGCGTCGTCGCCTTTTTCCTTCTCGATGAAGTCAACCGCTTCACCAACCTTCTGGATCTTCTCAGCGGAATCGTCTGGGATGCTGATATCGAACTCTTCTTCGAGCTCCATGACCAACTCGACCGTGTCGAGCGAGTCGGCACCGAGATCGTTCACAAAAGAGGTTTCGCGTGTGATTTTATCTTTGTCGACACCGAGTTGTTCTGAAACAATGTCGATAACGCGTTCTTCAATAGACGCCACGGGCGTAACTCCAAAATGGATGGGGGTTGAGAGTAAACTTGTGTTGGTCGATAGGACGGGAAAAACGCCAGGATCGAAAGCTTCGATGAACTTGGTGTTGTTTCGCGAAAGCGTGGTGGCCCAGGCTCCTCACAACAGGTATTGCCGAGATTCCCTTCTCGCCGGGGCGTGAAGATAGGGGAAACGGCTAAAACCCGTCAATATCCCGTGACATCAGATACATTCGAAAATCTACCCGAAACACGGCACCGATTGCAGCCGACGGACGAGACCAAACTCCCCGCCGACCCAAACAGCCATCTAGCCGACCATGCCGCCGTCGACGACCAGGGTCTGACCGGAGATGTAACTCGCGTCTTTGCTAGCCAAGAACAGAACCGCAGCGGCAACGTCCTCGGGCTGCCCCACACGCTTGGCGGGAATCCGTTTCTTGACTTCTTCCATCACGACGTCGCCGAGTTCAGCAGTCATTTCGCTGGCAATAAACCCAGGAGCGACCGCGTTGACCGTCACGCCGCGAGAGACCAGTTCCTTGCTCATCGTCCGCGTCATTCCGATCATCCCCGCCTTGCTGGCGGAGTAGTTGGCTTGGCCGGGATTGCCGATCAGCCCGGAGATGCTGGCCATGTTGATGATCCGGCCATATTTCTTACGCCGCATCACGCCGGCCGCTGCACGGCAGCAAACGAAACAACTCGTCAGGTTCGTCGCAATTACCGAATCCCACTCTTCATCGGACATCCCACGCATCAATTTGTCGCGGGTGATTCCTGCGTTATTTACCAGGATATCCAACCGGCCATGGGTCTTGTTCGTCTTCTCAATCGCTTCCGCCGCAGCGGTACGATCGGTGACGTCGCATGGCATTGCCTCGGCCGAACCGCCGACTGCTTCGATTTCCGCTACCGTCTTGGCCAACTTTTCCGCATTCCGAGCCAAACACACCACGTGAGCACCGTTTTGCCCCAATGCAACCGCCACCGCCTGGCCGAGCCCCTGACTCGCACCGGTAACAATCGCAACTTGGCCCTTGAGGTCGACCGATAGAGATAAATTCATTTCAGATATATGTGGGGCTAAAGAAAACTAAGAAACAACCAGCAGCCGAAAAAGGTATCACAACACGGGCTGTTCTACCTCGGGGTGACCACCACGCCGGCAATGAACTCGCCCGACCATTCCGAGCGAAAATTTTTCTGATTCCGGCAGAGCAAACCGTCCGCCGCGTCGAGGTTGAAACACAGCCGACTGGCCGCGGATGAAAACAGGCGAGAGCCAACCGAGAACAGGCTCATTCGCATCACTGACGCCAACTCTAAGGCTGGTCGCCAAAACCATCCGTGGGAGTCTTCCGAGCGATCCGCTTGATCGTGCCACGAAGAACGCGGCCGGTTCCGGCTTCAAGGAAGCCCTCCACGCCGTCCTCGAGCATGCCACGAATCGATGCCTCCCACAAAACCGGGTTCACCACCTGACGTGACAGCAAATCGCGAATCTCGCCGGGCTCGGTGTGTGGCAACGCATCGACGTTGCTGTAGACCGGAATGCGGGTCGACTTGATCTCCACCGTCTCCAAGGCTTCCGAAAGCGTCGCTACCGCGTCCTGCATGAGCGGCGTGTGGAACGCGCCCGCAACGCTCAGCGGCACGACCTTCATCGCCCCCGCAGCCGTCGCAATCGGTTCCAACCGATCGAGTGCAGTCTGATGTCCTGAAACCGCAATATTGCCTGGGCACAGAAGGTTGGCCGGCTTCAGAATTTCATCGTCTTGGCGGCATTCCGCACAAACCTCGTCGAGCTTTTCCAGATCGAGGCCCAAAACGCTCGACATCCCCGAAGGGATCGCGTCGGCACACGCCTGCATCGCCTCGCCGCGTTTTTGCACCAAGCGCACGCCGTCCTCGAACGACAGACCGCCCGCGAAACACACCGCCGTGTACTCGCCAAGACTCAGGCCCGCCGCAGCACGAATTTTCGATGCCACGTCTTCATGCAACTGCGCGTAGACCTCCGCCGCCGCCACTCCCGTGACAAACAACGCAGGCTGGCAATGCACCGTCTCGTTCAGTTTTTCCGCAGGCCCTTCGGCACAAAGCTGCTTCAGGTCATACCCGAGGACTTCACCGGCACGTTCGAACAAATCGTTCGCCACCGGATAGTTCTCGCACAACCACGTGCCCATTCCAGGCACCTGAGCTCCTTGGCCGGGAAACAGGATCCCGGGGCTGGCAACATCAAAAGACAATTCAGGACTCTTCCTGCTGGACGACCGTGCGGCCTTGGTAATAACCACATTTTGGGCAAATGTGATGGGTCGGAACAGCCGAACTGCACTGTGGGCAATATCCGATCGAACGTTTCTTCAATCGGTCGTGACTACGCCGTTTGCCGGTGCGGCTGTTACTGTGTTTGCGTTTAGGGACTGCCATGACAGGGGTCCAGGATAGGGATATGTGAGGGGGAAAATGCCGTTTTTGTTTCGAGCAATCGCGAAGAATAAACAGCCATCGCCTATTTCGTCAACGTCTGAGAGCACATTTGGGGCCTTCGAGAAAAAAATCCAAATTCCTTATGAAGCTTCCACTTGAGTAAAACGGGATTGGACTGCTATAGTCCGCGATTCAAATTTCAAAATCACGCAGCTGCTCTCGGAGTTTTGCCATGCCCCGCTTGATGGGCGTTGACATCCCCAACGACAAACAGATTCAGTATTCCCTGACCTATCTCTACGGACTCGGCCTGTTTCGTGCGCGAGAAGTATGTGAAAAGCTAGGAATCGATCCGGCCACGCCGGCGAGCGAAATCAGCGACGAGGAAGTCGGTCAGATCGCCGCATTGCTCGAGCGTGACTACTTGGTCGAAGGGCCCCTTCGCCGCCAAGTCACCCAAAACATCAGCCGTCTGCGCGAGATCAAAGCTTACCGCGGCATTCGGCACCGCGTCGGGCTCCCCGTCCGCGGTCAACGCACCAAAACAAATGCCCGCACCCGCAAAGGTCCACGTAAGACCGTCGCCGGTAAGAAGGGCGTCAAGGATCTGCGCTAATTTCTCACGCAGTTCCCATTCCCATTTATTTTCACCTCTGTTCGTTTGAGACCCACCGGTGGCAAAGACCAACAAGAAAAAACGAGTCCGTCGCAATGTCAGCAATGGCGTCGCGCACGTGCACGCAACCTTCAACAACACCACGGTAACCATCACCGACACCAAAGGCGACACGCTTTGCTGGGCCAGTGCCGGAACCAGCGGATTTAAGGGCAGCCGTAAGAGCACCCCATTCGCCGGACAATGTGCCGCCCAACAGGCTGCTGAAAAAGCAACCAAGTTCGGCATGCGTGATGTCGAAGTCCGTGTTAAAGGCCCCGGTTCGGGCCGCGAAAGTGCGATCACCGCCCTCCAGGCTGCTGGCTTGAACGTCAAATTGATCGAGGAAGTGACCCCGATCCCGCATAACGGCTGCCGCCCACGGAAGAAACGCCGCGTCTAATTCGCCGCATCCTTCCCGCCGCCCGTTGTCTTCAACGAATTCAATCCCGCAACCTCACAACGCCGAAAGCACCTCAACATGTCGATGCATATCCGTTGGCGTGGCATGGAACTGCCCAGCACGCTCGAAGTCGATCGCGACACGCTGACTCAGACCTATGGCAAATTCTCTGCCGAACCGTTCGAACGCGGGTTCGGTGCGAGCATCGGAAACAGCATGCGTCGCGTGCTCCTGAGCAGCCTTATGGGCAGCGCCGTTACCCAGATCAAAATTCGGGGCGCTCAGCATGAGTTCACCTCAATCCCTGGTGTTCTCGAAGATGTCACCGACATCGTGCTTAACGTGAAGGCACTCATCGTTCGCAACAACAGTGACGCCACCCGTGTCATCACTGTCGAAAGCAACTCCGCCGGCGTGATCACCGGTGGCGACATCGAAACCGATGCCGATGTGGAAGTCATCAACAAAGACCACGTCATCGCAACCCTGACCGACGACAAACCATTCATGATGGAAATGGTTGTCGAGAACGGACGCGGCTACGTCCCAAGCACCGAACACAGCAGCGTCGACCACGAAATCGGAATCATCCCGATCGATGCCGTCTTCAGCCCGATCGTTCGCGTTCGCTACGAAGTCGAAGCCACTCGTGTGGGTCAAAAGACAAACTACGACCGTCTGAACCTCGAAATTTGGACCGACGGCACGATCAACCCAGAAATGGCGTTGACCGAATCGGCCAAGATCTTCCGCAAACACCTCAACCCGTTCGTCCAATACCGCGAACTCGGACCGAGCATCTTCTCGGCCGCCCGTGGTGGTGCCGGGTCTCCGGAAGCTCAACTCGAAGCGAAGCTCAACATGACGCTCGCCGATTTGCGTCTGTCCGTGCGTGCCAACAATTGCCTCGAGAGCGAGAACATCATGACCGTTCGCGATCTCGTTCAACGCAACGAAGACTCCCTTTTGGAAGTCCGCAACTTCGGCGACACCACGCTCAACGAAGTCCGCGAAAAACTTTCCCAGTACGGTCTTCACCTCGGCATGCGAGTGCCAAACCAGCCTCTCTTCTAAGAGAGCCAACCGAATACAACGGGCCGGACACGAACGAGTACGGCCCAAATTAACTGTACCAATTCATTCCACCCGTTTTATAGACATCTGATATGCGTCACCGTCGCAAAGGCCGCGTGCTTGGTCGATCTCCAGCACACCGCAAGGCAATGCTTAAGAATCTGTCCGCCGCGTTGTTCCTGACGGAACGAGACGCCAGCTTGGACGATAACGCACCGAAAGTTCCAGGCCGAATTATCACGACCTTGCAAAAGGCCAAAGAAGTTCGCCCGCTGGTTGAAAAGTGCATCACTTTGGCGAAGAAAGCCAACCTCGCTCGCGAAGAATCTCAACAATACGCAACCGATGCCGAACGCGGTACGGATGCTTACAAGCAATGGCGCAAGAGCGATCAGTGGCAAAAATGGGCCAACGCCCGCGCCCCGTTCGTGAACGCTCAACGTCGCGCCGTTCAACTGATCGGTGACCGCGAAGCTGTCGCGATCCTCTTCGACACAGTCGCCCCTCGTTTTGCTGACCGTCCTGGCGGGTACACCCGCATCATGCGATTGGCCACCCCACGACTCGGTGACGGCGGCACTCGTGCGGTCCTCGAATTCGTCGGTAACGAAAACGACAAAGTCAAACGCACTTCGTCGAAACCTGCCTTCGAGTCGACTCCAGAAGACAGCGAGTCGAACGAAGCAGCACCAGAACAAAAAGAAGAAACCGCAACCACCTAAACCGGTCGCGGTGAGGCGATTGCCTCGAAAAAACAGTTCACCCAAACGCCTCGATTCCGTCGAGGCGTTTTTTATGCGCTCCCAGCACCTTCATTGCCACCCCAACTCTCAAGCAGTGGACTTGTCAAAGATCCTCGTGCACCAGAGTCTCCAACGATCCAATACCACCGCCGCCAAATCAACAAACATCTAACTCTCCCACCTCGCCAACTCCGTCGCCAGTTGCTGCAACCGCTCGCGATGCCTCTCAATCCCCGCCAGGGCAGTCAACAGCAGCATTCCGGTCGTGATACCGAAGACCCACCACGGCCACACCGCGTCGATCGACTGAGCGGCGTGCCAAACCATGCTTGTCACGCCCACGAACACAAACACCGCCCCGAGAAACAAGAACGGTTTCACCCGCAGCACAACACCGGCGAGCATTCCAAGCAGTGCCAAACAGACCAAAACAATCGGCCCCCACAATGACGTACCGATCTCACTGAGCAACATGTCGGCTGTACTACTAAGATAGATCGTCAACGTAGCACCGTATCGAATTGCCGCTCCCAAAGCCGGATCCAAACTGCCACGCTGCCAATGAGCGACCGCGAGCACGCAAGCCGCCGGTGGAATCAGCCAGGCCTGCGGATGAGCCAGAAAATCCCAACCGGGCAGTTGAGTCAACGTCACCCACAACGCCGCGTTGGCGAGCACAACGGTCGCAACTCGCGGCAGCCCCTGCTTCCACATCACCGACATCAGACCGTAATACATCGCCCCAATCACCAGCAGCACCTCATACGGAACCGTTCCATCACCGAACGACCAGCCCCCAACACCTGACTGCCACTTCGTAGCGAACGAACCGCTCAACCAGAACCCGACGATCGGAATCATCGGCAGAAACATTGCCGTCTTACGCATCGTGCCTGCCACCACATTGTCGCCACGGCGAATCGCCCACTGTGTCACTCCAACACTGACGAACGCGATCCCCATCACGATGTATGGCCAAACCTCCCGAAGCCCCATAAAGGCGATCTCGTTGCGACACAGATACAAGTGCAACCACGCGACGGCGGCGATCACCTGGGCGGCATAGAGCAAACTCCTCCGCATCGCATCATCCAACCCTAACCAGTGCGATCGCGTCCCAGGCCCCTCACCCGAACCGAGATCATCCGTCGCTGCTAGCGTCAGCATCCCCGGCTGCGCCGAAGCGCGACCGCTGACGACAACCACCACCGCGAACATCACTGCGAGGCCACCCAAAGTGATCGCCACGACCACGACCAACGACGTCGCGACATCTGGAATTCCCACGCCCGTCTGACGAACAGCCATTTCGGTGATCAGCATCGCGGCCAGAGAACCAACCGAGGCACACGCCGAGACGAGACTCCCGATTCTCATTGCCCCTTTCCAACGATCAAAGAAAGGGCCAGCCAACAATCGTGGCAAGGCGAGAGCAATCACCCCCGTCGTAAGAACAAACGCGATCAACAATCGCATCGTCGCAGTCAGCAGCCAGCAGTCGCCTCCCGGTTGCCCCAGCACCGCCATCAAAGCCAGCGTCCACAATCCGCCGAGGACACTCAGTTTCCGTCGACGATTTGCAGACTCCGAATCACTCGGGCGAGTCTGCTCGGCGAGCATGAACAACGCCCAGACCAACATGGCGAGTGAGAATAGACAGACAATGCCCCAGTTCGTTCCCTCTCGCGACTGAACCGCTAACGCCAAACCAGCCGAGACGAAACTCCCCACCCCAAACAATCCAACGATCACCTGAACCGCCGCGGTCCCGAAACGATCTGCCCTAACGAGGCCATTGACCTGATCCGGCGCAACGACTCCCTCCAATTTCGTCCTCCAACGCTCGATTGACGGCAGCCCCCACACGAGAACGGTCGTCGCGAACGTCGGTGCGAAAACAAGCAACACCCAGTGCGGCCCGCTCTCCAACTCGCAGATGCGAGATAGACTCGCGGCACCAACGGCAGCCCCCAAGGCAAACAAGCCAACCGAGACGTTCCAAATGGACGCGCCCCGAGAATACCGCACCGATGGGCGCAACAAACAGGAACACGCAACAACCCATGCCACCACCAACTGCAACGCTCCCATCGACGCAGCCAGCGGAACTCCGGTTACTGCCCCCCTCCCCACGTCGGCATCCAACAGAATGATGCTGTACACCAAGAGAGGCATTAGAAAAACGGACACGCCAACATCCGCTCGGAACGCTTGCTGGAATCCTTCTGTCGCCAGCCGATCACTTCTCCATAACACCACACAAGCCCCTATCCAAACGACG
Organism: Aporhodopirellula sallentina SM41; assembly: GCF_000346505.1. Taxonomy (GTDB): domain Bacteria; phylum Planctomycetota; class Planctomycetia; order Pirellulales; family Pirellulaceae; genus Rhodopirellula; species Rhodopirellula sallentina. The sequence goes on from NZ_ANOH01000263.1 coordinate 92,509, forward strand.
GTAGTGGTGACGCGAACGAGATCTCGCTCCCAAATCTGCGGATGAACAAGAAGCACGAACGCTCCTCCCAAGGCGACAAACCAACCGAGCAGATACGGCAACACAGTGACCGGATGCATCGGCTGAACCGAATCGGACTTCACAAAACGCATCAGTCCCACCGCGGAAATCGCAAGTGCAATCAGCATCAACCACAGCACCCCGTATTCCTCACTCGTCGACAATGACAGATCTCCCTCGAGGCCCATCAACCCGAGCACGAAGATCGCTACCGCCTGCACCGCCACATGCCAAGCCTGCAACGGACTGGTCTGCAACGGACTGGTCTGCAACGAACTGGTCTGCAACGAACTGGTCTGGCGCCAAACCAGGATCGCAGACGCGAGGCAACCGACGACGCCACAAAGCATGACGACCAACAACGCGCTGCTCGCATCAATCCAGCCCATGAAGATTGCCACCACAGCGACATGGCCGCTCATCATCGGCAAGACAAACGGCCCGAACCGCGATGCGAACGTTCCCTCACCCCGCCAACGTGGCGACAGGAATGAGTCCTTCCGCGATCCAACCCAAACCGCGAGCATCGAGGTTGCCGCGCCGATCGGCAAACTCCACTCCGCCACCCAGCCCGAACGGTTCAACACGCCCACGAAAACCGCCCCGGCCGAAACGAGCCCAACGAGCGTCACCCAGCCCCACGAAAACAAGGCACCCCGGTCCATATCGTTGGTTCGGATCGTTTGCTCGCGCCTCGCCTGCGAGTCCCCCTTCCGCGAAAACACAACGATACCCAACCACGCCAACGACCCTAAAACAGATGCCTGCCACCAAACCACAACCGGCGTCTCAAACAGCACCGACACGCACAGTCCCACCGCTGCAGGAAGCAACATCGCCGACAGAATCCGGCGTGGATCAGCCCAACCGACTCCATCATCAGACCGCCTAGATGAGCCAGACCTGTAACAGGAGTCTGCCCTCGATTCATCGATCCGATGGACACGACTTTGTCCGCTGCGGTAAAGCAACCCCATCGACGCCAACACCCACCAAATTGCAACCGCCAGGGTGCTCAACATCACCGGTTGCGAACGATGCATTAGCGGGTACCACCAATCGGCTCGCACGAGCACAACGGAGGCGAGCAACAACAACACACCGAGCGTCAGTTCACTCCACTGATCGACATCCGCGTTCCACTGCATCGTGTCTTTGAACCGGCGCTGATAACGCGAACTCAGCAACCAAAAACCAAGAACACCGACGCTTGCCATCGAGGTCGCGCTGATTAAACGTGTCGAAGGGGACACAAACCATTCATTAGAAACGACCACTGCCAAAAAGCTCGCGATCGCCACACCGATCGCCTGGCAAGCAATCTGCCACGTACGATTCGGCTCTCGAACGCAATTCGCACCGACCAATCCGGCTAGCCCAATGAGCAGCAAACCCCGCCGGATCCATCGCTCTGCCACCTTGGCTGTGTCTTCAGAAAAATCGACCAACGCATCAGGATGCATCAACGGAGCACGCAGCACATCGAGGTATTGCCACAGCACACCGACGAACAAAAGCACCGTTGCCAACAACACAAACCAACCATCTGGCATCGCGATACGAGACCATTCGCGATCGTCGCTGAGCAAAATGTGACGTCGCCTAGGCAGCCAACGCACTGCTTCTCGCGCAACCGACCAAACGAAAGCTGTCCCGATCAACACCATCGCCGCGTTCCACAAAAGGATGGAATTCGACGAGTCGGAACGCTGCCACAGTTCGACTCCACCGTAGTGTGTTACCCCGCCGAGAACCGCAACGCACGACATCAACATCGCAATTTGCAGATACCACCGCCTTGGCACGACCAATACCCCGCCCGCAATCACCCCACTTGCCACGGCCGCTTGCCAACCGGCCATCCCCCACGTCGGAAATGCAACAGCCTCATTCCAACGAGCCACCGAATACTGGACGCAGAGGAAGGCAACGATTCCGCACGCTGCTCCGGCAGAGTGATCCAGCAACAACGCGACAGTTTGCCGAGCCTCTTTCTGCCAGATCAACGCCCCCACTATCGCCAAAACCAACAGCGATCCCGCCAAGCCGATCAACGCGAAACCACCGGACTCGTACGCGATGAAAGGCCGACCAGCCTCCCAACGCACCAGGCCAAAACACACCGTCCAGAAAAACACGCCTGCCCCCGCCACACTCCAACCAAACCGCGGGTACGTGATCGCGATCCGGAAGGCGACCAACATCATGCTCAGCAACACAAACGCCAACACCCACACAGGAACCCATCCCAGCCAACTCAGCGGTGCCACGCTGAGCACGACCGATTGAACGCACACCACGGTTGCCCAAATCGCACCAACCATCATCCAACTGACAGTGCTCGTTTGCCCACCCTCCCGCTTGCTCAACCAAAATCCATCGCCTGCCCGCCAAGACTGAACCGCCCAAACGATGCCCGAAACGACCATCAAACCAATTGCCACAATCAACTGATCACCACCGATCAATGCGTGCCAAATTGATACACCACTCCAACTCGCACCGCTGATCCAAACCGGCGCGGTCAGCAACGCCGCGATCCCAAGAGGCACGCTCGCCTCGGCGAATCGCGAGCGTCTGTGCAAAACAAAGCCCGTGATCGAGACGGCCCCCGCGATCGCGGCTGCATGCGCCCAAACCCAACTCACACGCTCGATCGATGCAGGCAACACCAACAAAGCGCACCCCAGAGCGATCACACCAAAGACGACGCATAGAAAGCGATTGGTCGCGTGCGTAGCCTGCCCCGAAAACGTAGTCCGCCCCGATAACAGCCCCGCGAATCCAGCGTGCAGCATCGCGATCGCAACCCAAACAGGCACGATCACGATCGCAATTTGAATCCACGCCTCCCTTCCATCGGCTCGATACAAGAACGCGGCGTACGCGATGACACTAGCAAGAGCAGCTACCGCCACTCCCAAACGCAACCAATGGTTCTCCCCAAACCGGACGCCACCTTTCACACGCACCGGCTTTCCGATCTCCCGCGATCGAAATTGCCTCCGCGCCGGAATGAGCAGCGACAACGCGCTGACGAGCGCCGGAACGATCAGGAAACCTCCCGCGTTTCCTTCCAACCATCTCCCCACCGCGGGCAATAGCGGCAAACAGATCGACGGCGCCATCACACTCGCGGTCAATGCGGTCGCCCCGCTCGGTCCCACCAAGGCAATCGATGATTGCCACAACAGCCAACCAACACCGACCGATGCCAATGCAATCACACCGAGATTCATCGGCGAGGCGAGAGAAACCGTATCCACATTCGCTCCCGCCGCCGACATCCCCGCCAACACCGAGAGCGGTACCAACAGGGTTGCGATAATCAAAATGGCTCGCGACGTATGCTCCAACTTCCAACGACGCATCGTGTACAAGCCCGCGGCAAAAATTGCGGCATCGGCGGACATGAAAATAATCGATGGAACCACCCGGTGCGTCGACGTGAGTGTGCTCCACAAACTGACAACCAACCCGATCGAACAAATTACGATCATTAACCCGGCCACCAATTCGCCCCACCGAATATTGTGGTCGGCCAAGAACGAGGAAATGACGTCCGACAACGCACGCTTGGGCCCTGCCGGCGGAACCGCCGCTTCGACCTTTGCGGCTAACGAAGCCTCACGCGGCGCGATCGACTCGCCATCCGTCTCCCCAAGAGTCACCCGTTGCCCCGATGCCGCCGACTCGCTCGTGGCAACGTCGCTTGCCGCCACATCCGCCGCTGCCCCCTTCCCAACCTCACTGCCGACAACCGATCCGGCCACTGCGTCTTTCTCGGCAATCACATCCTTTACCGCGAGCGGCTCCTCGTTTGCGAACGGCGTAAGCTCGTCGAGCTCCGCAAACGCAGACCTATCAGCACCGCTCTCAGTCGCCGCAGCGATACCCGCAAAGTCGCGAGCCTCCACCTTCAGCGACTTCGCAGTCTCCACCGACACCTTGTCGGTCGAGGCGAGTGCATCCATCATCCGTTCGAACGCCGCGATGTCGTCCGCAGGATCAGGGAGTCGCGTCATGCTCTCACCCGTCGGCTGCGGTTGCTGTCCCGTCGGTCGCGTTCTTTCGTCCGCTTCTCGGTGCCCCGACGTGTCCAACAGGTTCGCTACGGGGTCCGAATGCCCCGTGAGAAATCGCAAAACCGCTCGAGCAACCACCCACGAAAGGTGTCCAAACGCGGTAACGAACGCCCAAACCACTAGGATGAAAAAGAGTGCAGACATCTGAACCGCCTCGGTGGAGACACGCAGGTACGATTGAATCAACGTAACCTTCATAGTGCCCCTCGGCGGTAGATTCTGCGCGCCGCGGACTTTTTATAGTCTTTTCCTTTTGCACTCTGCGACAATTTCCCGCACGAGACCGCATCGGCATCACACGAAACGGCATCACGTGCCGCTACCAATCGACGGCTTTGCGAGATAACATGCGACTGCGTTCCCTTTCATTCCGCCTCATCATTCGGTTCTGTTTTGTCTCGCCGTTACCAACTTCTCGACTTCGGCAACGGACGCAAACTCGAGTCGCTAGCGGGCAGAGTCGTCGATCGGCCTTGCCCCGCGGCTGACAATATTCCGCCCCACAACCGATCCCTTTGGCGAAACCCAGACAGCTACTTCGACCTGGAATCGAAAACCTGGACGCATCGCACACCGTGGCCTGAACAACTGCAAGTCGAAATTCCGAAAGCTCGCCATCCATCATCGCCCGAGCCTGCCCCCAACTCCTCGACCGACAACGTTCTATTGCGTGTCCCTGTTCAGCCGACTCCATTCGGACACATTGGGATTTTTCCCGAACAGATCGGAAACTGGCGGTGGCTGCACCGGACCGCCCCCGATGCGGATTCAATAACACGTTTGAAATCCGGCCAGGCTCTGAACCTTTTCGCCTATACCGGCGCTTCGACGATGACCATTGCCGGCGATGGAATGAAGGTCGCCCACGTCGACGCGGCCAAACCCAACGTGGAAGCAGCTAAACGAGTCGCCGCCGCAAACGGTTTGGATGAAGCACCGATTCGCTATCTGGTCGACGATGCGGCGGCGTTTGTTCAGCGCGAGATCCGCCGCGGCAATCGCTATCACACCATCGTGTTAGACCCGCCTGCGTACGGACACGGCCCCAAAAGCAAACGGGCCCCACGTTCATCGGAAAAAAATCGCTCATCAGGAAAACGCCCCGCCCGGCAAGCCAAAGCGTGGCGGATCCAACGCGACCTACCTCTCCTGCTCGACAACTGCTTCGACCTTATCTCTGGCAAGTCGTTCCGCATCCTCGTCACGGGCCACTCCGCCGAGATGGATGAATCCGACGTCCGGCAATGGATGCGACGAAAGCTAGCCAACAGTCGTCTCGGCCGAATGCAACCGCAACTCAAAACCGGACGCATGACACTCACCGATCTCGACGGCAGAAAACTCGACGCGGGCTTCTACGTCCGTTGCTGGACAGAAGAACCGTCCGCATAACGCATTGGCAATCCGCAACCTGTCGCCGGTCACCTCTTCCGCATCTGCTCCAACCGCCGGCGATGATGCAACATCGTCCGCACCACATCGATTCCCGCGAGCGCGACGATCGTGCACAGCACCAACATCGCACTCATCCAACACGCAATCCACCACACCCGACGCTCCGGGGTGGCCAGCGTCGCCACTAGAATCAACAGACCGCACAGAAAGAACAGTGCATTGACTCGGCGACGCGAACGGGTACGCCGACGCAGATAGATCTCATCGACAGGATCATCAAAAGAATCGTTGGGCCAACCGATTTGCTCGGTTCGAAACAACCAAACCGAGAAGAACATAAGGGTCGCCGCAATAATCAGTCCGCCGGCAAACATGCCAATAATCCTTCTGCAAAAGAGCCAGTCGCAAAACTTATCGACCCCGATATCAGCGACAGTGTCTACTTTTCCGACTGCTCCAGAATCCACTCGTGCACCGTCCAAGTTACCGCAGCGAGACTCGTCCCGCTACAATTTTCGGGGACATCCTTGGTCGTGTGCCAATACTGCGGTGCGCGGAACCCCGGTCGTGGGTAATCAAAGTCGATCAAGTCCGTTGTCGGAATCCCCGCAATCTGATTGAGCGGCAAATGATCGTCGCGAATGTCTTGCATCCGAGTCCGAGGCACAAACGCACGCACGCCCAAACGACGTGCGGTACGCCAAATCGACTTCGTTACATCGCGTGCGTACCGCAGACTGTTGCGTTCATAGAGCAACTGCAACTCTCGATCGCCCACCATGTCCAACAAAACACCTGCCTTGTAAGAAACCACCGGAGGTGACATGCGATATTGCTGTGCAAAGAA
>NZ_ANOH01000264.1 GCF_000346505.1 Aporhodopirellula sallentina SM41
CGCTGAAACGCTGCAGCAAGCAATCAACAGCCGCCGAGCCCCCGGCGTCTCGGGCGTTGTCTTGAACCCTGACGCTCACGTCGGCTACGGCGCACCGGTCGGATGCGTGATGGTTTCGCCGACGCACGTCTACCCGGGACCGGTCGGAGTGGACATCAAATGTTCGATGAGCCTTCTGCAAACAGACCTCCCCGCCGATGCCATCGAAGAACACTCGGTCCGTCGGAAGGTGATTAAAGCGATCGGCAAACGGGTCCCCACCGGCGCCGGCCGAGGGCAACGCCATGTCCCGAAAGCTCGAAGCGTCGACGGTGCCCTCGGATTCCGAGTCGCGACCGAGGGTGCGTCCAAGATGGTGATGAAGAAACTCGGGATTCCTAAGAACTGGGCAGATCGCTGCGAGGACGCCTTCCACACGGCAGCGGACGGGTCGAGTGACACGCTCGCAGCAAGGCTCGAGTGGCTCGGACGCGACCGCGACAAACTCGCTCGCATTGAGAGCAAGTACCGCCAACTCGGCAGTTACGGAGGGGGCAACCATTTCGGCGAAGCCGAGATCGTTCAACTGTCTCAGGACCCGCATGCTCGCGCAGTCGCCGAGCAGATGGGACTGCGAAACAACCACGTCGCCTTCTTATCGCACTGCGGCTCTCGCGGTTTCGGGCACGATCTCGCCATGGGCCAATTCCGCGCTCTCAAATCCGGCTTCCAAAAGAAGGGACTCGCCTTCCCGGCCGGTGATCCCCAACTCGTCTACGCCGAAGCCGACTCGCCCGAAGGCCAGCAGTACCTTTGCGACATGGCGATGGGCGCCAACTTCGCAACCGTGAACCACCTACTCATCAACGCACTCGTTCTCGAAGCGTTCCGCGATGTGTTCCCCGGCATTCGAGGTGAACTGATTTATCTCATCAGCCACAACATCGTCCGTCGCGAACCGATCGATGGGCAAATGCAGTGGGTGCATCGCAAAGGTGCAACGCGGGCTCTGCCTGCCGGACACCCGCAACTCGCCGGGACGGGCTTCGAAACAACCGGCCATCCGATCCTGTTGCCGGGAAACCCGCGCGACGGATCCTGCGTGATGGTGGCCAACAAAGGCGCCTCGCTTTCCGCATTCAGCGTCAACCATGGAGCGGGCCGCAGCATGAGCCGCACCAAGGCGAAGAAACATCTCTCACAAACCACAGTCGACCAGAACTTGCTCGACCACGACATCGTGAGCAATTGCCGGGTCTACCCGCGAGACGAAGCCCCCGATGCGTACAAGAGCTTCAACGATGTACTTGCGAGTGTCGTCGACGCCGACCTCGCCATGGAAGTCGCACGTTTGAAAGCGAAGTTCGTGCTCAAAGACGGAGCACCGGCGGACGACTAGATCCGCATTTTAGAACAAGCTAACGCCAACGCTTCGGCGAGTTAACTCACCGAAGCGGCGCAGAACTGATCGAAGCGGCACTGAATAGATCGACGCGGCACAGAGACGCGGACTACGATTGGCCTTTGTAGGCGCGATCGACATACTTCGTGTCGACACTTCCGCCGAGGAACGCTTCGTCTTTCAAGATCCACTCGTGGAACGGAACCGTGGTCTTGATCCCTTCCACCTGTAATTCCTTTAACGCACGCAGCATCGTCGCGATCGCCATCTCACGCGTCGGACGATAGACGATCAGCTTTCCGATCATCGAATCGTAGTACGGCGGAACCGTGTAACCGGTTGTTACGTGCGAATCGAATCGCACACCCAATCCGCCGGGAGCGAACATCGACTGAATCTTACCGGGGCAAGGCTGGAAGTTCTTCTTAGGGTCTTCCGCATTGATCCGGCATTCGATCGCGACGCCGTTGCAGGCCAGGTCTGACTGTTGGAAGGAAAGCGGCTCGCCGGAAGCAACCCGGATTTGCTCCTGGATCAAATCGACGCCGGTCACCATTTCGGAAACCGGATGTTCCACTTGGATCCGCGCGTTCACTTCGATGAAGTAGAAGTTGTAGTCCTTGTCGACGATAAACTCGACCGTCCCCGCACCGGCGTAATCCGCACCACGGATCATGCGAACCGCGGCATCACAAATGGCTTCGCGGCGTTCCGGTGGCAGGTCGGGGCTCGGGGCCTCCTCGACGAGCTTTTGGTGACGACGCTGGACACTACAGTCACGTTCGAAAAGGTGACACACATTGCCGTGAGTGTCCGCGATCACTTGGACTTCGATGTGGCGAGGTTGCTGGACGAACTTCTCCAGATAAACGCCACCGTTGCCAAATGCTGCAATCGCTTCATTGCGAGCCGCCTCGAGTTGGCTGACCAAAACATCTTCGGTTTCGGCAACACGCATTCCCTTACCACCGCCACCGGCGGTCGCTTTGATCAGGACCGGAAATCCGATTTCGCGAGCCACTTCGGCGGCCCGCTCGAAATCCGAGATCAGCCCGTCACTGCCGGGAACAACCGGCACGTCTTGGGCAACGGCCATCGACCGTGCGGTGTTCTTATCACCGAGTTTTTCCATCGCGGTCGGCGACGGACCGATGAAGTCGAACCCACTGCTACGGCACATCTCGTTGAACTGAGCGTTCTCGGCGAGGAAACCGTAACCTGGGTGAATCGCATCGACTCCCGCGACTTCGGCGGCGGCGATGATTTGGTCAATTTTCAGATAACTATCGGCACTACGAGCGGTCCCGACGCAGACAGCTCGGTCGGCCAATTTAACGTGCATCGAGTCCGCATCGGCCTGACTGTAGACAGCCACCGATTCGATCCCCATCTCACGACAGGCACGAATGATTCGCAGAGCGATTTCGCCTCGGTTGGCGATCAGGATACGTTGATACATCGATTAGCCACCGGTTTGGATGCGGAAGAGCGGCTTACCAAAGTCGACCGGCTCCTGGTCGCTGACGAGTACCTCAACAATTTTGCCGCTGCACTCTGCGGGAATTTCGTTGAAGACTTTCATCGCTTCGACGATGCAGACCACAGTCTCTTCGGTGACCGTATCGCCGACTTTGACAAACGGCGGGGCTTCCGGGTTCGCCCGGGCGTAGAACGTTCCGACCATTGGTGAATTGATCGTGATGGTACCGGCCGGTGGCGCGGCTGCACCGCCGGCGGGAGCTGGCGATGCCTGGGCAGGTGCCGCCGCAGCAGGTGCGGGTGCCGGAGCGGCCGCCGGTGCCGGAGCAGCAACGGGGATTGCCGCCTGGGATCCGCCTCGGGTCAGACGAATGCGGTCATCGGATGCCTGCAAATCGACTTCGCTGAGTTCGTGCTGCTCCATCAACTCAACGATTTGACGGATACGATCGATGTCAAAAACGTCGCCTGAGCGATTGGATTTCGAGCGATCGCTCTTGGAAGTGGAGCCGCTTTTGGGCGAATCAGCAGTCATGCGAAAAGCCTGGATTACAAACGTGAATTTGAAGTTCGTGTGTGGGTGACGCGTTGTTTTACATCACGAGCGGGCAATCATCGAGACCCTTGGGAAGGTCGCTGAGGACCTCGCACCCGGTGTCCGTCACGAGCAAGTCGTCCTCGATGCGAATTCCAAACTCGTTGGCGAAATACACGCCCGGCTCGACGGTCACAACCATTCCGGTCTTCAGCGTCTCGGTCGACGAAGGTCCCATCCGAGGATCCTCGTGAATTTCGAGACCAAAGCCGTGCCCGAGGCCGTGATTGAACGCTTCAGCAAACCCGGCTTTCGCGAGCACTTGGCGTGCCGCCGAGTCGACCTTCACGGCCTCGACCCCATCCCCAATGGCCGCGATTGCCGCCAACTGGGCCTCCAATACCGCCTCATATGCCGCTGCGTAGCGATCCGACGAAGCGGATTTCGAACCAGGACGCTGCAGCGTCCGCGTCAGGTCACTGCAATAACCATCCACCTTCGCGCCCCAATCGATCAACAACGTCCGGCAATCACCGAGCGGAACATTGCCCGGTGTGTAGTGAGGCAGGGCACCGTTGGGCTCGGCGCCGACGATCGGGTGGAACGAGACACCCTCAGCACCCAATCGACGCATTTCCGCTTCGAGTTCGTAGTAGATTTCACACTCGGTTTTTTTGGCTGAAAAATTCGCAGTCACCTTCACGAACGCCTGCTGCGCGATCGAGATCGCTTTTCGGATCGTTGCAATCTCGCCCTCGTCCTTGATCGCTCGAAGTTGTTCGACGATCGAACTGGTTTCGACCCACGAAGCCTCCGGCAGGCGTTGCTCCAAATCTCGCAGTGTGGAGACGTGGACATGGTCGGCTTCGAAACCGATTCGTTTCACCTCCGCTGACGAATCGACAACCTCAGCGAGAAGTTCGCCCAATTTCTGTGTGGGTGGACGAATAGCGGCAGGGATCTGCGGGCATTCCTGCGCGAGTTGAATTTGATAGCGTCCGTCCGAAAGCAACGTCGCGGTCGCGTCGGGTCGAACCAACAACCAAGTACTGTCGCCGGTAAATCCACTCAGGTAGCGAACGTTGACTTCGCTAGTGATCAACAGAGCGTCGACATCCAGATCGGCGAGTTGGGAAGCGAGACGTGCGATTCGGTTGGCGTGGTTGGTTTGGGACATGATCGATGGTAGTTCGCGGGTGATCGAAACGGTCGGCGACGTCGCCTCCATAGATCGGACAAACTAACAACAAATCATTTGGCCCTCACCGCCCCATCCCCCCGAGGCAACTTTGTCTCGATTCAGCCAGACAATGTCGGCCGGTTTTAGCAAAGGAAAGCATGCAAACCCAACCAAACGGCGAGCGGGCAGCGAACATCCCTTGAACGAGTTCACCGACGGTCTGGCGGTCGGTTGAGAGAGTGACCGGCGGACGCGGAACGGTAAAAAATATTCGATGTAAAAACGAAAAAAACGCCACAGACGCGAGCGGGCAAGCGTCAGTGGCGTTTTTGAGCGAGGCGAGGATTTCGTCGGTGAATTACACCAATTCTTTCTTGGCACCGACGAGGGTTCGCAGACGTTCGGCGAGCAAGTGCGCGTCGAATGGCTTCTTGAACGTTTCGTTGATGCTGCTTCGATCGAAGCTCATTGGTTGACCGTCATCAGGTAGCAATGCGATCAAGACAATGTCGGTGAAGTCGATATTCTTCCGCAGGTTCTGGCAAATCTGAACTGCTTCGATCTTGCCGATCGAGAAGTCCACGATGATGCAGTCTGGGTTGAAACTCTCGGCTTGAATCCCGGCTTCGAAACCGCTGGCCGCGACTGCGACTTTGAACGATTTCTCTGGGGGCAATTCTCGCTTCAGGTTTTCGATCAACACCTGATCCTGGGCGACGATGAGGCACTTTGCCATCGCTTCGTCTTCCAAATCGCCCAGCGGCATGCCGTGCTCTTTCAGGAATTTGATCAGATATTCTCGTGGAATCCGTCGATCTTGCGATCCCGGAATCCGGTAGCCTTTTAAACGCCCCGAATCAAACCATTTGCTAACGGTTCTCGGAGCAACTTTACAGATCTTTGCGACCTGACCAGTTGTGAAGACCTTCATTCTAGGTTCTCCAAACGCCTCGTTGATTCATCCCTTGAGAAAATGGTGCGTCGGTAACCATTCTCTCGATGGCCCTGGGTCGTTCTTCAAATCGTCCCGTCTTGAATCGGCAGTGTTGCGGTGGGTCGCAACGGATTCGACGAAACCATTCTCAAAACGCTGGGTCTGGGCCAGCCGGCTCGCATCCTGCTGAACGCGTTGCCGAAGTGGGATCCTCGCGGTTGATAAAAGTAATTATTAGTTGGATCATTCACGCGGGTACGTGAACGTTTGGGGGAAACAATAAGATGCCGCTTCTTGTGTCCTGACTAGACCGATGGGCTCACTGAAAAACTGTTGTACACCATCTCGCAACGGGATACTCCCGCTACGAAATTCGGTATCACAGTTCACTCAGTAAAACGGTCTCGTCGGATCACTCATCGACCGTGTTCGTAACCTCACCGCGTACAGGGCATCATTGGCAACCGAGGTCGCCACGAATTTCCTTCGCAATGGTGAGGACCGCGAACACGTTTCCCAGAATTCCCCCCTGGGTGTCCGTCGACCTTCGCCTTCCGCTTCGATAACTTGATTGCCTCGCACAGGACCCACTCGACTGTTCGTCGAAGGGGCACCTCCGCCAGGTCAGAAACCGCAGCAAAAGGGAAAGTGTCCTTCCAAGGCTTAGTGTCGAGAAAAACCGGGGTAACTCTTTAATGTGATTCAGCACGAATAACCAGTATCAGCGAATCGAGCCGCCAATTGCCGTTAATCGCGAGTCAAGATCAAACGATACCGGCCAAAAAAATTTCCCGCACCATTACGACGAACGCACAACTGCTTCGGTTCCCCCTTTGAGATCGCTACAAGCGTTCTAATTCATATTTTTTTCACGAAAAGGTTGGATTGCATGAGCCAATCGGATTCCCCCGGCTCGACCCATTTCGATGATTTCGGCGCCGCCCACATGGTGGATATCACTGCCAAATCGGTCACCGCCCGAATCGCCACCGCCTCCTCGTCGATCCGCATGAGTACGGACGCGGCCGAGACGGTTCGGATGGGAGGCGGACGTAAAGGAGATGTTCTTTCCGTCGCCCGGCTTGCCGCGATCGGGGCTACCAAATGGACGTCAACACTTATCCCCCTGTGCCACGCGATCCCGATCGAAGGCGTCTCGATTGACTTTCAATGGGAAAAGACAGGCGAATCAGACAACATCGACCCTGCCGAGGGATCGCCTGAGACGCTACGATGCGTCGCGACGGTTCGAACGACCTACAAAACCGGTGTGGAGATGGAGGCGATGACAGCAGCCTCCGTCGCCTCGTTGACGGTCTATGACATGCTCAAGAGCGTCGACCGCGCGATGGTAATCACGGAAACCAAGCTGGAATCGAAAGAAGGCGGTCGATCCGGCGTTTATTCCCGGCAGTGAGCCTTTCGCTTTTGATTGCCCCTTTTTCCCGGTCGATCACCCGCCGAGAGTTGCTAGGCACGTCCGGAAATCGGTTGAGCAATCAGGAGGCCGTGCCTCGCGACGGTTTCCTGACTCCCCGATACCGCCGCACCCGTCGCCCCGAATGCGGCCTGCATCTGTTTTTAGTTTCATCGCTTTCTTTCTACGGTCATCGCATTAATGGACCCATCGACTGCTGCTTCCGCGTTGCCGCCTGGGGCTGTCCCCGCCGATGCCTCTGATTCCACGACGAAAACCTCTTCCGCCTCGGCTCCCATCGCTCGCAATGGCGAAGAAGCAGCCTCCTCGTCTCTCCCGAAGACCAACCGAACCACCGAAGCGATGCGGGATGTCTACGCACCGATCGCCGAACACTTGGTTTCCGTGGACGCGCGGTTGCACCTGGAATTGCAGTCTCAGTACGAAGCATTGATGCCTGTCCTCCGCCACGGCACGCAGCTCGGTGGAAAGCGGTTGCGGCCGGCCCTGTTGCTGCTGTCCGCAATGGCGACGTCCGGACAGCAATCGGCGTCCGCAGCAACCTCCACCGACCTGGCATCGACAATCGAGGAAGACCACATCGTGATGGCGACGGTGGTGGAAATGGTCCACACCGCGACGCTCGTTCACGATGACGTCCTCGACAAAGCCGACACGCGGCGGCACGTCCCGACGATCAACGCGCGGTGGAACGACGACACCAGCATCCTGCTAGGCGACTATCTCTTCGCACAAAGTTTTCAGCTCGCCGCGACGCTACCATCGACACTCGCCTGTCGTTGGGTCGGCCAAGCCGCTCAGCGAGTTTGCGAGGGCGAACTGCGTCAAATCCTCGGCCGCGATTGGTTGGACATCGACGAAGAAACCTATCTCGACATCATTCGCGGCAAGACCGCCGAACTGACGAGCGTCTCGTGCCGGCTCGGTGCTCAACTCAGCGGCGCCGACGAAGACCTCGTTGCCGCGTTCGGAGAGTACGGGAACGATCTCGGCATCGCATTCCAAATCGCCGACGACTATTTGGATTTGTGGGGCGAAGACGAACAGGTCGGCAAAACGCTCGGTACCGATCTGGCTCAAGGAAAAATCACGTTGCCCCTAATCCGGTTGCTCCGTCACGACAATGTTTCGATCGCGTCCAAGGCGGTCGACGCACTCCGAGCGGCCCCGGCGGAGCGGATGCAGCGGATCGCACCGTTGTTGAGAAAGAGTGATGCGGGTGAATATACTCGCGAAGTCGCCGACCGGTTCCGCCGCAGCGCGATCGCCGCGATCGACTCGCTCAAGCCGTCCGGGGCGTTGGAATCGTTGATCCGGATCGCCGATTTCTCCGTGGATCGCCGGTTCTAGTTCACCTAACTTGCACGTTCTATTCGCCACCTGCCTTCGCCACCTGCCAACCCTGTCAAACGAGCGAACTGTTTATGCTCCGCTTCGGTGCCGTCTCTTATCTCAACACCAAACCGCTGGTTGAAACCCTCGACCAACGGCTATCGGATTGGGGCACACTGCGTTTGGACCTGCCCTCGCGTCTGGCGGCAGATCTCGCCGGCGGAGAACTGGACATCGCGTTGATCCCGAGTGTGGAATATTTTCGCAACCAGTCGCGGTATCAAATCGTGTCCGACGCCGCGATCGCCTGCCGGGGGCCGGTGTGGAGCGTGCGATTGCTCAGCCGGGTGCCGATCTCGGACATCCAAACGCTCGCACTCGACGAGGGAAGCCGCACCAGTGCGGCGATGTCACAAGTGCTGCTTTCGGAAATGCATCACATCCGCCCCGAAACCGTTCCATTTCCGATCGGCAGCGACGCCTCGGACGTTGACGCCGATGCGGTGTTGATGATCGGCGACCGGGCAATGCATCCTCCCCGAGAAACCTATCGAGAAATTTGGGATCTCGGTGATCGTTGGGTCCGTTGGACCGAACTGCCTTTCGTGTTTGCAATGTGGGTGGCGCGGCGAGACGTCTGCACCAACCCCGACCAACTCAAACGCATTGAGGAAACGCTCAGCGCGAGCCGCGACGACGGGATGCAGTGCTTGGAAAAGATCGCAATTCGCGAAGCCGCCTCGCAGGGTCTGACCAACGAAGACCTGCATCGTTACTTTGCCGAAAACCTTCACTTCTATCTCGGGCCTGGCGAACGCTCCGGCCTGAAACTCTTTCGCGAAAAGGCGACAGCCATCGGATTGGCTCCGCCACCACCTGCGGTCTCGGGCAACAACGCCTGACCCTTTTTGACAACGTTTTGTGCCGAATCATTTTCACGAATCCGAAACATTCTGACGTACACCACTCTGACGAACCATGAACGCTAACGCTGCTACCGCCGCCGACTCAACAGTTCGCTCGATCCTCGACCGCGCCATCGATGGACAGCGATTGACCGATCAAGACGCCATTACGCTGCTGCAGTCTCATGACTTGGCCGCGATCGGTGCCGCCGCGGAAACGGTCTCGCGACAGAAACACCCCGAACCGTACCGCACCTACAACATCGACCGGAACATTAACTACACCAACGTCTGTACCGCGGTGTGTGACTTCTGCGCGTTTTATCGCGGCCCCAAAAGCGACGAGGGCTATGTCCTGCCTCGAGAAGTACTGCTGAAGAAGATCCAAGAGACCGTCGATTTGGGCGGCAATCAGATCTTACTGCAAGGTGGTTTGCATCCGAAGTACAAACTCGAATGGTACGAGGAGATGCTCGGTGACATCAAAACCAAATTCCCACAGGTCAACATCCACGGCTTCTCACCGCCGGAACTTCATCACTTCACCAAAGTCAATCGTTTGCCGATCAAGGACGTCCTCTCCCGACTCAAAAACGCGGGACTCGGCAGCGTTCCTGGCGGCGGTGCGGAGATTCTCAACGACCGAGTGCGTGCGGAGATCACCCGTGGCAAAGTCATGACCGACGACTGGCTCGGCGTGATGCGGGCCTGGCATGAACTCGGCGGAGTCAGTTCCGCGACGATGATGTTCGGTCATGTTGAAACGCTCGCCGAACGTGTCGAACACCTACGTCGGTTGCGTGACGTTCAAGACGAAACGGGCGGATTCACCGCGTTCATCTGCTGGACATTCCAACCCGAGAACACCGAAATGAGCGACCTCCCGAAACTGGGTTCGTTCGAGTATCTCAAAATGCTAGCGGTGTCGCGTTTGTATCTCGACAACATCCCGAACCTGCAAAGCAGTTGGGTGACGCAGGGATTGAAGATCGGCCAAATGGCGTTGATGTTCGGGGCCAACGACATGGGCAGCCTGATGATCGAAGAGAACGTTGTCGCCGAAGCAGGTACGGTCCACTATCTATCGCTGCAACAGATCCGCGCGGCGATCCAAGAGCATGGATTCGAAGCCCGGCAGCGAGACGTGTTCTACAACCTCGTCGACGAAGAACTCCAACAAAAAGCGATTCAAGCCAACGCCGACGCGAGCGCCCGCGAGTTGGTTCAGATGACCGTCTGAGCCTGTGCGGGCGAGTTCGTCCGGGGCTCGCATATTCAACACCTCTCACGCAGACAGCAGAACACCTAGCTGTCGCCACGACCTTCAAACTTCCGATTCCATCCGCCGTTGACATTCACGGTCTGCCCGGTGACGAATCCGGCGTCGGGGCTCGTTAGATAGGCAACCGCCTCAGCGATATCGGATGGGCGGCCCCAACGCTGCATCAGCGATTGCTTTTCGGCGCGTTCGTTCCAATAGGAGCTCGTCGTTTCACCCCATGCAGTTTGAATCCAACCGGGTGCGACTGTGTTCACGCGGACTCGCGGCGCGAGGGTCTGTGCGAGGCTATTGGCAAACGCCATCACCGCGGCCTTCACAGGGCCAAACATCATCCCAGCGTCGCCTTCCATTCCCTCGGGCGCCTGATCCCATCCGATGAACACCATTGAAGGCGTCACCTGACTCGAAAGCGACTGTTCTGCCATCGCGGGACCGACGATGCGAGATAATGCGATCGTACCGCAAACGTCGACATCGAGCAGCATTCGCAACTTCTGATCAAACGACCATCCGGAGGCCTCGCCGGTCAACACGTCAAACCCGGCATTGTTGACCCACGTCGAGATGGTTCCCAAACGACCGATCGCGTCTTCAGCCAACCGATGAACGTCGTCTGTCTGACTAAGATCCGCCGCCATCGTTTCGCAATTGACGCCGAGCTTTCGGATCTCGTCTGCCGTTGCGGCGGCACCGTCTCGGTTGCTGCGGTAATGTACCAACATCTGCACCGAATTCGTCGCGTTTCGTCGCACGACATCATGAGCCAACCGGATCGCGATCGCGCGACCGATCCCGCTGCTACTTCCCGTGACTACGATACCTGTCATCGAACCTGCCATTGCTGCAATGCCGCCGAAACACAATCACCGGCGACGATCACTGGCGATGTTCTACGCAAAAACGGCAGACAATTTTTGTGGTCAGCGTAACGCGTTCACATCGCGTATTGCAATCGCGGGTCATCGAGACCGAGACGTTTCATCTTCTTGTACAGAGTCGTTCGGTTGATTTCGAGTTCGTCCGCCGTGGCCGCTCGGTTCCATCCGTGACGCCGCAGCGAACTGAGGATAATTTCGCGTTCGGGCCCCTCCAGGGCTTCTCGCAAACTGCGTCCGGCGGACGAGATCGCGGGTGCGGCTTGCTGCCCTGGGGCGGCCCCCCCCATCATCGGCGACATCGGACCGGCAAGCGGCGAATCACCTTCGAGGGAACCTTGCTTTTTAACACCGAGGACCTCTGGAGGAAGATCCCGCACGCCGAGGATTCGATCATTGCCGAGCAAGACGGCTCGTTCCACAACATTTTCGAGCTGCCGGACATTGCCCGGCCAGTGATACGCCTGCAGCGCCTTGATCGCTTCTTGGTCAAACGCCTCCACATCTCGAGACGCCGCCTCTGCGGCTTCTCGGATGAAGTGATCGGCGAGCAATGGGATGTCGCCGGGACGCTCCCGCAACGACGGCAGCACAATGTTAACGACGTTGACTCGATAATAGAGGTCCTGACGGAACGTGCCATCGGCCACCCCACGTTCCAGGTCCTGGTTCGTCGCCAAAATTACCCGCGTATCGACGGTTCGGGTTTCGGAACCACCGAGCGGCTCGAATTGCAGTTCCTGCAGCACCCGCAACAACTTCACCTGCATCGCTTGCGTCGCGGTGCCGATTTCGTCGAGGAATAACGTCCCGCCATCGGCTAATTCAAACTTTCCGACGCGGTCGGTATTGGCACCGGTGTAAGCACCCGCAACGTGGCCAAACAACTCGCTCTCGAGCAACGTGTCTGGCAACGCCCCACAGGCGACCTCCACGAACGGCCCACCGCGACGGGAACTCCGATGGTGGATCGCACGAGCAATCATGCTTTTCCCGGTTCCGTTTTCGCCCGTGATCAGAATCGACGCTCTCGCATCGGCGACGCTATCGATCACGTCAAAGATCTTCATCATCCGATAGTCGTGACTGAGAATGTTCTCGAGCCCGCTGCGACGATCGAGTTGCTTGCGAAGTTGCTCGTTCTCTTGTTCGACCTTGTGATGGTTGATCGCTCGATCGATCGCGAGTATTAACTCGTCGTCAATGACCGGTTTGGTCAGCAAGTCAAACGCCCCGACGCGAACCGCTTCGACTGCAGTATCGGGCGTCGCGTAGCCGGTCATCACCAAGACCGCCGTGTCGACGTGGTGCTTCTTGGCATACCGAACGAGATCCAGCCCGTCGTCGTTTCCGATCCGCAGGTCCGTGATGATCAGATCAAAAGACCGACCGCCGAGATGCGTTTTCGCCTGGGATAGATCATTGGCGACTTCGACGTCATATCCCATCTCCACGAGCCACTGCCCGAGCGAAGTGGCGAGGTGATAATCATCATCGACGAGTAACAGACGAGCGGCATTGTTCATGAGGTGTTTCCGAGGCGTCGGTGGCGTTTCGACTACACTCATATCTAGGTCGAAAAACACGCTCGGTCAAAAATGTCACCACATGTTTCAAAAAATCAACACTCGGCCAAACGCTCGCGGAATCGTGCGGGAATCAACTCCAACAGTCGCTCCCGAGATTCGGGGTTTCTCCACTGCGACCATCCGATCGCGATCGCCAGAATGACGGCGACCCAGGGAGACGCTAGCAGCGTGAACGGCAACAAAGACAGCATCACCGTGCGTGCCCCCACCGGATAACCGAAGTACATCATCGCGGCCCACACACACACCATCACCACCCCGTGGGCGAGCAACGTGGCAACGACCGCCCCCATCAAACCGAATCGAGGCAACAAAACCGCATTGAGTGCGAGGTTGGCAACTAACCCGACAAACATCGCAAACGCGACGGCTCGTCCCTTCTCCGCCGTTAGCAGATAGCATTGCCCGACCATTACAAGCGCCGACCACGTGCAAAAACACAACGCCAGAGGCATCAACGCCAACCCGTCGCGATACCTTCCTTGGAGCAACACGTCGAACATCCACGGCCCGATAATGATCGCGAACGCACCGCCAATGGTGAAAACCAATGAAACGGCCAACAACGCGTCACCCACTCTCGCCCGAACCGAATCGAGTTTCTTTGCTTCCCAATCAGCCGATAAATAGGGCATCAAAACGCCGGCAATCATCGTCCCCACACTCAACAACATCATCGGAATGATTCGTCCGGAGTGGTATTGCCCGACCGCGGCCTGGCCCATCGTCTCGCGGATCAAATCCGCGGATCCCGACGCCGACGCGCCCGGCGGCAACGGCAAAAAGTGCAAAATCATATAACGATCGGATAGTTCGAAGAGGTTTCCGATCAGATTGGTCATCCACAGCGCCGCCGCGTAGGGTGCCAATCGACGCACCATTTTTGACAGACTCGTGCTCTGACTCGCTGCGGTCGACGACGCTTCCGATTCATCGCCTGGATTGGCGGCCGCGTGCCAATTCCTCGCCAGCGACCAAAATCCTGGAACGCTGGCAACCAAACACGCCACCGCGAATACCGTGACGAGACCAGTAAAATCGCCACCGCTGACCAACCAAGCCAAACTCAGTACGGTGAAACCAACACCGTGAACGAACTGCATCAACGAGACAACACGGACCTGCCGCAGTGACGCGTTGAGATCCGATGAAAAGTTGTAAACGATCATGCTGACGACGGCGAACGCCATCGAATAAATCAACGCGGTCGACTGGCTCTCTAAGAAGATGATCCAACCGAACCAACCTGGAAAGCACGCCATCGCGGCGACAAACACTCCGGTGCAGGCAATGGTTCCAATGGCAATTCGGCGAACGAATGGCCGCAACTGACCTTTGAGGCGGAAATGTTCCGTGAATTTCGGCAGCACCCCAGGGATACCAAACAGCATCACGGGCGTGATCAACGTGATGAAGCCAAACGCCATCGACCACCGACCGACATCGGTGTCATCCATCAATCGGCAGAAAGCCATCCCACGGACAAACCCGATTCCACGTCCCACGACGGTCATCGCGAGCATCACCACCATTCCGACAGCAAGTGAATCGACGCGAAACTCACGTGAGGAACGTTGAGAGTTCGTCACCGGAGTCATCGGTTGCGGTTCGGCGGCGGAAGACATGCAGGAATCGACTAATACAAGAACATCGCAAATGAAAGATACATACGATCATCTAACTTTGGAACGCAATCGAGCGCATGTCACACCAATCACAGTCAGGATCTCAACACAAACAACCCTCAATGACGAGAACGTCGGTTTGTGAGGGTTGAAACGGATGGGAAGGTTACGAGCTACCGAACCGTCCCCCAAACGCCCGCCGCCTTCACCTTCACCTTCACCCCGCAGTTACTTGTGACTGCGACGACACTTTTTTGTGTTACCGTCGCTGCCGATAGACTGATATACTCATTGTCTGCTGCGTCGCCTCTTCTCAATCGCTCTCTGCCCACAGACCTCTCTCATGCACACCATCGCAGACGATCTCGTTGCCGGCGATCAAGACAACAGTGCTCAAGTTGACAACGATCGGATGGACAACACGACGCCCGCCGTCCCGATCAACATGCGGACGAGCAAGTTCGAAAAGGTTTCGAGCTTTTACCTGACGATAATCTTATTTTTAGGTGTCATCGTGTCGGGCCTGTTCCTGTTGTGGACGCTCAATCGTTGGGCAGCGCAGGAAGAGATCAAGCATTCGCAACCGACCCGTACCTCGTGGGTGCAAGGGGGAGAAACTGGCATCGACGATCCATTTGATGTTCCGTCGCAGGACGAATACATCGCGTTGCAGGAGCCGACACTCGACGCGACTTTGGTTGCATTGACAGACGCCGCGACGCATACCGCGTCTTCATTCGACGGCGATATCGGCATCGGCGAAACAGACAGTCTCGGAAAAGGACTCCGCAGAGGCGGGCCGGATCCGGGGGCGGATCGGGGCCTCGACGTTATCCCCCGGTTCAACCGCTGGCAACTCAGTTTCACCGCAAAGGATCGCGACCACTACGCGGATCAACTTGATTCGCTCGGCATTGAACTTGGCGTGCTTGGTGGCAGCA
>NZ_ANOH01000265.1 GCF_000346505.1 Aporhodopirellula sallentina SM41
CGGACGCTAGTCTATTGAGCATTCCCGTCGTCAAGATCGACACCGATGGCATCACCGATTGGGATTCGTTCCATGACACGTTTGCTCGCGAGATGGACTTCCCCGGCTACTACGGTCGCAACATGAATGCGTGGATCGACTGCGTATCTGATCGTGACGCGCCGTTCGTATTACAACTCGACAACGCCAAATCGTTTCGCTCGCGTTGCCCTGAAATCTACGCTGCTGTGGTCGAATGCTCGGCGTTTTCCAACTGGCGCGACGTCAAATCGGGCGGCGAACCGGTGGTTTTCTTGGCCTTCGCGGACTGATGCGCTGACCTTGCAAGCTGCTTGAGGTGGATACCGCAAACTCGCTTCACCGCGACCGCTAACATGGTTTTTACGCATAGGCCTTCGGCACACCGCTGTCGTTTGTTCAAGCCTCCCTCTGGTGGTAGAATCTTTCGTAGTTCAAGCATCGCTCGCTTCGTTCAGGGCGGTGTCGTAAAAACCTTCCGTTGGCCGACCTCAAGTTTTGCATACGCCATACGAACAGCTCGATCTTGCGATCGTCCCCGGCCCGCCTCAACTCGTGGAGCCTGCCGTTAGTTTCGACACGCACGAGGTACTGCAGTACCCGCCTGACTTTGTCGCGGACGCTATTCTCGCCGTTCCCACCACCCGTCTAATCCGATCTAACGATCCAACGTGGTATGATTGGCTGGCGCTGCACACCGCGTCTGATGGCACGATCAAAATTGATTTCACACTTTTCGATACCGAACCCGTTTCGTGGGGTGGCTCTGGGCTGGTCTTCGATTGTGGGCCTCAATCGCTGCTTGACTTTTGGTTGGGGATTCGCGGTGCCTGCCCAGCGGTATGGTTGCATGACACCAGCTGCAAACTGTACTCGCCTGATTCCTTCTCTGAACTTTACCTCTAAACCGCTCCAGAGTTCGGCCAACATGGTTTTTACGCTAGGCCTGCGGCACACCTTCGATGTTTGGCAACGCTCGCTGGCCTTGGTACAATTTCTCGTGTTTCAGACATCGTTCGCTTCGTTTAGGGCGGTGTCGTAAAAACCTTCCGTTGTACGACTCATCAAATGGCAAATCGCACCGTAACCCTCCGGCAATCTCGTGATGACCTTGGGTCGCGGTACCTTGGTGCAACACTCGCAGACGATGGCACACTGACTATTTAGGGCCAAGACTTGGGCCGCGGCGTCGAACAGGTTTTCGGTGACGGCAACACGGAATACGAATGGGCTTGGACACTCGCGACGGATGCTGTCGCCGCCCTTGCTCAATCTCTCAAATGTGAAAACGTACTCGACGGTTTGGCCTCGCAATTTTCTGGTGACGCCTCCGCCAAACTCAAATCCTACCTTGATGACAACGGCATCAACTACGAGGCGTGGTCCAGAATCGGCGATTAACCGTCGTACAACATGGTTTTTACGCTAGGGCCTTCGGCACACCTTCCAACTTTGTCAACGCGGGCTGGCCTTGGTACAATTTCAGCAATTCAGGTA
>NZ_ANOH01000266.1 GCF_000346505.1 Aporhodopirellula sallentina SM41
AGCAACGTGAGATCGAAGTGCTCGCCGATGGGCTGATGGCGACCGGTGAGAACATCGCTGCTTGCCCGGAGAAGAACATCGAGTTCTTCACGCCCGCCGGCCCGGAGAACCCAGCCTATCGCGACGACCCGACACAGCCGGTGGCCGAGGACCGCATCGAGGATCTTCCGCTGCGAGGTAAGAAGCCCAAGAAGGGCGAAGCCGACACGCGAACGTTCGACAAGTCAGCGTTCTTGTATGACTCCGAAGCAGACGTTTACTACTGTCCGATGGGTAAGACGCTCGAGCGACGTAGCGAGCGGAGTAAGTCGGAGCGTTACCTCTACCGGATCGCCAAGAGCGAGTGTACGGAGTGTCCGCTGCGGGCAAAGTGTTTCAAGAACTGTCGCAACCAGTACGGCCGCCGGATCGAGAACGGCAAGCACGAGCGGGTCAAACAAGCTCATACGACGAAGATGCAGACCGAGCGATCTCGGAAGAAATACGCACGCCGAGCGGCCGTCACGGAACGACCGTTCGCGCTGATCAAGCGAGGCTTCGGCGTCCGCGAGTTCCTGGTTCGCGGGTTGGACAAGGTGCGAGCGGAGTGGACCTTGCTGTGCATCGCCCACAACCTGCATCGCTTGCTGAGCCTCAGTCGTCCGCAAGCCCGAGCCTCGGTGCCGTAGTTCGGCTTCCTGGCATCGTGCCAACATCACCCGCCCGTCTTTCCTCCAACCCTTCGACGATCCCCGTAGCTACCGCTGCGCAATCGTCGAAGGCGGGGGTAAGGGGGAAACCATCAAAATCAAAGCAAACCGACGATAAATCGACAAACCGCCAAGAGTTTCGGG
>NZ_ANOH01000267.1 GCF_000346505.1 Aporhodopirellula sallentina SM41
CTCGCCAACGGGCTGTTGATTTAATCAAGAGTCAACCTGCTTTCGTTTAACCGGCAGCCGTAGGCGACGTGCAGTAGCAAGCAGGTCGCCTTTGGCTGCCTGTTAAACGCGATACCGTTCAATGAAGCACCGGGTTGTGGCGTTTTCGTTTAACCGGTAGCCGTAGGCGACGCTTGACGGAACACAACCTACCCTTCGGGCACGGGTTAAACGAAAACTGAACGGTGTTGCCGTTAAACGAATAAATCAACAGTCCGCCAAGAGTTTCGGCAGCCCCCGTAAATCACCGAAAGTCTTGGCGACTATCGCTACCAGCTCAACTCAAACTTCTGCATGAACACTGAACTCTGGCAAACCCAGCTACTCGATCGGACACATCAAATCTGAGAATGCCCGAAACCCTGCGACGCATCGGCTAACGACTGACCGCAGAGGTGTCCGCGGTTGTTGACCGGACCATTCCCGGGAACCAAGACTCCAGCGTTTGACTGACGCCACCGAGAGCATGACGCTGGATCGTCGGTGCCGACAAGGGACCGTCGACTTCGATCGTCCAGAAAGTATAACTGCTGTCCCTGAGCGGACTGATCACCTTGCTGAACAGGTTCTGGGGACTGACCTTGGTGTTGAAAGATAGGTCGAGATGCTCGAGACGCGACAACGTCCCGCTGCCATCCAACGCGACCAAGTCACCCCACATCGACAACCGGTGGAAGTTCACGTCTTCGCCAAAGATCGCGAACTCGGTTTCACCATCTGTGAACGCCACATCTTCGGTAGGCGTGATACGCAACAAGTTGAGGACCTGCACGAGCAACGGCAGTTCGTACATGTTCGCGCCACTGATGCGAGCCGTTCCTGTCCCCTTGAGCAAGTCTGAATCGCCGAGACGTCCATCGAGTCTCGAGTTCATATCGAAACGCCCCTTCATTCCCGATCGCGTCTGCCCCAACTCCGCAAGGATCGTGGCGATTTGACCGTTTTCCATTGACGCTCCGACATCGAAATCTCCCGTCGATAGAGCGACGATCCCGCTGACGTCTAACTTGCCTCCAAACATTTGACCATTGATCGGTGCCTGACGCCCGGACTTGTCCGCATGGACCGTTCGCGCCCCGAGCTGAGACGATGCCGTGCCGACTAATGGCAGCCCCGTGATCGGATCCATCCCCGTGGAAAACGTCCCCAGACGCAACTCATCACCGAGGATTGAAAACGGGCCACGCAAGGATGTTACTTGGAAACCGTACGCGTGCAGCGAATCGATCGCCAATTCGCCGCCGGCGCGGACCAATTCACCGTCCTTCATCCCGCGAACCATGATCTCGCCACGCAGAGAATGCACCGGCCCGACGTCCGCGATCCGGTTACCTTCGAGCTGCAGAATCAAATCCCAATCGATCGTGGGCGACTCCGTCTCCGACTGCGGCAATAAAATATTGGTGACCCCTCGCAGCCCCAGCGGTCCTCGCAACTCGAGCGCCCGCATCGCTCGACTCATCTGCTCGGGCAGCGCGGCGATCAATTCCTCGTCCGGGATCAAACGACACCCGCTATGCAAATCCATCGTCAACATCCAACGCCCCGACGCGTCTGGATGACAAACGCCATCGGCGATCAAACGGGACGCATCATGCCGACCGCGCAGGTTCGTAATCGTCACAGCACCATCGCGATAATCGACGCTGCCACCGACGATATCCACGCGGTAAGGAATCGCTTTCGGGCGGATACTCAACAGGTTCGGCTTCGCACGCAGTTCGCTCTGATGAGCCGCATTAAGAGACAGGGCGATCGGTGCGGTACCGACACGACGAAGCTGCACGTCCAATTGGTCGAGCGTCCCGGCTGGCGACAACGCCTCCCAGATATTGCGAGATGACTCCGGCAACGAAACTCGCAAAGAGTGGTCCATCGCGATGTCCGCAACGCGAAATCGCAGATTCAACTCTGTCTGATTCGGATCGGCCGACATTTGATACAAACCGTCGCAAGCAATCTTTGCCGCGCCCGCGTTGTTCGCAGTGAACCCAATGATCCGCACCATATCATCCTTCACCTGGACGCGTCCGGCGACGTTGTAGAGCGGATAGGCAAAGCCATCATAGCGAATCGAACCACCGATCACTCTCAAGTCAAACTGCCGACTCGTCACACCGTTGGCATCGGTTTGAATCGAAGCCGACGCCAACTCAATCGCACCGCGAGGATGCAGCGAACGAATGAACGACTCCAACTTTGACTCCCCCCGAACACCACCTGGCGTCAAACCGGCGTCCTGCGTCGACTCACGAGGAGTCAGCGCAGAAACCAACGCACCATCAATCGGAATCGCACCGTCCGACCGAATGACAATCGATCGTTCCGGTGAAACGACTGCGTCCGGACTCAATTTCATCGGAACGTTGAACTCACAGTAGACCGGACGCCCGCCCGCAAAACCTGTCAAACGTCGAGTATCCACGCGCCCGTTCGCGATGTTGATCTCACCGCTGAGCCGCTCGACCGGGTACGGAAACTTGTCGACCTGAACATCGACGCCTTCGCAAAGCACCGTTGCTTCGATCGCCCACGGTTGCTTCGCCAGCGGCCGAGCGTTGAAACATCTCGTCACAAAATCAATTTGCCCTGACGGTCGATAGCGGTCGAAGAACGCCGCGGTCTTGGCGGGCGCGAGTTCCCGAAACCCTTCGTTAACCTGCAGGTCATCAGCCGAAACCGTCAGGTCGCAGTTCCAAACACGAGCCACGAGATCAGACTCGCAGAAAGGAATCCGAATCGCATCATCGGTGCCTACTGAAGGAAGCGGCGTGGCAGTGTAGGCGGCCATGTAGACCGACTGCGGACTCACCGGCTCCGGTGCAGCGAGTGCCACCTGCACGTCCGCACTTCCTTGCAACCGCACGACCGCCTGCCCGAGCGTAGCGCGGCTAGGAAACAACTCGACTTTCCGAGGAGTAATCCGCAACCGTCCCGTCGCATGCTCAAACGCGGCCGGCAGACGTTTGTCGTTGTAACGTCCGTTTCGCAGCACATAGTCGATTTCGTAGTGAAACGGATCGGCGATCGAAGTCGCGTTGTTAGTCACGTTCCCAGACGCAACGTTCCCAGACGCAACGTTCCCAGACGCAACGTTCCCAGACGACACGTTCCCAGGCGCCGGATCGTTGCACCCGATCTCAATACTCGCGTTGAGGTCACCGATCACATCAAACCGTGCCCCCGGAGGAGGCGTTTTCGGCAACCAGGTTCGGAACCGATCCAGCGTTGAATTGTTCAACCGCAACGAAGCCATACTGGCCTTCGCCTTTGTATGAACTGTTTCGCCATCGACAATGTCCTGCGCCACCGTCATCTCGCACCGACCACACAGATCGCTGTCGCCGACCAACGAGATCCGCCGCTCTCCGTCCTCGCCCGCATCAAAGTTCGCCGAACTCTCGATAACGATTTGCGACCATCGCAGTTCAATCGGTCGCGACTGTTCCGACGGATCGGCGCCCGCACCGGAACCCCCAACCTCTGCGACGTGACGATTCACGCCTGCCTTCTCCTCCACCGACACTTGCAACGCAACGTCCCGAAGGTCGACCCGAGGACAAACCGGCCCCAACTTTGGCAGCGGCCACAACCCGTCGAGCGAGCTGGATCCATCGGATTGCAATCGCACATCCGCATGGATGCCCTCAACGATGACTTGACGAGTGGTCACCGGGTTGCGTTTATCGAGCAGCTTCTTGGCGTCGATGTCAGCCAACACCGTCATCGTGTCGACAACGACCGCAGGCTCCTGCGTCCAACGATTCAACAACGTCCCCGCGAGCGATCCACCCACACCACTCGCCGAACCGCTAGCACGTGGTGAAAACGTCAACCGTTCGAAACGGAATCCCACGCCAGGCAAATAACTGCCTCGACCGATTTTGACATCCCACTGCGTGTAGTAGTCCGCCAGTTGACGTTCGAAGTGACGTCGCACCTGTTCGCCAATCGTCTGGGGACCGATCGTGCGAAAGACAAAGACGATCGCCGCACAAATCGCCACCAACACCAAAACCGACGTCAGTCGGCTACGGCCTGGGCGGGATCGCGTATCGGAATCCGACGACGTCAACGTAGAAATCTCATCCGTGAGAAAAACGAAAACCTGAACTTCGATCCTGACGGTGTGCACCGCCGTCAGGCCATCGAGAATGGGCATCCTGCCCGCAATCAGACACCCTGAATACTACCCGGTCATTTCCTAGTTCAACCAGTCCAAAAACGAGGCAAACCGATACAACCACGGACTTTGCCACGGCGAATCAAGACTCGTGGACACAGAGAAAACACTTGCGACCAAGAGCACCCCCGCGAACACCCTACCTCCCCTGGATTCACTCATTTCGTTCAACTCCGGAATGATCGCGTAAATCCACAGCGGAGCGAACCACAACATCCACCGAAAACAAACGCTCACCCCGCCGTAATTCCGGTCGATCTCCGGCCGAGCCATGTAAAAAGCAAAGCAAACGAGGCTCGAAAGCAAGATCGCACAGGCCAAACACCGACGATCAAACGGCCCGTGAAAGCACTTGTATCCCAATCCCAGCGGCACCAACAACCAAATCGGCGTCAACGAGAAGATCCCGTAAACACCCAAAGTCGCGTGAAACGCGTAAACACCGCGGTTCGCCTCGCCACGGTCAACTCCTCGTCGCTGCCCTGATCGCCAATAACTGCCTGGGTAGTCGTACCAATCATCCCAAACCGCGATTTCCCAATCGGATCCCGCGCCCAAACCACCACGCCGGACGCTCCACTGCCGATAGACCGAGGAGTCTCCCGCAGAGACCTCCTCCAAAACCTCGTAACCGCCTGCCTGCAACGGACGCACACGGATCGATTCCGAATCGGCGAACATGCTGACCTGCCGCAATCGCTCCTTCATCGACTCCGCGCCCGATGTCGTCTCAGACGCCGGATCAACATCCCACTGAAACTCTGCGACGATCTCGCCAACGCCACGGTGCGCATAGGGCGTCCGCCAACTTTGGTGTGCCCAGTAGTTCGTGCCAAATATCCCAGCCACGACCACCCCCGCCCCGATCAAGAACCCCGGGATCGAACGCGGTATCAAGATCGCAAACAACAGCCCCCACAACACAAACATGGACAACGCCGGCAATTCACAGGCAACCGCAAACGCAGCCGACGCTCCCGCGGTTGCCCACGGCCAAAACCGCGGCCGGTACGTCACACCGGCGAACGAGTCGTGCACATTTTCGCTGACACGCAGATAGATGTACAGAGTCAACGACGTCGCCGCGGCCGCGAACAAATGGTTGTTCAACGATATCGCAAAGGGCGTCAACATGGTGCCAAAGCAAGCCGCCGTGACCGCCAACCGCTTCGCGAAATCCGACGCGCTCGACCACTCGATGCTCAATGTCATCGTGATCAAAAACAACGCCATCACCGGCAGGTTAATCAGCAGCAACAGCAACCGCGGCACATAGACCGGATGCTCCGTCATGCTCAGACCGGTTGCCGTGTGCACGCACCAATAGACGCCCGCCACCATCGTTGTCAGCAACGTCGGCTTGCTGCTGTAGTAGTGCAATCTCCCGTCGTCGCCGACGTGTCGCACCTTGTCGATCGTGTCCCACAAACGGCGGCCACGTTCGCTGCGAATCGAGATCAACTCATCGATCGAAAACGTATTCTTTTCAACCAACGCGGCAACGCTGACCCATCGGCTGCGATCATTCGCACTCAAGAACGCCGCGTCACCCTCTGGGTTGGACACGACGGCGATTCGCCCGGCAATCAACGCTAACGACACAGCGATCAGCACCGCGTGCATTCGAATCCGCTTTTCACGCGGCACATCGTGTTTACGCATCAGTCGGTCGCCTTGATGGAGGTCTTCCCTACACCACCAATGGAACGATCACCGAATCCAGCGATCTGCGATACGCTGTACGACACATGATGGAACGCCAAATCCGACGCGATCCCACTGCCCGGCGCGATCCCACTTCCCGGCGAGAATACACTGCCTGGCCCTCTTTGCAGCCCCCGCAACGAACGGTCCCGGGCCGCCGATACCGACACGATCAGTTCCGCAATCAATCCGGCGAGGACACACTGTGCTCCGAACAGGATCGCCAAGATGCAGTAGTAGAAGATCGCCGTCGAATGCAGGTGCAACGCGTCGCCCTCACCGAGCCGTGTGATCACCCACCTCGCACTGAGATACAACAGACCGAGTGTCCCCAACCCGAAGCTGACCAACCCTGCCGAGCCGATCAGATGCAACGGCCGCCGGGCGTAATCGGTTAACAAATAGATGCTCATCAAGTCGAGAATGCCCTTACCGAGTCGCGACAAACCATATTTCGATTTCCCGTGAGCCCTCGGGTGGTGCTGCACCTCGATCTCGCCAACCTTCCATCCCCTCGCCGCAGCAAGAACCGGAATGAACCGATGCCGTTCGCCGTACAGATCTAACTCGGCGAGCACTTCGCGTCGGTACGCCTTGAAACCACAATTATGGTCGTGCAACCGCACTCCCGTGATCCCGCTCACCAACGCATTAAACACCCGACTGGGCAGAACCTTGTGCCACGGATCGTGACGCACACGCTTCCACCCACTCACGACGTCGAGTGTAATTACGCGCCTCTCCGATCGGTAGGATGGCGACTCCCCCGACGGCGAAGATTTTGCCCGTGTGCCTTCCTGATCTGCCCCCGTGGGCTCTTCGGATCGGCCGCTTAATGCGGACAGAAACCGCGGTATCTCATCCGGATCGTCCTGTAAATCCGCATCCATGGTGAAAACGATGTCACCGCGAGCCACCGAAAAACCGGCACTCAGCGCCGCAGCTTTTCCGAAATTTCTTCGCAATCGTATCGCTTTCGTCCGAGAATCCTGCCCCGAAAGCTCAACCATCCGCTCCCACGTCGAGTCCGTCGACCCGTCGTCAATAAACACGATCTCGAACGAGTCCGCCGCGTCATCGCACGCTTTGCCACAAACGTCGACCAACCGTGCATGTAGCGTCGCGAGCGAATCTTCCTCGTTCATCGCCGGAATCACGATCGTCAACTCAGGCGTCTCGCTCGGCATCGCGTTCTCCATCGTGTCGCGTTCCATCTCGCGGTCATGAGAATCGCTCTCGCGCAACGAACCCTCTGCAGGTGAGCTATGGGGCGGTGAGCTTTCGGCCGGAGACTTATCGGCCGGAGACTTATCGGCCGGAGACTTATCGATCGGTGTGTTTTCTATCAACGCCGCTTCCTCGAACGTCTATGGGACTGGAACGCTTGCGACCGCTGCGTCGAAATTGGGGATCGTTCGATGGAAGACGACACTCGGCAACTATTCCCAACACAACTGCCCAGCATCAAAGATCGGACCGTCGACGCAGGTACGTTTGTAATCCCAATCGCCGTCTTCTTGATTGACCTTCGCAACGCACGAAAAACAAATGCCGATCCCGCATGCCATCGGAGTCTCCATCGACACCTGCACGTCCACGCCACGGTCCATGCACACGCCGGCAACCTTTTCCATCATAATTTCAGGGCCGCACGTCAACACGCGAATCGTCTCGTCCGGCGATTGCTTCCGCAACGCATCAATCCGTTCGGCCAAGACATCCGGCACGAGAGCTTGTCGGCCTTCCGAACCGTCGTCCGTGCACGTTGTCACGTCGAACCCCGCGTTGCGAAAATCATCCACGCCCGCCAGCAACGTTGACCGGCGCGCCCCGTAGATCAGCTCGATGTGCTTCGCCCACCCACGCTGCATCGCGTCACGCCCGGTTACCAACATCGGTGTCTGACCGATCCCACCGACCGCCATCAACAAACGATCACACGAGGTGTCTCGAAACGCGTTACCGAGAGGCCCCCACACGGACACCTCCGTACCGACCGGACTGGCCGACAAAGGCGACGTCAACGCACCTTTGCGGAGGTAAATCAAATCGATCGAATCAGGCGCCCCCGAGTCGTCGTTGTGGATGTCATAGATGGCAAACGCCCTCCCGATCAGCGGCGCGTTCACGCCCGCCAAACGGATCATCACGAATTGCCCCGGCTTCGCCTTCACCGCGATCTCCGGTGCACTGACTCGCAACATAAATGTGTTCTCGGCAACCGCTTCGTTCACGACCAGCGGACCGGTCACGTGAGTCATCTCGTCGGCGTAGTTCTTTGCATGCAATGTAGCCATCGGGTCTACCGTCGTCCTTTCCGTTTTCTTGACACACCCCGTGTGCGCTGAGTGGTTCGCTTCGATGCCGATTTCCCACGTTTCGCCTTCGCACCCGAATCGACCGAGTTCTCCGCGACCACTTCGTCACCCACAATGATTTTCCCCACTCGCAACGAGTCACGGGTCGGCGCGTCGGCCTTTCGCCGTGCCTTCTTCACCGGCCGCCGATTTTCGCGCCGTTGCTCAGACTCGCCCGCGTTGTACGCGTCACTCGAGTGAGACCGTTTGGCACCGCGTTTCTTCACGGTGCCTTTCTTCAAGGTGCTTTTTTTAACAGCCCCCTTCTTCACGCCGCGTTTTTGAACACCGCTCTGCTTCACATCACGCGGTTTCCCTACGCCCGGCCCACGCCCGTCGGCGCCGCCTCGCCCCGCCGCTTCGGCCTTGGACGGTTTTTCAGGCGGTGCTGCGACCGCTTTCGCCGCGATCCCGCGTAGCTTTTCAATCTCATCACGCGAGAGTTTGCGATACGCCCCGGCAGGCATGTCGCCGAGCCGCAGCGGACCAATCGCAATCCGCCGCAACGTTTGTACTTTGTGACCGAACTTCGCAAGGATCCGACGAATCTCGCGGTTCTTCCCTTCCCGCAATCGGATCTCCATGTCCGTCGCTTTCTTGCGCGCCTTGATGACCCGGGCACCGTCGACACGGACCAGCCCTTCGGCGATGTAGATGCCTTGCCGCATCTTCCGCATCGTTTCCGGCTTGACCTCGCCCGCGACCGTCACACGATAAACCTTCTGCACGCCAAATCGCGGGTGCGCCAACGACTGCGCCAATTCCCCGTCGTTCGTCAGCAGAATCAACCCATCGCTGCTGCGATCCAGCCGTCCCACCGGATACACCCGTTCGGTAGGCGGAACGAGGTCGATCACCCGCGCACGCCCCTGCGGATCCGAGTTCGTCGAAACGACGCCCGTCGGCTTGTGCACCGCGTAATAGACCAGCTTCTGTGGCTTCAACACCACGCCGTCAACCCGCACCTTCTGTGTCTTCGAGTGAACGTTCACACCGAGCTGGGTGACGACTTCGCCATCCACCTCGACCCGCCCCTCACGAATCAACTCTTCACACTGTCGGCGACTGCCTAATCCAGCAGAAGCGAGCAATTGATTGAGCCGTTTGACATCGTCAGTAGGGCGAGACAGCTTCTTGCGGGGAGCGGACTTGCGAGGCATGAAGCGGACTTACAGAACAAACGTGAACAAAAAGTAGGGCTGGCAGGACTTGAATCCAGCAAAGAAATAAGCGTAATTCACGGGACCGATTCGGTCGATGGGGTCCCGGTTGTTCCACCGGTGGTTCCATTGGCCCCGATTCCGGATGCGTTGGGGCGTGTTTTGCAGTGTCCGGA
Source organism: Aporhodopirellula sallentina SM41 (assembly GCF_000346505.1). GTDB lineage: Bacteria > Planctomycetota > Planctomycetia > Pirellulales > Pirellulaceae > Rhodopirellula > Rhodopirellula sallentina. The sequence continues at coordinate 9,620 of NZ_ANOH01000267.1, forward strand.
CGTCGATGTGATCGACAAGTTGAACGAAGTCGCCGAGGCGATTCTAGGGGGCCGTGAGGGCATCCGGTGACCGCTCCGGCCGTAGCGTCGGCCCGACGTCCGATCCTTGCACACGGGGATCTGTCGGCCGGACACGACGGTGTAGGTACTACTTTGCGTCCACGTCGCGGCGATGCCAGAGGGAACCGCCACAACGCGTCAGAAATTGGACAGACTCCGGTTTGTCCGCGAGGATTCTCGCGGCGTGGGTCCTTCCCGGCGGTTTGAGGATCACGGGTAAGCCAACCGCGAGGTGTCTCTGATTACGCCCCGGCAAATTTGCCTTCGCTTCGTTCGACACCGGGGTGGGGCATTTCTCGTGATGGAGTCCTAGCGACCGAGTGTTGGCCGAAACACGCTCCACTTGCACCAAAATGATCGTGGTGCGGAGGGGGCGGGGCGGTGTCGGTTTGGGTCCCTGATGCTAAGGTCGGACACTCGCGGTAAAATTCAGCCCGAGCATCCTCAGACACCGTCCGGCGTGTAATCGACGCGGGGGTAGGGGGCCTTACGCAATTCACGGCCCCCTTGGGTCCTCCCGGTTGATTGCTGACACCGTTTGCGAACCCCACGTCCGGCCGAGCGGGAGAGAGTCCGTCCGCCGGCGACGCGGCGAAGAGAGGGGGCGGTCATTTTTTGGCGTGGTCCGGCCACATGACCGGCGTGCCCACCTGCGTGATCGCGACCAGCAAATAGGTGTTTCGCCACGGGACCGAGGCACCGGGGCCGTTGGGTCCTTCCCGGCGTCCATCTCGCGGGTTACTTCCCGCTCACCTCGCGATTCTCACACACCCACGTCGTGAAATGGCACCACCCCCACACCCACGTCCGAGTCGACCGGCACTTGGACGCGACCGAGCGATCCCCCACAATGGTGTCGTGGGTTTGGTCGCCCACCATTTTCGTCGTCGCCTGACCCGCGACGATTTCTACGGTAGGCCGGTAGCTCCGGCCGCACGATTCGATCGGCCACTGGCGTAACCTTTCCGCCGTGGCCGGTTGAATCGGCCATTCACGAGGAAGGAATCTATGTCCGATAATTATCAAACGGACCTGCCCACTCGAAAATACGAATGGGGATTGGTTCGGTGTGTTGGCGAACTAGCATCTGTTGATGCTGTTCATTTGAAAGGCCTCAAAACGTATCGCTCATTCGCACGAGAAGCGATAATGCTGCTTCAAATACTCCATCGCGGTCGCAGCGTATCAGAGCAATTGAAGGCACTAGACCTGCTCGAACGACTTTGCCAGCTCTACATAGATGGCTACGGCTTTGACTTTGATGTCGACGAAACTATCTGGGCGGTTACCAGTCACCTCTTTACCGACGAACAGATTGAAAATTCTGACTGGCCGTCAAACGTGGATATACACCCTACAACGCTGCGAGCGATGTGTTTCTACGCAAGGGTTGAAAACCTTGAAGAAGATGACCGTCGGCAAAACAGATACAGCGTCGCCAGGAACTTATGGGTAGGGTGTGCAGCTGCTAGAAAACTCCACAATGAGATTTCACCATTTTTCGACATGGGATATTTTCGCGATCAAGTTCTTTGCTCTGTCCAATTCTGGAGAAGAAAACTAGGCAAAGCACTCAGCGTGATGAATTGGGTGGATGATGTGTTCAATCCCATATCCACCATCGAAGCTCCCACCCGAGTATCCAGCCCACTAATGCCGAATGACAGGCATATTTTGATTGCCATGGTCCAATTGGGGGCGACTGGAAACGCGTCGCCCATAGCGTCGGGAGAGATACTTAGCCGGGCTGGTGTACCCGAGTCCGGAACTGTTTGGGACAACCTACGACTGAACGGTTTGGTCGATGCAAAAGCCGGCGTCGGGCGGTGGTTAACTGGCCGAGGATTTACCATCGCGAAAAACCTTTACACTTCAAACGGATTAAGTCCGAGTTAGCTCCGAATTAACTATTTCGGTTTCGCTGCCATGCTTCCCTCGTTGTTGATTCCCATTCAATAAGAGGTTGAACATGACCAAGGTAGTTGTGCCCGATCGGCGTCCATACTTGCGGGCGATTCCACCCGCTGACCGAGTTCAGGAGAGGCTGAGCCAAGTCCTGCTCGAAGCAGAGCAGTTAAAGGTTTTGTTGCGACTAGCGTCCGATTTAGATGGAGTCGAAACAGTGACGACCACCAATTCGGAGGTGGATCGTGACTGATCAAAACAAGCGGCTCGTTATCGCCGCTGCCCGTCGCCGGTTTCTCCGGCGACTCCAAGACGGCCCCACCACGTTTACCGATGCGATTCGTGATCTATCCATACCTGATGGGTTGGACGGTCGCGTGTTCGGTGCGATGGTCGCTGAGCTCCATCGCGACCGAATTATCCGACCGGTCGGCTATGTACCTTCGTCAAACCGATGTTGTCATTCCCGATTGTGGGAATTGGTCGACGACTCGATCGGAGGTGCGAAATGACGTTCACCGATCTGAGTCCCGCCGACATGGAAGTGTTGGCGAACATGGTGGCCGATCGTGTCGCCGATCGACTCGCCAACCGGCGGCGACTTCTCACCCGTCATGAACTGTCCGAAGTGATCGGCGTGTCGGTTCCCAAACTGGACACGATGTTGCGTGATTGCGAATTGCCCGTCATCCGTGTCGGTCGCAAAGTGTTGTTTGACCCCCATGCGGTGATAACTCACTTGGCGGCGGCGTCGGCACCGCCGGCGACTTGCGAAGTCTGCCGGCGTGAACCGGTGGTTCACCACGTTCCCACCGACAACGGTGTGGTGGATACCTGCGATGAGTGTTGGCGATTCGTTGGTCCCAATTCGGGCCAATCCGGCGGTGAGTGATGCTATGCGACTTCTGCCATCAACGCGAAGCCGTGGTCCACCGATTCCGCGTGCTCGAAGGGTTCGCGAGTTTGTGCGAACCATGTTTTCGATATTCCATCGACCCGCAAAAGCACCTGTCATCCGAAGGCGACTTCTGCCTCGTGACGGATGCCAAAATAGACAATTTTCAACAATCCAGCCAACCACAAAAATCGGCCGGCATCGGTGACGACGATGCACGGCCGATCGAGGAACCAAACGATATGACTGATTCTAACAAGACCACCAAACGGACGTCCAAGTCCACCACGAAGTCCGACGTCGGCAGCCTGCCCGGCATGGAAAACGAAGTCCCGGCGGCGGACAACGCTCCGCCGAACAAACCGCCGGCCGACGTGTCCGTGGCGGCGACACCGGAACCACCGGATCCTCCTCGTGTGGTCGATCCGTTTGACCCTGCGGCTCTGCGGATCAACCCGAACACGGCGTCCGGAGCAATCGGCGTCAAACGCAAACTCGTGACGTTGAAAGTCGGCAAACCGGACAAGATGGAATTTTGCCGCGTGCATCCGTCCGAGGAGTACCGGATCGACACCGCGATCGTGGAAGACAAAGCGAACCGCGAAAGCTACCTCGTGGCTCCGGCATTGTGGCCGGAGCTGCCGGACTTCATCACGTTGGTGCGGTTGTGCGTGGCGGTCAACCGACACGGGACGACGTTCCTGTGGCCGGCGAAACTGCCCGACCCAAACGGCCGTCCGATGGACTGGCACACGTCGATGTTGGAAGCGCAAGAACTCGCGACGAAGAGTTGGGTGAGAGTCCAAGCGGACATGACAGCCGGATCGTACGCGGTGTTCGAGGCGACCGGGAACCTACCCGATCCGGAGTGGCCGGAACTGGCGATGGGTGACCTGCTAAAACTTGCATTCAAGACGCGTTTCATTGACTCGATGAACCACCCGTTCCTGTTGGAACTGTTCGGGGCCGCGTGATGGATTGGCTGAACCGATTCGATTCGGTTTGGTCACTCGACTTTGAATTCTCACAACCACCAGGCGAGCGACCGAGTGTTGTTTGTCTGGTGGCTCGTGAGCTCCACACGAAGCGATTGATACGGATCGACATGGACGCGTTGGCGACGATGAACGAACCACCGTTTGACACGGGACCGAGTTCGCTCTGCGTGGCGTACTTTTCATCGGCGGAGTGGAATTGTTTTCTCGCCTTGGGATGGAATCTACCGGCCCGCGTGCTCGATCTGTGGTGCGAGTTCCGCAATATGCTCAACGGAACTTTCCCGGCGTCCGGATGGGGGCTGTTGTCGTGTCTCTCGCATTTCGGATTCGACTCGATGTTGGCGACCGAGAAGACCGAGATGCGTGATCTGGCGATACGCGGCGGCCCGTACACGGCCGAGGAGATGACGGCACTGGTCGACTATTGCCAAACCGACGTCGATGCACTGGACAAGCTATTGCCCGTGATGGTTCCGCTGATCGACTTCCCTCGTGCGGTCCATCGTGGACGTTACATGAAGGCGGTGGCGTGTATGGAACACAACGGGATCCCGATCGACACGAACACGTTGTCGATGTTTCGGCGTCATTGGGAAACGATCAAGCTCGACCTAATTCAATCGGTCGACGACGCATTCGGCGTGTTCGATGGAACGACGTTGAAGCGTGACCGATTCGAGGCGTATCTGATCCGGAACGGGATCCCGTGGCCGGAAACGGACAGCGGTCAACTGTCGTTGAGGGATGACGTGTTTCGAGATCAAGTGAAATCCTATCCGCAACTATCGCCGCTGCGTGAACTCTGTCATGCACTGTCCGAAATGAAGCTGGAAAAGTTGGCGGTGGGATCGGACGGTCGCAACCGGACAATGATAAGACCGTTCGCGAGTCGCAGCGGTCGCAACCAACCGTCCAACAACAAATTCATTTTCGGTCCATCGGTTTGGTTGCGCGGTTTGATGCAACCGGAACCGGGAAACGCGTTGGCCTACGTGGACTGGGCACAGCAAGAACTTGGGATTGCGGCGGCACTGTCCGGCGACCCGGCATTGGTCCAGGCGTATGCGAGCGGAGATCCCTACTTGGAGTTCGCCAAGATGGCCGGGGCGGTCCCCGCGACTGCGACGAAGAAAAGCCATCCGGAGGAGCGATCGGCCTACAAGGTTTGCATGTTGGCGACCCAGTACGGCATGGGCGAACACGGTCTGGCGAACAAACTTAACAAGCCGGTCGCCTTCGCGAGAAACCTCCTCCGGCGACACCGCGAAACCTTTCCTGTGTTTTGGAAATGGTCCCAAAACCAAGTCGACACCGCGATGTTGACCGGCGGGTTACAGACCGTGTTCGGGTGGCGTATCCGGACGATCGGCGGCGACAATCCGCGGTCCCTGGCAAACTTCCCGATGCAAGCCAACGGGGCCGAGATGATGCGTCTGGCGTGCTGCATGGCGACCGAGGCCAGTATCCGCGTGTGTTGTCCGGTCCACGATGCGATTTTGATCGAGGCCGCGTCCGGTGATATCGACGACGTGGTGGCCCAAACACAAATCATCATGCGAGAGGCCGGACGGATCGTGCTCGATGGTTTTGATTTGGAATCGGACGCCAAGGTGATCCGGCATCCCGACCGCTACATGGACGACGATCGTGGTGTGGAAATGTGGGACCGCGTGGTCCGTCTTGCCAGCGAATCGGACACCAAACCGCCGAACTGAACATGGGACACCACGTTCCACAATTCGGAACGTGTTGTCCGGAAAGTGGAACGCGGTGTCCGTGAATTGGAACGTGGTGTCCCACCCGTACCCCCATATCTACTTAGTAATTTCTTTACTGGATCTATTTAGAAATCTCTTTCATAGGTAACCCATGAACCTGGAATCGTTCGCGGCCCGACCGACCGACGTGTCCGCTCTGTTCACTGTCCGAGGTGAAAGGCGAGTTGACCGGAACGCCAAGTCCGAGTCGGTGTCGATTCCGCTGCCGAGGCATCGACCCGGCGAGCGTTTCATCCGAGGCCCGATCCCGATGACATGGTTCCGGGCGGCGTCCACGTGTGGCAATCGTGCCGAGGCGGTGGCGGTGTTGTTGTGGTACGCGGCGGGATATCAACGGCGGAATCCGATCAAGATGACTCCGGCATTGCTGCGTGAACTGCGTGTTCACCCCAAAACGGCCAAGCGAATTGTGACGCGGATGTCGGACTTGGGATTGGTCCAGTGTGAGTTCGCTCGTGGCCGGTCGCCCCTGGTGACAATCGTGTCGCCATCCGATGTATAAACGCGATTGGATCTCGTAGAGCACACCCGAAATTGGAGCGACATAGCAATGGCCGAAGAAATTGAAAGACTACGACGTGAGAAAACAAAGGCCGAGAACGAATTATTCAGACTAAAAAGCAATATAAAACAGCAAAAGACCGGCTACGGAGCGTCTTCAATGAAGTGGGAAGTCGACGGCGGCCCAAACGCAGGACGGCAGAGCGTGCGTTTATCATTGGAAGGTGATATGACCGTCCATGTCGGTGAAGACAGCGGTGATACAGAGGAAATCACGGATTCCGGCAAAGCAGAGATTCACCTAGGTCGCAAGGAAGCTGAAAGGTTGATTCGTGCGTTGGCCATGGCCGTTTGCAGGTGCTACCCCGAATAGTTGATTAAAGTTTAGTTGCCACGGCTAGGTTTAGCGGCCGAAAAGCCGGTCCCATGCCGGCCCCGCCGTGGCTCTTCACACACCTACATGGGAACAACTGATGGAGTTGATTCAATGGCGAGTCTGAGCCGCGAAGAGAGGACCGCGAAACGCACCGGCGGTTATCGGTTGCAATTCCGAGACGTGTCCAAACGCAAACGGTCGATTTGGTTGGGCGATGTGACCGAGGCCAAGGCGGAGGACGTGAAAGCCCACGTCGAACACTTGCTGGAACAAACCAGGAAAGAGAGGCCACCGGAGAAGGCGACCGCCGAGTGGTTGGCCGGCATCGACGACGACCTGCGGAACAAACTGGCGAAATGCGGTCTGTGCGAGTCGGTAACCAAACGCGTGTCTCGTGACCTGACGGTCGCCGCGTGGATCGACGAATACGTGGCGGAGCGAGAAGACGTGAAGCCGAGCACGAAGCTCACCTACTCTCGCGGCCGTGCGAAACTGGTCGACTATTTCGGCAAACGGAAACGACTTCGTGACGTGACGGTGGAGGACGCTCGCAAGTGGCGGATTGCGATCAAGACAAAAGGCAACCTCCGCGACAAGGACAAACCGGGACTGTCCGAGGAAACGACTCGCAAGATGACGGCACTGGCGAAACTGTTTTTCGGGGAGGCGGTGTCTCGTGGACTGATCGACTCCAACCCGTTTGACAAGCTGGCATCAACCGGCCAAGGCAACGAGAGGAACCAACATTTCGTCGCGTCGGAAACGATCGAGAACGTGATGGCGTATTGCCCGTGCGGTGACTGGAAATTGATTCTCGCACTGGCGAGATACGGCGGACTGCGGTGTCCGTCCGAATTGATTCCACTGCGTTGGTCGGACGTCGATTTGGAAGGTCGCAAGATGACAATCACGGCCCCCAAAACCGAGCACCATGCGTCCGGTGGGATCCGTGTGTGTCCGATCTTCCCCGAACTCCACCGGCACCTACAAGCGGCATGGGATGCGATGCCGGACGGCCCCACGTCGCCTTTCGTCATCAACCGATATCGCCGATCGGACCAAAATTTGGGGACGACGTTTCTCAAAATCCTGACGCGTGCCGGCGTGGAGCCGTGGCCCCGGTTGTTCCAAAATTTGCGGGCATCCCGCGAAACCGAACTGATGGCCCGCTATCCGGCCAAGGACGTCGCCTCGTGGCTGGGCAATTCGGTGCCCACGGCGATGAAGCACTACGCGATGGCGACCGACGAAGCGTTCGCGGCGGCATCGGATCCAGACGCAACCACGGTCGCGAGTGCCACACAATCCGACACCACGAAGTCCGAGGCGAGCACCGGCGAGTCGGACGCGTCCGGTTGTTGCCCTGGTGGTTCCACTGGTGGTTCCATTTCGGGTGTATCTGGTGCCATTAAACCCGAAACGGAAATTGCCGCTGTTGCCCAAAACCCGGTAAAAACACCGGAAAAACCGGGCGAAACCGGTCTTTCAATAGTTCAGGACAACAGCGGCAACTATTACCTAGTAGGGCTGGCAGGACTTGAACCCGCGACCTAGGAATTATGAGTTCCCAGCTCTAACCGACTGAGCTACAGCCCCGGAATACCGTCCACTGATTGAGAATCACTGCAAATTGCACGTCCCATGTATTCGCTGGCATCGCTTGTCAACGACAGGCAACCGCGATCACAGGCAGACTCTCACGCCGACCAGATTTCAAACACAAACCCTTCACCGGCGAACGGCAGGGGAGATTGTAGCCACCGGTCTCGAAAAGCGACAGACGCGGGGCACCGCAATCTTTCTCCCGCATCAACGACTCAGTCCGACCAACGACTCAGTCCGACTACCCCGATTCGAACACCCAATTCGGCGCCCTCCGCTCGGCCACCGATCACGCCGAACGGGCGACGTGAAATCGAATCTTGGCCTCACGCACCTCACCCGGCTGGACACGGCGATCGACGGCATGTTGCGAATTCCCCTCGCGGGCCAACGCGCCGCTCAGAGCGACCGGTGTTTCCGATTTCCCCTGCTCAGGCGTATCGCTCCGACTCCTCGCTGGCTCAGACGGTAGATCGCCTTGCCGCAAACGGTTCGTGATCGCCGTCCTCAGAAACTCGTAAAACTCGGGTTCCGCAATCGCTCGCCGCTGCGCCGCACTCAACCGCGCGGTCTCGGACTCCCACGCCTCCATCAACGGAACCGACAAAGTCCAGAAGCCTGGACGCGATTCACTCGCCCGGATTCCCAACAAGAAGACTCGCCGCTCGCCCCCGACAACCTCAACCGTGATCCGTACCGATTCTTCGCCTTCGAACCGTTTCACATGAATCCTGGGCTGCTCATCAAACCCCGGCAACCTATCAGAACCCGACAACTTCCCGACCGGATCAGTGTTGCCCAACCGATCCCCGTTGCCGCGAGTACGATCCGCGTTTTGCGAAGACTGAGTGCGATCCGCACCGTGTGATGACCGATCGCAATCGGCGCCGGGCGAAAACGCTCCCCCGCCGTGGCTTGTTCTTCCACTTGCCGGTACGTGGGCGTTCTGCCCACCGGTCCGATCCGTTGTCACCGACATCGCGTTCTTTGACGGATTGCTTTTTGACAGAGTGCCTTTTGCCCCAGTGCCTTTCGAAACGGCGCGTTTCAACAACGGGTTGGAATCGACGTCGCTCGCCTCCCGCGTGCCGCACAAACGATCGATCGGGCTGGGCATTTGAGAAGGTTCGGTCGGCTTGGCGATGTGAACGTAGATGGTCGTCGTCTCCAAACGCACGTGACCGAGCACTTTCTGAATCCTCCGAATATCACAACCATCTTCAAAGCTGTGCGTGGCAAACGAATGTCGCAAACTATGGGGCGTCGCCTCCTTTCGGATCCCGGCAATCGCCACGGCTCGCTTCATCACTCGTTGAGCGGTTCGCGGCGAAAGGTGCCGGTCTCCGTTGCTTCGTCGACCAGGTACCGCCTCGGCCGGGAACAAAAACTCTGCGCCATCAAATTGCGGCTGCAACGCCGAAAACATCGCTCGATAGGTTTCCGGCAACATGACTTGGCGGTCCACGTTCCCCTTGCCCTGAACAATCGAGATCGTGTTCCGGTCTAAATCAATCTCGCGCCACCGGACACGTACCACCTCGCTAACTCGCATGCCGGTCGCATACATCAGCCCGAGGATCAGCTTGTCTCGCATCGTCGGCGCCGCCTCGAGAAGACGTTGCATCTCCTGCTTGCTCAGCACCACGGGTTGCTTCTTATTGCGACGGGGTGTCTCCAATCCTAACGTGATATCAAGAAAGCAGAATTTATCGAACACAGTGCGTATCGCGGTCGAATGCACTCGTACCAACGCATAGCCCTTGTCCGATTCGACCAGATACAACAGATACTCGCGCACCATTTCCCGATCCACCTCGTGTGGCTGCCGGCCCGACCAACGAAGGAAAGACGAGACCGCATTGAGATACGATTTCACGGACTTCCGTTTGTAATTCCGGATCAATAACTCTCGCCGAATCTTCGCGTAGAATTCGGCATAAGAAGGCTGTTCGTGCCGCAAGTCGACGACAGCCATCTCGCTGCGAAAGTCGCGAGTATCGTAGACCCGTTCACGCGGAGCATCGCGTCCCGCTGCAGCCCGATAGGCCGATTGATCTCTGTAACGGTGAACCGGATCGGCCACCGCACGGCGCAACGTGTCTCGCTTCGGATTCCCTGACGCGGCCCCAAACGAACGACTCTCACTACGTGCCTGGTCTTCGCGCGTTGCCCCATGGTCCCCACGCGTTGCCTCACGCGAGAAAGCCAACTCATCCGACCGATCCGGATCAGCCGATCTCGCCCCGGTCTCTGAAAGCATGGGCTTCGAATACATGGTCTCCGAAGACACGGTCGCTTGATTGCCCGAGTCTGCATTCTTGGATCGCTTCGTCTTCGCATCCGCTGACGCCGACGATTTGAGAGACTCGGACGTATCGAGTGAACGGGCCTCGCGTTCGACCTGGTGCTCGGCATGCTCATGGACGCCCGAATACGAATCACTGCGTGCGCGCCGGGCGACCTCATTGAACAGATCGTTTGGATCCATGGCATCACTCCCAAAAGCCATCTCGTTTGAGCAAAAATTCTGCGTCCACGTGCCCTACGGCATTCACAAGCATCGCGAGACGCTTGCAATTGGCCGCACGCGATTTCTCACGCTGCCAAAGCCTCATAAAACGATGGACGCCACGCACCGAAGACACTCCCGCCGAACTGCTGAGCTTTCGCCACCAGCCAACCGCCACCTAGCTCTACCAATGCGTTGCAATCAAACACCGCCGACGCGCAAGCACAGGAGAGAAATCGGCCGAAAACAAACCACCGTATTTCCCCCAGCCACTCGATCCACGCTGAACAACGCGGACGCAGCCAGAGCATCTTCAGGCAAGCCTCCCTAGCGATCACGAGCAGTCCCCCGCGAGTCCCCAAAGCGACCGATCCCGAACCTAACGCTTCCCCGCCGCTGATCAAGCAAAAAACAAGCCCCCCACCCCAAAAAAGTGCACAAAACCACACCTCCGGTTGCAACTCATCGCAAAAGCAAGCCAAAATGCAACCTTCCCTCCCTCCCCGCCCACTCCGTTTATCACGACAGGGTGTCGGCGATAAACATGTTGTGTGACGCAGGCTTTCATGGATTCCGACATTGAATCTCTCGTGGCCGCGAAAATCCGCTGGGCGTGGGACGATGGCTGCCCGGTTGCAGCGCATGACTCGTCGGTTGCCGCGGAAATGGCCGCGAGTGCTCGGCGCCGCTGGGATTCGTTTCCGCGACGCAACAAAAACATCCCCGACACTACTGAGAACCGCATCAACGATCTCGCCCGTGGTGTTGCCGAGAAATTTACCGATGGCGGCTGGCCGATGGTTGGCCCTTTGATTTCCGACTATCGCTGGCTATGCGAACAGATTGCGCCAATTCTTGCGGACGACAACTGATGGAACCGTGTTGGCGATTCAGCGTCACACAACATGGTTTTTACGCTAAGGCCTTCGGCACACCTTCGTCCTTTGGCAACGATCGCTGGCCTTGGTACAATTCCACTCAGGTCAGACTCGCTCGCTTCGTTCAGGGCGGTGTCGTAAAAACCTTCCGTTGTGCGACCTACCGTGAGTGAAGATCGACCATCTATTCTGGATTGTAAGGCGACCATTCACGGCGATGGGGAATGCACCGATGCTGACCTCGCCATCGCCGCATTCACGCTGATGGAAAATCTTGAGAACGACGCGACGATCAACGTTGATGACGGATTGGCGCTTCTCAACCACCCCGGTGTGATCGCGGAGGTTGGCGCTCGCATACTTTACGTCCGGACTGGTCGTGATGGACTTGGTTGGGACATAGCGGGCGAAAATGGGCTGCCGTTTTGCACCGACAAATCAGACTGGCTCTCGTACTTGGGCCGCAACGAATAAATTGCAACGCCGATCGCGGCTCACCGGTCGCACAACATGGTTTTTACGCTGAGGCCTTCGGCACACCTTCCCTGTTTGGCCACGCGGGCTGGCCTTGGTACAATCTTTCGTAGTTCAGGCATCGTTCGATTCGTTCAGGGCGGTGTCGTAAAAACCTTCCGTTGGACGACTACTCATGCAATGTGAAGCATGCCGAACTGCTGAAGTAGCCGTTGCCAACTCTGACGACGACCCATCCCAGCCCTACCAGCTTTGCACCGAGTGTAACACTCGCTTGGTGGGCCTCGCCCTTCGTCCTGTCGAATGGTTCAATCTCGCGTCTACGCACGGACCGAGCAAGCATTTGCTTCACGACGACTTCTATGGCGACGACGGAACAGCGCACCAACCGGAAATCCCCGTTGTTGATCCCGATTTGTTTCCGGCCCCTAAACTATCGGGGATTGCGGACGATCTATCGCGCTTGCTCGACATGGCAATTACGCAATGGTTTCTTGCCGACGATGTTGTCAACGCAATCAATAACCACAATCCGGAAACGGTGCTTGGCAATCTGATGTCACGTACTGACGAATCGCAAAACGTTTGGGTTGAATCAACTTGCCTGCAAATATGCGCACGTTCACTTGGACCAACCGCAACAGATTGGGTACGTTCCCGCTATGGCAAATCGCCCGAAGTATTGTACTGGTGGGTGTCGGCTGCGGCTGCCTGTATGCCACTTGACGACGCATGGGATACCACAACCGCGGCAATCGCCAAATCCGAGAATGTCCGTGAGGATGCGCAATCTCTTGGGTGGTTCCGATCAGACAGAACTCTCGAGTGGATCGAAAAACAATTCCCAAGTCTTGAGATTCCCGTTACACAGGACTGGGGACGGCTCGCTGCAATTTCGCGTATCACTTGGTCGCGTGTCGAATCTTGGTTGTCACGTGGTCGCCCGCTAAGCTTGGTCGCCTTGGATGCATTGGTATCATGTTTCCACTACGACACTTTGAACCTAAAACGCATTCAACCCAAACTTGCAACCGATGCAACGGAATCGCACATGACTGAAACTCTCGATCGTTATGTTGGCGTCGATGACGTGCCGCGCGTTTCACGAACGGTTGACCGCATCAAATCAAATATGTCGGCAATCATTGGCGATGGCCCGTAGTCGTCCAACATGGTTTTTACGCTAGGCCTACGGCACACCTTCCTTGTTTGGCGACGCGGGCTGGCCTTGGTACAATCTTTCGTAGTTCAGT
>NZ_ANOH01000268.1 GCF_000346505.1 Aporhodopirellula sallentina SM41
CGGCAGTGCGAACCGGACGGCTCCCATCGTCGCGCTGACCGGGTTTCCTGGCAGACCGATGATGGGCTTGCTCGCATGCGTCTCGGCATCACTGGCGATCGCACCGAGGATCGGTTTGCCGGGACGCAGCGGCAATTTGTGAAAGATCGTTTCCGCTCCGATCGCACTGACCACTTTCGGGACGTAATCGTGATCGCCCATCGAGACGCCGCCGGTCAACAGCACGATGTCATGGTTCGCGACCGCGTCGGCGACGATTTGTTGCAATTTGTCGGGCTGGTCGGGGGCGTGCAACATTGTCGGCGGTTCGACGTAAGGACGCGTCAACACGAGAGCCCGGAGGGCGTGGGCGTTGCTGTTGCGAATCTTCCACGGGGGCAGCGGATCGCTGTCGCTCGAATCCATTTCGTCGAGTTCGTCGCCGGTCGTGATAATGGCCAACCGGACACAGCGGTACACGTCAGCTTTCTCAATTCCAAAACTCGCGATCGTGGCGACCTGGGGCGATCGCACGACGACCCCCGGCGGTAAAGCTTGTTCACCTTCGGCGAGGTTCTCGCCACGGCCGCGAATGTTGGCCGCCGGTCGCGTCAGTTTGGCCTCGGCTCGCCATCGGATCGTTCCGTGCGGTGGCGATTTCGAACCGGGAGTTTCGATCGTGTACTCTCGTTGGATCACGCGATCACATCCGGCCGGAACCATCCCGCCGGTGAAGATGCGGATCACACCGAAGTCAGTGAAATCCGGCGGAGGCGAACCGGGGACGCTCTCGCCGGTGACCGGGATTTCATCGTTGCAGTGCAACTCGCCGGACTTTGCCGGGCTCCGCATCGCGAGTGCATACCCGTCCATCGCGGAAACGTCGGCTGCGGGATGATCGCGATCGGCATGGATCGGGCAGGCGAGAACACGGCCGAGCAGATTGCGGCAATCGTTCTCGATCGCGACCGGCGTTAGGGGTTCGGCCAGTGCCGAGATCGCTTCCTGGGGGCTGTCGAATGCGAAACGCTTCATGACGGAAGATCGTGAGGGGAGTTGACGTTGTGCAACGCGTCGGCAGGTAACGCGACGGTGCCATGTTCGCTGTTTTGAATGAAACGATAAAGACCACGACGTTCGGATTGGGCCAGCCTCACGATCTCGGGAAAGGTCTGCACCGGATAAACCGCAATCAGCGGTTGCAGCGGTTTGGTCGCCGACAAATCGTCGCTGATCGCACAAATGATTTTTTCCGGTTGAGCGGCGAACTGCGAAATCAGCATGTTGAGGTGAGCGGCCTGCAATCGGGGAACGTCCACCGGCGTGAACAGGACTGCGCTGCAGCGAAGCGTCATCGCCAGATCGAGCGAGCGGGCGACTCCTTCGGCAGGGCCGCAATCGGTTTGCGAATCGAAAACTCGGTGGACTTCCGCGGGCAAGTCACCGGGGCGAGACGCATCGGGCGGGTGATCGCTTTCTTCGGCCAACGAGACGGCAACTTCGTCGCAAACCGATTTCATCCGCTCGACCGCTCGCTCGAGATAGGTGCCGCCGCCGGGATGCAGCAGTTCGGATTTGCAGCGTCCCATGCGAGTCGACTTTCCGCCGGCGAGGACAACGCCGAGAACACGCGGTAACGAATCGCTCATGGTCGAATCGCTCATGGTCGAATCGCTCGTGGTTGCTTGCTCATGGTCGCTTGCTCATGGTCAGTGCATCCTACGCGGAGCGACGTTGGTAGCGGTCAACCTATCCTCGGTAGTCTGCTTCGCCGGCAAGCGTTCGCCCCGGCTGTCTCGTGGGAACCGAGGCAGACGCCGATCCGCGGATGGGTTCGCGGGGCAGTTCTATGCTCACTCGTGTTTGGGATCCGTGCTGCAACACACAGTGCCGTTCTCGAGAGAGAACCTTAGCCGGTTTCGGCCAGCGACGTTGCCGGGATGCCTTGCAGTTCGTTGTAGTGGAACTGGGTTCGGTCGACGGTGAAGCGAATCTGTTCTTCGGAATGTTCGCTGGTGATGAAGAACCGCAACCGAGCGGCGGACTCATCCACAGCCGGATACAGGATCGGCTGCACGTTGATCGCGTCCTTCTTGAGCCGGTTGCTCAACCGCAACGCCACCAATGAGTTCCCCGTGATGACCGGCACGACGGGGGTTCCGCCGCTGTCGCCGGTATCGAGCCCGGCTTTCTGGCAAAGGGACAGGAACAATTCGCTGTTGTGTCGCAAACGTTCGACTCGTTCGGGTTCGCGTTCGAGCACGTCGAGCGAAGCGATCGCGGCGGCGACTTGGCTCGGTGGCATGCCGACACTGAACACAAACCCGGGGGCGGTATAACGCAGCAATTCAACCAAGGCACTCGAACCGGCGATGTAACCGCCGCAGGACGATGCCGATTTGCTGAGCGTGCCCATCCAGATATCGACGTCTTTCGGGTTGAAGGCGAAATGTTCGGCGATGCCGTGTCCGGTCTTACCCATCGTTCCGAAACTGTGGGCTTCGTCGACCATCAACATGCAGCGATGACGCTTTTTGACCTCAATGAACTTCGGCACGTCGGGGAAGTCACCGTCCATGCTGTAGACGCCTTCGATAACAACCAGCGTCCGTCGGTATTGGTGCCGAAGGGCGGTAAGCATGCGGTCGAGCGATTCGAAATCGTTGTGCGGGAACGGCCGTCGTTTGGCCCCCGACAGGAGTGCTCCTTGAACGATGCTGTTGTGCGAAAGTGCATCGTGCAGGATCAAATCTTCCGGCCCGACGAGGTGACCGATCGTGGTTTCGTTGGTGGCGTGACCGCCGACCATGGTGATCGCGGCGTCGACGCCGACCCATTCGGCGATGCGTCGTTCGAGTTGTCCGTGGATCGGTTTCTCACCGCTGACGAGGCGACTCGCGGAAACGCTCGTACCGTACTGGGCGATCGCGTCGGCGGCAGCGGCGGAGACTTCCGGATGCCCGCTCAGTCCGAGATAGTTGTAGCTCGCGAAACTGATATAGGTTTCGCCGTCGATCACCGTTGTGTCACCGACGATGCTGTCGTGAACGGTGAAGTACGGGTTCGGGCAACCGGTTAATTGCATTTGCCGCATGGTCGCTTTGAGGCGACGGTACTCGGTGAACTGGGTCACGTCGTCTTCGGCCGCTACCGTGACGCTGCGGATCGGCCGGGCGACGTCGCCATCGATCCCATGCGAGGAGATCGCGTCCTGCAAATTGTCGCCATTGATTTGATCGTCCGACGCACCGAGTTGTTGGTTCGGATCGGCCAGGAAGGCTTCGGCGCGGGCCCGAGCACCGGCGGACAGGTATCGCTCCACCGCGGCGGCGGTTTGTCCGATCGTTTCGACTTCGTCGAGCACCTGTTCGGGGAACCGACCGCCGAAGGTTCGTTCGAGGCTGCGAGCAATCTCGAGCCGCTCGAGGCTGTCGAGTCCGAGGTCGAGAACAATGTTGGTGTCGGTCGACATTTGCCCGGCCCGTTCACCGGCGACGCGTCGGACATGGATTTCGATCGCGTCGATAATGACGGGGTCGGCCGGCGCGTTCAAACCGCTCGAACCGGAGGCGGCTTTCATCATCGTGTCGCCCGAGAGCGCGGACGGCTGCGACGCGGATTCTTCGCCACGAATCCACTGGGCGATGACTTTCAAATCGTTGTCGCGGACGGCGTGCAAACACGCGTGCCGTTGGATCTTTCCACTGCTCGTTTTGGGAACGCTGCTGTTACGGACGAGGTAGACCGCATCGGGCGGCAGTTCGTGTTCGGCGGTGACGGCGCGGCGGATCGCCTGCAGATGATCGTCCCAATCGAGATCACGACGACGGATCGTTTCGGCGACGATGACGAGTTGTTCCCGGTCGCTGTCGGTCATCGCAAATGCGGCGACCGATCCCGCCTGGACAACGTCGCTGGCTCGTTCGACGGTTGCCTCGATGTCCTGCGGATAACGATTGACGCCACGCACGATGATCATGTCCTTCAACCGGCCCGAAACAAACAGTTGCCCTTCGTGCAGGAAGCCTAGATCACCGGTTCGCAGGAACGGCCCTTGGTTGTCCGCCGTCATTGCGGCGAAGGTGCGGTTGGTCTCTTCGCGACGTTGCCAATATCCACGACCGACCGATGGGCTCTGCACCCAGATCTCGCCGATCTCGTCCGCGGGCAACACCTTCAACGAATCAGGATCGACAATCTCGATACGTTCGCCCGGCAGCACGCGACCGCACCCAACGAGTTCACGAGCGGAGTCAGACTCCGAGGGGGCGCTCACCTTTTTCTTGTCCAACGACGGACCATCGAACGGCGTCAGGACCGGGCGGATTTGGTCGTCGCCGTTGTCCTGCGGACCACCCGTGACGATCAACGTGGTTTCCGCCATGCCATAGCACGGC
>NZ_ANOH01000269.1 GCF_000346505.1 Aporhodopirellula sallentina SM41
ACAACGAGATAGGTCATCGCATCCCAGCGATTTTCGAGCGCCATGAACGACTCGGCTCTCAATGCCGGATCGCGGGACGTACGCAGGTCGAGACCGTCAGCTGATGGCAAACGGGTTCCGGGCGGCAACGTCTCATCGCTAGCGGCCTTTCCCTGCGAGACTGCGACACGCAGATCTGCGATTTCGGACGCGAGCTCACCGACACGGCCCGGGATTGATTTCAGTTCGTCGTTGTCGAGGAGCTGCGTCGTTACCGCGGCCATGTTTTGGTGGCCGAACGGAAGGATCGAGAAATCGCCTGCAGTGGAGTATCGAAAGACGCACCACCCCAAAACCGTAACGACCGGAATCGCAACGATCAATGCAGCGTCGCGCAGACGTCGCGGCAATAACGTAGGAATCGCATTGGAGGGGCGAACCAGTGCGGATGCGCCAGCCCACGGAATCAAAAACAGATACGCCGGTCGCAAACCAACCGCGAGGACGATGCACGCACCGAGCATCGCGATCCGGTACGTTGAGAAACTGCGACGCCAACCCGAGAGCACCAAGACACTGCAGAGCACGCCGAGAGACATCGCGGGACAATCCGTTGCGATCGTTGATACGTTGTCCCAGAAAGTGCAGCCCACTGCGACCGTGGCGGCAATCGCTAAACTGATCCGCGGTGTAATTTGCCAGTTGCGAAGTTCGATGAAAAACGCGGCGGACGCGACCGCGTGCAGCAGGATCTGGTTCAACGCGACCAACTGCAACGCCACGGACTGGTTCGGTGATATCCATTGGAACAGACGAAGAACCACCGGGTACACCGGAGTGCGGATCTCTTTCGCGGACGCCGACGCCGGTGAAAAGGAATACTGCAGATAGCTCGCGGTGTCGGGAACCAGATGATAGGTCCAACGTCCACTGACCAAGCATGTCGTGATCAGCAACACCGCGAACGTAACAACGGTGAGGGCAACGCGTGCGGCCGGTTGTTTCGAATCTTGGTCGCTCGGCGCGGATCGTTCGCGAGGATTCATGTCGTGGTAGGTCGGAGGATCGAGAGGCGACCGATCGAATCAAAACTCGGTGCTACGACGGTCAACGCGAGAGGTTCAGAATATAGCCGATTGGCGAGGTCGTAGAAGCATCGTGACGAGTTGGCCTGCGTTCGCCGTTGCGATCTGTTGATCGTGGAAATTTGCTGCTAGCCTGGGGGCTGGTTTAAAAGTTCTTGGTGTATCAATTATTGGAAGTCAACGTGGTCCTCGATCGAAATCCTACTGGTCCGTTTGACGATAGTTCCCTCGGTGAATCAGGGACGCGTGGGAATTCTCCGACGACGTTGGGGCAGTTTGTTCGGTTGGGGCAGTTGCTCTCTTTCGCCCTCGCGTCGGGAATCGTGACGACTTCTGCTGTTTTCCTGTTCCTGATTTTGCAGCGAGAGCCTGACGCCGAGCAGCCGAACTGGATATTCCTCGCGATCGGTGGCGGCGTTTTTGTCGCATCGTTGGTCGTATCGTTTCTGATGCGGTTGATGCTGAAGTCGAACGCGGCCTCGGCGCTGCGTCAAACGCCGGAGGCAGAAGATGTCTGCGGTGGCGGTGCCGCGGCATCTCAGTCCGCACGAGACGCTTGGGAAAATTGGGATGCCGATGAACCGCTGCCACGGCCTCTGATCGGCTTCCTATCCGCAACGCAAACATCGCGGCTGATTGCTCAGGCGGTTTTAGAAGGTGCCGCGATGATTAATTTAGTCTTCACGATGCTCGACGGGAACGTCATCCACTTTGTGTTCGCCGCGTTCTGTTTGGTAGGTGTGATCGCTATAACGCCCACGACGGGAAAGGTTCGAAGCGAGATTCGCTCGGCCTTAACCGTCGGGGGCGTTTCAGGTGAAGATCGGTTCTAGTTGCTGACGCGGATCTATTGATCGTCCGCCATCTGTGGGAACGGGACACCGCCGGTCAATCCGCGGTCGATAACCCAAACGTTGCGATATCGAACCGGATCGGAGTGATCTTGAAGCAATGTCGACAGCAGCGTCGGCGATTCAGGTTGGCCGTGTCCGGTCGGTCCGGGCAATTCCTCGTCGTCTTGGACTTTGACGCCATTGACCCATGATGTCACGCGGGCGTTGCGAAGTTTCTTTCCGTCGACTCCGAAACGTGCGGCGGTAAAGTGGATGTCGTATGTTTGCCAAATCAATGGTGGCAACGCCATGTTGAACTTGGGGGCCTTGTGTCGATACAACGCGCCGAGGCCGTTGAACACGTTGGCTTCACCGAACGAGTCCAGCACTTGGCACTCGTATCGGCTTTGCAGGTAGATTCCGCTGTTGCCCCGTTGCTGGCCGGTCATTTTGGGCATGTGTGGGATGCGGAACTCGACGTGCAGGTCGAAGTCACTGAGCAAGAAGTTGATTCGGGCTCCGCGGGCCAGCAAATTCTCAGCGGTCATGCGTCCTTGGGCGAACTGCGATGTGTCGGTTCCGTCGAAGAGAACCATCGCTCCTTCCGGCGGCTTCGCACCGAGTGTTGGGCTTTGTCGTTCGACTCGAGGGAGAGTCGCGAGAGTTTCGCCGGACTCGTTGATGATTTTGCATTGGTCGGGACCGGCGAACATCGCCCAAGGACCGCCGGAAAGAACGAGCGTCGATCCGCTGCGTCGGCCGAGCAAAACCATCGGCTTTTCGTTTACGTAGGATTCCTGCCCGGGCAGTCCGCCTTGGTAGGCACGTGCTTCGAATTGGCCGGTTCCCAGGTTGCGGATTTGGACACCGAGGCGTGAGGCGGATTTTTCGGCGTCGGAATCGTCTTCGTTCTGGTCAGCGGGTGTTGCGAGATCGCCGACATATTCGCCGACCAATGCGAAATCGACCGCAGCGGGGCCCTCGGTCGGCGGATCAACCCAAACACCTTTGGCGATCCACTCCGCGTTTGGGTCAGGTTTGGCCGGTTCGGCGTCCTTCTTCGCATCGGCGGGTTGGCTGGGTTTGGATTCGCTCGAATCCGTTTTGGCCGGTTGGGGTTTCGCTTCGGCGGGTTGCTTCTTGGCTGGTTTGGATTTCGTTTGCTCTTCGCCGGACGCTTGCTTCTTCGTATCTTGAGCGGCCGCTGTATCTTTTTCGCCGGATTCGTTTGCCTTTTGGGCCTGCTTTTCACCTTTTTCGCGTCTTGACCGATCGCCGATTGAACCGGCACACAGCAGAGCGTCATCAGAACGGCGAGCGTGGTGGCAAAGGCGGAAAAATTGGCCGGCATGGGTGGCAAAATTCTGGAGAGAAAACGCTTGTTCATTTCGGTGGGACTGTTGCAAATGCGGGGGAAGCGAGGAAGGGTCGCCGAAGCGAGATACTGAATCGAGCATTGTAGTTAGCGACACGGTAGTTGGCGACGAGATGGTTTTTGTAGCAGAGAGCACTGGGAAACGTTCATGAATGCAGATATTCGCAGCGATGCGGGGAATAACCCGCGCAGGCAGAAAAAGTCGCCCGCAAAGCCTCGCCAAACGAAGGCAAAAAGCGCCACGCGTCGAAAGAAATCGAGCGGGAAATCGACCGATGACGGCGCGACAGACACCAGACCGATCGAGCTGCGTGGGTGTCGCGTTAACAATCTGCAGGGGATCGACGTCGACATTCCCCGCGGGAAGTTGGTCGTGGTTTGTGGACTTTCGGGCAGCGGCAAGACTTCGTTGGCGTTGGACACGCTGTACGCGGAAGGTCAGCGTTGTTATATCGAGAGTTTTTCGGCGTACACCCGGCAGTATCTCGCTCGGTTGGAGAAACCCGACTGCGACTCGATCGACGGGATTCCACCTGCGATCGCGGTCACGCGAGCATCGGCGGTGAAGAACAATCGCAGCACCGTGGCGACCGCGACCGAAATCGCCGAGCACGTGCGGTTGCTCTTCGCAAAGGCGTCCGAACTGACGTGCCATCAGTGCGGAAGAAAGGTCGAGGTGGACAGCCCGCAAAGCATCGCGGCGGAGATGACGGACCCGGTGTCGCAGATCGGGCGGGCGATTGTCGGATTTGAGATTTGGTTGCCGAACCGGGCCGCCGCCAGCGAAATCTTGCTCGGTTTGCAACAGGAAGGTTATGTGCGTTTGATCCTCAAGGGGGAAACGTTCCAGCTCTCCGATGAAGACCGCAGTCCGCTCGCGCGACGAATCGGCAGTCGAGGTGCGACCGCGGTCGTGGTCGTCGACCGGCTGACCGGCGGCAGTGAAACGTCGCGTTGGACCGAGTCATTGGAAACGGCAATGGCGGAAGGAAACGGGCGTGCCGTCGTGGTCTACGATTCGGAACGCCATTCGGATGCCTCGGCGGCGAACAACAAAGGCGATCAACAAGCCTCCGTTCCGCGATCGTTTCCGCTCGACGGACGTGAGATGTTTCAACGCATCGTCAGCGACCGACGTCGATGCGACGAATGCGACATCGACTTTCCGGATCCCGTTCCACGGTTGTTCAATTTCAATCATCCGCTCGGCGCGTGCCCGACGTGCGAAGGTTTCGGCGATGTGCTGCGGGTGGACATGTCTCGCGTTGTGCCGGACCCGTCTGTTTCGCTGCGCGACGGCGCGATCGCTCCATGGAATTCTCCTTCGTATCGTCACGAGCTGGACGAGTTGTTGGACCTTGCCGACGATTACGGAATTCGTGTGGATGTTCCTTTTTCGAAGCTCAAGAAGAGCGAACTGAAGAAGATTCATGCGGGCGTTCCCGAACGTCAATTCGGTGGGCTCGATGGATTCTTCGCGTGGTTGGATCGCAAGAAATACAAGATGCACGTGCGAGTCTTCTCGGCCCGTTACCGTAGCTACACGACCTGTCCGACCTGCGAGGGAAAACGGCTCAAACCGGAGGCCCTTTCGTATCGCGTTAAAGATCGAAACGTAGCCGACGTGCTGGCGATGCGTTGCGATCAGGTGAGCGAGTTTCTCTCGGAATTGAGCGAGCAAGCCGATGAGCCAACAAACGATTCGGCGGCCGAGGTTACGACTCTCGCGGCAGCGAAGCAATCAGTGCACTCGGACGAGCCGTGGACGATGGCGATGGTTGCGGAGGCGAATGAGCGTCGGCAGTATTCGATCGCTAGCGAACCGGTTCGGCAGATTCGAGATCGGCTGCGTTTTCTCGACGCGGTTGGACTCGGGTATCTGCAACTCGACCGGCCTTTGCGAACGTTGTCCGGGGGCGAGACCCAGCGGATTGCGTTGACGTCGGCGCTCGGCAGCAACCTGATCGGCATGCTGTATGTTCTCGACGAGCCTACGGCGGGGCTGCATCCCGATGACGTGACGCGGTTGATTCGAACGATTGTTGAATTGCGGGATCGTGGTAATACGGTCGTGGCGGTCGAACACAACGCGCAGTTGATCGCGGCGGCTGATCATGTAATCGAGATCGGCCCGGAAGCTGGGATCGGCGGAGGGCGTGTGACGTTCGAGGGAACTCCCGACCAACTGCGGCATGCGGATGATTCCGTTACCGGCGAATATCTCACCGACGCCGACGCGGCGGATGGTGAGCCAGCGTTTGAGATTCGATCCAGACAACGAGACCCATCGGACTTCGTCACTCTGCGAGGGGCATCCGGTCACAACCTGAAACAGATTGACGTGGCGTTTCCTCTTGGTGCGTTGTGTGTGGTGACCGGTCGATCCGGCAGCGGCAAGAGTTCGCTGATCCACGATACGTTGTTCGGTGCGGTGAAAGAACGGCTAGCCAAGCGATCCGGCGAGACACCAAACGCCGATGATTTGCAAACGTTGCCGTTTGATTCGATCGAAGGTGTTGAGAAAATCGATGATTGTCTGCTAGTCGATCAGTCTCCGATCAGCCGGAGTCCACGCAGTTGTCCGGTGACCTTCGCCAAGGCGTTTGACGAAATTCGCAAAGCGTTCGCGGATACCGTCGATGCGAAAATTCGAAACTTCAAACCCGGTCACTTCAGTTTCAATTCGGCCGCCGGACAGTGCGTTGCCTGCGAAGGCGCGGGCGTGCAAACGGTTGACATGCAATTTCTCGCGGATGTTTCGATGCGATGTCCCGAATGCCGCGGCCGACGTTACCGTGAAGAGGTTCTGCAGGTGCGGTATCGCGATCGTACGATCGCGGAGGTGTTGGAGATGACAGTTGGAGAGGCGTATCGGTTTTTCCGCACGATGCCGAAGGTTCAATCGCGTTTGAAACGATTGATCGACGTGGGGCTCGAATACATCCACCTGGGGCAACCGGCGACGACACTTTCCAGCGGCGAGGCGCAGCGGTTGAAGCTCGCCGCGTTTCTCGCGGGTACCAAACGCAAGCGGACGTTGTTTCTGATGGACGAGCCGACAACCGGTTTGCACTTCGCCGACGTGGAACGCCTGATCGATTGTTTCAACGCGTTGATCGCCGATGGTCATTCACTGATCGTGATCGAGCACCATCCGATGCTGGTCCAGGCCGCCGATTGGATCGTGGAGATCGGCCCTGGTGCCGCGGACGAGGGCGGCCGCGTGGTGCGGTCGGAACGCGTTGGCTCAAACGCAGCGAGCTAAGTTCCCGGGGCGCCGCGTTGAGCTGCGTTATCGTTATCGGATGCCGTCATTGCCAGGCAGCGGTTCGACGCGAATCGTCATGTTGGTGTTCTCGAACAAAGAGCACGCCTCATCGACGATCCCTTCCTGAATCAATTCGGACAGAGAAGCGTTGGCCGGAACGGCACACGATTTCAACAACACACATTCGTCGGCCTCCACCTGTTGAGCGATCCACAACGCGATCGCATCGGTCGTCGTGTCCCAAGATTCGGGGAGGGTTTTTGGCGAGCCGATTGATGTGTTTCTCTGATAGATCGCGGGAACGTTGCATAGATGCATCGTTGTGGTGAATGCGGCCCCTGGCGTTCCGGTGCCCGCGAGTTGCGATAGCGTTCGCGCCCATGCGGACGGATCGTCGACCGCCTGGAATTCGGGCCAGCGTGGATCGGTGAGGAACGCGTCCCGCAGAGACTCGTAGGAGAATCTCAGCATCTCCACGCAACGCCAATGAACCGTAGCGGGCGTTCCGGGACGAAGCCGGTCCCAGGTGCGAATCGCGTTGATCATCTCGCCGCCACCGGCAATGGCCAAGTTGAACGCAGGCGGTTGTTGTAGCCACCATGCTCGCAGGTCGCCCAGTAAATCACTGCGGAGCAAAAGGCTGCCACCGATTTTAAGAACGCGACGAGTCATCATGAGTGTTCGTTGACCGAGTGGTTCACATGATGCGTGTTCATTTGCTGTTCCATCAGGAAAGCAACCGCCCATGCCGGCGCGACGCGTGATACTTCGGTTGATATGTGTTGCCGCAAGTCAATCACATTCGCATCGGGCGGAATCGTCACCAGGTCTTGGCCGTGTCCACTGAGTACGAGCACCGGCCTGCAATCGCCGCTTTCAGGCAGGCGGTCCCACCATCTGTTGATCGCCTGTGCGATCGGTTGCCGCGCCGCATCGATCACCTGGTTCGACAACTCAATTGCTTCCGCGTCGGAAATTTGGTTGTGATCGAGGCCGATCATGCGAGCAAGGCGAACCTTCGCGGATGGCCAGTCTCGCGGTTGCGAGTTTGCAGTATCGCGGTCATCGGGATCCTCCGGTTGCGTTCGTCGGATGAGTCGAGCGTCGTCGATCGTAGCGAAGAGCTCCTTCATGACCATGATGTCTTCGCCCCGGAACGCGACTCGGTTGAGCAGCGAACAGACCGGCGTGCGACGACACCCCACGTAAACTAACGTTTGATTGGCCAGCCGTTGATGGTCAGTGGCCGCGTCGGTCATGACGCGTCCCTGATGGATCGCAATGATATCCGTGGTGGTGGAACCGATATCGACAAGGAGCCCGTTGGGCGCGATTTGCGAAGCCACAAAACTCGCGAGTGCGTGCCAGTTCGATGCGGCGATGCGTTCCCAGTTTGTGGTGGTATCGCCTGACTCGTAAAACGATCCATCGGTGCCGTAGAACTGAACCGATCGGATCGACATCCGACGAGTGCAGTCGACTACCTGTTGGACAATTTCTCGAACGCCGTCGGCGCGGCTGGGAAAGCAATCGGCCAACTCTCCCGTCATGGTCACGGCGAGCGAATTGATCGAATCGAACCGTTGGATGTCGTCGACGAGTTGATCGGCGAGTCGCTCGTGTTGCATCCACATTGGAAATGATCGTTCAAAACAAACATTGCCTGTGGTCGCATACTTCAAATTCGCGCCCCCAATGTCGACGCCGAGGACCGCACGTGACGTATCGTCGTAGTTTGCGTTTGGGGACACCAACTATTTATTCCATCGGTATGCGGTGAGTCGGTCGAGGCCCCGAACGATCACGAGGTTGTCTTGGACCGCAATGTGTGCCCAACTGTCGTCGGCGACCTTGGCTTTGTCGATGACGGTGTACTTTTCCGGCGTCGCGTCGAGCAACCGGAGCACGCCGTCACTCGCCAACGACAGGATGCGGGCTCCGTCGTGTGCCATGCTCCAGTACTTGCCGACCGGCGGGCTGGTCCACTTGATCGTTCCGTCTGCGATGGAGAGGCAGGCAACGCGTTCGTTCTTCAGATGCAGGTAGATGAAATCATCCACGCGAACCGGTGACGACATGTATCCCTGTGTCTTCTGGCTCCATCGTTCGGTGACACGCCACTGGTCTTGTTCCCGTGAAAAGTCAAAGAGCTGACTGACGCCACTGTGCGCGGCCGTGAAGACTGAATCGCCGATCGCCAGTGGCGTGAGGATGTTCATTCCGCGGAACGCTTCGATGGGTTCGCTCCACAATACCGTTCCGCTGTCCAGCGCGACGCCACACAGTTTCTCGCGGGTTTGAACGAGCAGTTGTTGCACTCCGCAAAGAGTCGCCACCGTGGGGCTGGAGAACGCACCGGTGCTCGACATGTCGCCGCCACCACCGAGAACGGTCCATCGGACTTCGCCGCTCGGCAAGTCAACTTTGGTAAGCCCGCCGCCGAGTTGGACGAACACAGCGTTGTCGTGAATCAGGGGGGAGCACGCCGCACCGAAGGGTTGCAGCGGAGTCTTAAATTTTTCGGGGAAGTCGATATCCCAGCGGACATCTCCGGTCTCGGTATCCAAATGCACGAGCCGGTCTCGCATTCCGAGAACGACCAACGAACCCGGCGCGGATACCGGAGTCGATCGGATCCAATCCCCGTTGGCTGCCGCGAAGAACGGTACCGACAGCGATCCCGGCCACTCCTGCATCCACACTTGGTCGCCCGACGCCAGGTCGTAGGCGGTCACGCGTTCGGTCGTTTTATCGAGCGTTTCGGTGGTGAACACTTTGCCGTCTTGAACGACCGGACCGCTGTAGCTGGGCGAAAGCTTGTGTTCCCAAACTCTCTCGAGCTTTCCTTCGAGTTGCGTTGGCCAAGCGGCCCCTGCCACGCGGCAGTTTCGCTCGCTGCCACGCCATTGATTCCAATCGTCACCAGCGATCGAAATCGAGGCCAACCCGAGCACACAGTTTATCAGCAACACGGAATGCCAGATTGAGGCGTTCCGGTACAAACGCATGGAATGCCGGACAGAGCCAGACGAAGCGTTTTTTGAGGCGAGAACGTAGCGTGATGGAGGTGACATGGCCGTGAACCGTTCCGAGAACCAATAAATTGCGAGGGAGTCGCGTTAAGCTAGCTTCTCCGAACCGCCCCAACCACTCCCTTTGACAGGTCGGGTGGGTAGCGATCGGGCGGAGGGGATCTGACTAGCGGTCGAAGCAGTGTATTTGGTACAGCGAGTGTGAAACTTTCGCATGGCCTTTCAGGAGCTGTTGACACCATGAACTTTCGATCGCACCCGTCGTCTTTCTCGTTCGGAAATACCGCGTTATTGACGCTCGCAGCCTTTGGCTTGCTCGGCGCCGGGGTGGTGCTGGCTGATCGACCCGCAGTTGCCGGAAGCGGCGAGAGTGTCTTGGTCGACGGTGATTCCGAAAAGTATCTTTTGCGTCATCAGCTCGCCCCGAATCAAACGGTCCGCTACAAGGTGACCCACGTTGCCAAGACCAAAACTCGAATGAACGGGACGGAAGAAGTCGCCAATGTTCATACGACGAGTGTGCGGTCGTGGAAGGTGCGGAACGCCGACGAAAATGAAATGACATTCGACCACCAGATTGACTCGGTCGAAATGACGCAGCAAAACGGTGACCAAGCCGAAGTCCGTTGGGATAGCACCAACGACAAAGAACCGCCGAAAGTCTTCAGTGTCGTCGCCGAGCAAATCGGGACGCCTCTGGCAACGGTGACCATTGATGGCAAGGGCGAAGAAATCAAACGCGAGAGCCACGCGGGATCAAAATCGTCTCTCGGCATGGGATCCCTGACGTTGGCGTTGCCTGCCGAGCCGGTCGCGATTGGCGAGAGCTGGAGCGTGCCGTCGGAAATTCAAGCTCGCACTGATGACGGACTAGTCAAAACGATCAAAATTCGTCAGGTCTACACGCTCAAAAAAGTGAAAGCGGGCGTCGCGACGATCTCCGTCAAGAGCCAAACGTTGACCCCAATCGATCAGGAGTCGTTGCGGGCACAAGTTGTCCAGCAACTCAGTAACGGCAGCATTCGATTCGACGTCGACAACGGATACTTGCTCGGCAAAGAATTGGATTGGGATGAAACGGTCGTTGGATTCCAAGGCCCCGGGAGCATGATGGAGTATCGTGCCCGTATGACGGAAGAACTCGTTGATGCGACTGCCGTGAAGTCAGCTGCCAAACCCAATCGCTCGCGACGCTAATAGGACTCGTTTTCATGTTCCGACAAAGGAACTTGGGCGGACAGCGGTTCTTGGTTTCGCTCGTGGCGGTCGGTTTGACGATCTGCGTGATGTTGAACGTCGCGTATTCTCAAACCGCGCCTGTCGTAGATGATTCACACTATCCTGACCTCAGCTTCGCGGATCCTCTGGCCTGCGAATCATGTGATTCACTCGGGTGTGTGGATGGTGAGTGTGGTTGTGATTCGTTGGTCGGTGGCCCGGATTGCTACGCGGCAGCGTGTGATTGTGGCGAGCCATGTTTGTGTGGTCAGGGCATCGGCAGCCGCGAAAACGCTTCCGATTGGCTCCGGCTGGACACACCGCTGACGGACGCGCTGCTCGATTTTCAGAATCGGCAGACGGATAAGGAACTCCTGATTCTCGAGAATCATGCCAGACACCGTGGCAACGAACCCGTCGTGATTGTAGGGGGACAGGCACGTTTGTCTTTCCTGGCGGCGACCACGAACTCGGAAGGCAAATTTCCGTATCTCGGTCGATTCCCGACGGACTTCAGTGGCAGTACCGCGACGGACGCGCGGATGTTGCACGCCAACGCTCACGCGACCGTGCATCTGACTTCGTATGCGAGCGTGTATAGCGAGTTGCTGTTCTCGGACGTTTTCTCGTTCGGTGATTTCAAGCAAGGCAGTCTGCAGGT
This sequence comes from Aporhodopirellula sallentina SM41, assembly GCF_000346505.1. GTDB lineage: Bacteria > Planctomycetota > Planctomycetia > Pirellulales > Pirellulaceae > Rhodopirellula > Rhodopirellula sallentina. The sequence continues at coordinate 11,452 of NZ_ANOH01000269.1, forward strand.
CCGCCAGGCGTACGCGGTAATCGGTGATTTTCGCGTGTCACCTTTTTATCTCTATATCGGTAAGAAGAACGTCGGCTTTGGCGACTTCAGCACGCTCAGTCCCTTCACCCAAAGTGTAACGTGGCACTACTTCGCCGCGTTGGCAGAAGGCATCGGCGGTGGCTATCACGACGATCGATGGGACATCACATTGGCCGGGATTAACGGTGGTCGCGGGATCCGATTGAACGATTCGCCGGAACAGGGCAAACTCAACAACATGGCCGCCAACGTGACCTACACGCTCGGCGAC
>NZ_ANOH01000270.1 GCF_000346505.1 Aporhodopirellula sallentina SM41
CAGCCCCCCGAGGCGCCGAAGCCTTTGGCGCCCCATTGAATAAATTCCCCCCGAGGCGAACGACAATGCATTCGCCCGATGGGCAAGCGAGTGTTTGTGCAAGATCCCTCGCTAGCCGGTTTGTCGATTGAATCAAGAGTCAACCTGTTTTCGGTTAACCGGTAGCCGTAGGCGACGTGCAGTGGCAAGTAGGTCGCTTACGACTTCCCGTTAAACGAATAAATCAACAGCCCGTAGCGAAGCGGGCTGGTAGAGCAGCAGCCCATTGACGACTTCAGCCACGGCGAATCAAACACGACAGCAATAAAAATGCTTTAGAATGGAGCATCAATCGTCCGTCTCCCGTGATCTCGGACGTCCTGCAACTTCGATTCATTCGTTCCTGTCAACGGCGACGCCATATGCGACCAACGGTTGTGCTCTTGTTCGCCCTTGCCCTCGTTTCGTCCGATACGTTCGCGGGATCTGGTTCAAGTGGGGAAGGCATCTTTACCAGCCAACGCGCGTCTGCTGGCGGCGTTGCGTCGTCGCTTACACTATCGAGCTTCCACTCACTTGGCTTGACAGTCCATTTTTGCGTGGATGACTCATCGGAGTGGTGTTGCGCGTACGGGATTCAGACATCGGGCGGCAATTCATCTCTCATCTGCCTTGTCATTTATCGCGTTGAAGTTTCTGATCTAAATCAGCGTACCATTGGATACCGCTATGTAATCAAGGATGGAAAGTCTGCCACGCTTTCATTCCGTACAATCGACGGCGAGTCAACGACGGCAAGCATTGACTGCGAATTCGGATCCGAGGGCCCAAGTCAATTTGCAGTGAAGCGAAATGGAGCCGAGCCGATCAACTACGAAACGACGAAAGGCGATATTTTCTTAGTGTCGAAGGACGGAGAAGTTACTACCGTAAATCAACTCAGGATCATGCCGGACTCGGTATCCGAGAAAGAGATACTTCGACTTGCCAAACGCGTCGTTGAACGCACTACAAACACCGAAGAAGCAGAACCATAAAATGCACGGGAGAACGGGCGGTCCGTTCTTCGTTTGTACGCAAGTCTCTCGCCTGCTCTCGCTGATCACCCTCATTCATCAAAAAACCTAAAGACATGACCAAGTATTGCGTCCTTTTTATTGCACTTTGTTGTGCGACAACGTGCATTGGGCAGGAACCACCCAAATTTGATCGGTCAGTGCCGTTTGCCGAAAACTTTGAAGCTGTTATCCCGCGTCCCGAGCAAGACAAGGCCGCGGAGGAAAGACTCGCCGCACTCAAAGCGAAGACGGGTCAAAGGCCGAACATCCTTTGGCTCGTTGTCGATGACATGGGCTTTGGCGATCCCGGTTGCTATGGCGGTGGAGGCCTGGCCGGTGCCTCGACACCGAACATTGACAGATTGGCCGCCGAAGGTCTCAAGCTGACTTCGTGCTACGCTCAGCAAACCTGCACACCAACCCGTTCGGCGATTCTGACCGGACGATTGCCTGTACGCACGGGACTGACACGACCGATTCTGGCTGGCGACAAAATCACGGCCAACCCTTGGGAAGACGAAGTCAGTCTGCCGAAGCTGCTCAGTGACGCCGGCTACTTCACCCTGCTTTCAGGCAAGTGGCATATCGGCGAGTCCGAAGGCATGCGTCCGCACGACGTCGGCTTTGATGAATTCTACGGCTACTACCCGGCTCAAAAAGAGATTTCTCAGCGTGTCGATGCCCGGCGTTTCCCGGGCCTTGTACTCAATCCAGAACGTCTTGCCGCATTCGAGGCAGTGGGACCAACGGATTTCCTCACTCACGGTTTCAAGGGCGGACGCACGGAGGAATTGCAGCAGGTTTTGTCGACGGAGGACATGAGCAAAGCGGATCAGGTGCTCACCGACTTCACTGTGAAGCGGATCGAGGAACTCGCGGCCGGAGAACAGCCGTTCTTTATCGAGCATTGCTTCATGAAGGTCCACTGTGACAATTTCCCTCACCCAGACTATGCCGGCAAGAGTGAAGCGAAGTACCCGTACAAGGACAGCGTTCACGAGGTGGACGCCCAGATCGGTGAAATCATGAAGGCACTCGGTGACGCAGGCGTCTTGGAAAGAACGCTGGTGTTTTTCACCTCGGACAATGGCCCGCAAATGGACGGCTGGCCTGATGCAGGGTACACGCCGTTCCGTGGTGCGAAGGGGACGACGTGGGAGGGCGGCGTCCGCGTTCCAGGCATCGCTTATTGGAAGGGCATGATTGCACCTGGGCGAACGAGCGACGGGCTGTTCGACCTGATGGATCTATTTGGAGTCAGTCTGAACCTCGCCGGTGTCGGCACCGACACGTTGCCGGAGGAAAGGTTCTATGATTTTGTAGACCAGACCTCGTTCCTGCTCACCGATGAGGGGCAATCGAAGCGTGAAGCCGTCTACTTTTGGTGGGGCAAGGAACTGATGGCGTGTCGCATGAAGGAGTACAAAGCCCACGTGAAGGTCGTGTTGGCCCAGGCCCCGCACATGCACATCGACCTCGCGACCGTTCAGGACGTCGGGCTGGCACCTTGGTTCTTCAATCTCTACCTGGATCCGAAGGAAGAAATGACCGTTGGACATCGCTTGGACCCTTGGATGGTGACTGTGCTTGGGAAACTGAAAGCACACGGTGCGACATTCAAAAAGTACCCCGCCAAGAACATTGGGCTGTAGCCCTTTCACGCTTGCTGGTTTGCACTGCATATGCCCGTTTCCTGATGACGGGAATGCCGCACCTACTCGCGTACAACTTTGAAACGATTATTTGCCTCCCTAAGCACTGAGCTATTTGAGCATTGCCCACTTGCTCGGTTGACGGCCAATTTCCGAAAATTCACGCCGCTCGTCTCCTTGGCAAGTCGTCCGTCACACAACCCCAATATAAAACCGAGTGACACACACGTGTGGCGGACGACAATGGATGAACAGTCGTCCAAGTTTCGGTTGTCTCTAGGTTCGTCGATCATCGGATCCTACTTAAGCCGATTCAAAACCACCAACGGAACGCAACATCATCCGGCAATCAATCTGAATCG
>NZ_ANOH01000271.1 GCF_000346505.1 Aporhodopirellula sallentina SM41
CTCGAAGCCATGAAGCCGAACTCGTGTTGATCAAGAAGGGTGCCCGTATCGGCAACCGTTACCACCAATGGATGACTAGACCATACTTTCCAATTCTTGACGCGAAGGGCAAGGTCTCTCCGTCATCCTGCAATCCGCACGTGAACCTGCTAGACCTGACGCTCGATCCCACCAGTTTTCGCGATCTTGCTTCCTCTATTCACGATTTGATCCCAACCGGCGATTATTCGCACGTTGCGATATACTTGCGCTCTTCAACGCCTGGACGCAAGTTGATTGAGGACTACGCAAAATCGAAACTCCAGCACTGTGTCATCTTTGACGAGTCACAAATTTCTGGACATCGATCTGTCACCGGCGGATAACCATGCGGTGAACGCGGAGCAAACGCATCGCCTTTTCACAAGCTTCAATCCGTGGCATGCGTTTGCCCGGTTACCGCCGACGTTCCCCGACTGAAGCTATTTCCGATCCACGCTAGCTGTCATGATCTCATGTGGTCGATGCCCGTTTGGCTTTCCCGGCGATGTTGTATGCATGAATTGCGCAACTGGTTTCGCGATTGGATTTCCCGCAGGTCGACACCCAAGCGTCGGTCAGGTGCTACCTCTGACACAGGTGTTTCGTATGACGACATCGCGAATCAACGGAAAGATTCGCTGCAAGGCTTTTACTGAAACTGTGCCATCGGAGCTTACGGTAACGGTCGCCACTAGGACCGTCGACTTTCAGGGGGAAACCCATGAATTACTTGACTACCCGTTGAACGATTTAGCCTGTCCTCGCTGCAAGGAAAAGAATCTCAGGTTCTATTTGGCTGATCCAGATACGTGCCCATCATGTGGTGCGGTTGCGCTACACAAGCACGTGACTTTAGGGCCGTTATTGCTGCCACCGCTCGATGATTCTGGCGTTTCGTAGGCGAGCGGTTGGATATATGTCGTTTCAAAGTTTGTACAAATCGTCATCAATGCAATACAATCGTCCTTCGCTACTTGGTAACAAAGATGCGGGGAACCAAGGGTTGTTACGGAGCCGGGCTTGCGAGCGTTTGGCAATGGAAAATCAACCGTTCCGGCCCGCAAAACCCAAACGTTATTCGAATTACTTCTCCGTCCGCATTGGAACGCGTTCACGCTCAGGACGCGATTCAACGCACGTCCATTCTCGATCCTGCGCATCTCTTGCGCACGTGTGCTATTAGCCTGCGGTATACTACATCCACTGGTCGAAACCGAGGTCACGTCGCACGCGTCACCGAAGTGGCCAAAGGCTAGCGATTGAGACCGGAGAGACCCAGACTTAAATCCTACTTGCGGCCCCAGCCTGCTGTTGCTTTCCCTGCGGGGCGGGATGCGATTCTCGCCTGCATTCTCCCTGCGGGACTTGGCTTTCGCTTGTGACGCCGGCACCGATACAACACAATCTTACCTTCGACGAAACCGCCGCCTCGATTTAGAGCCGTACGAATAACCAAGGAATGCACCGGAGCCGGGTGAGGCGGTTTCATCTGGTCGAGACTCCACC
>NZ_ANOH01000272.1 GCF_000346505.1 Aporhodopirellula sallentina SM41
GGACCCCTGTCGGATTACGCCTACCAACTCGTTGGTGGATTGCGAGCCGGGATGGGTTACCTCGGTACACGGACGATCGATGAATTACGTCGGGACGCGAAATTCCTTCGCGTTTCGGCAGCCACGGTGAGGGAGAACCACCCGCATGACATTGCGATCACCCAAGAAGCGCCCAACTACAGCCCGGATGTCCATTCCGGCGATTCGAACTGATTCGTCCTCATCGCGGGGACGCGTGCGAGCGTCTCGTGCCGCGATCGTCATCGCGGCGTGCGGCGTGTGGTTCGGCGGAGCCACCGCGTCGGCACAATATCCCGGTGCCGCTTCACATCCCGGTGCCAATTCACCGCGGCTGCTTTCCACGCCGGTCCCCACCTCGCAAAACAATTACCGGCCCGCCAACGCCGGTCATACGCAGCACACGCCGAACAACGCATCGGGTTGGAATGGCAACCCCGGCTTCCGCCCGGTACCCAAGGTTCGCTCGTCGGCGATGTACTCGGGGAACGCAAACGCGGGAGCCGCCCAGCCTTCGACACAGCGACCCGGTTGGAACCTGCAGTGGCGGACCAGCCCGCAAGTTGCCGCCGAACAAGCCCGCGAGATCAGCGACGCTGCCTTCGCCGAGTCGAACGAGCAGGTCCAGCAAAACGATCGCACGCATCAACCACGGATCGTCGCCACCGCGGCCGATTCGCGTCGCAGCATGTCTCCCCAAGCCGCGTCGCAGTCCAACAGGATGACGGTCCAGCCGAACCGTTTGCGTCAGGAGACCGCCGCCGACGTGCAACAGGTCGCGTGGTTGGCACAGCAAACCGAGGCCGGTGGCGGTGGGTTCTCGTTGCCAGGCAATGCGTTTCGTGACGGATCGGCGACTCCTGCGCCTGGAACCGAATTGGTGCAGCCCGGTCCAGCATTCCAAGTGCCCGACCCGAGCAACATGCAAGAGTTGCCGCCACCATCGCAACCTGCGCTACCACAGTCCGCACCGGAGTCGAGCTTCGGTGCTCCGTCTGGCGACGCGGCACCGTCGAGCGATCTCGAACGACTCTTTGATCGCAACAACGAACCGACTCAGCCTGAACCGGTGCAACCGCCCACGCAGGGTGACTCGTCGATTCGCGACATGTTGCAAAATGAACCGACCACGCCTCCTGAACCGGTGCAGCCCGCACCGATCCAAGAGGAGTTCGAGGACTCGCCTTCGGATCGCGACACGTTCGCCCCGAACCCATTCGGCCGAGCCGACGAGGAACGTCGAGACGATCCTCCCGAACTCGAACCTCGCAATGATCGCTCGCCTGCACCGTCGATCTTCGGTAGCGACGATGAGGGACCGACCAACAGCGGAACGGGATTGTCATGTGATGACTTCCGTGACCGAATCCGTGCCGCAACGATCGACCAAGTCTCGCTCGATCCGAGCCCTCCGTTTCGTCCCGACGTGATCGACAACGACGAGTTCGCGAAACTGAAGAGCAAATTCAGTGCGAAGCAGGAAGCACGCACTTGGCGGAGCATCGACGGACGTTCGCTCGGTACCGGGCGGTTGGACGATCTGGCCTACGAGAAGGCGATCATTCTGACTGAGTACGGAACCCGCGAAGAGATTCCGCTCAACCGATTGAGCGAACCGGACCTCGCTTACATCTCGCACAACTGGGGATTGCCCACCGAGTGCTTGATCGAACAGGTTGCCTACACGCCTCGCACGTGGACGCCAACGACGATGACCTATGCGGCGTCGAATCTGTGTCACAAACCGTTGTACTTCGAAGAGGTCAACTTGGAACGTTACGGTCACACCGCCGGGCCTTTGGCTCAACCCGTGATCTCGTCCGCACACTTCTTCCTCAATATCGCGGTATTGCCATACAAGATGGGTGTTCACTCGCCACACGAATGCCAATACGCACTGGGCTACTATCGTCCTGGTAACTGTGCCCCATGGATCATCCCGCCAGTGCCTTTGAGCGTGAAGGGAGCCTGGTATCAGGCCGCCGCAATCACCGGCACCGCGCTCTTGGTTCCATAGCAACATCGGCCATAGCAACGTAGGTCGTAGTAGCGACGTCAGATATTTCGAAGACGTATCAGCCGATCGGCGTTAGTCGCGGTGAACATCCCCGTCGCTGAATTCGCCAGAATTCAGCCCCCGGGCGTCTAGCGACATCGTCGACGTCATTCTTCAAAACGATCGAAACAGCGAAGACAAAAAGAAACCCTGGTTCGAAAATCGAACCAGGGTTTCTTCGTATGACCGACGCTCCATGGGGCAGTATCGTAGGGGCGATACGAGTGGGGCAAAGTCGCGTCGGTTGGTCGTTGATGTTTGGAATGAACACGTAGCCGAAGTCGCGAGACTTCTTGAGTACTCAAATCCTATCCGAGTAGGATTGTTAAATCCGTTGGCCGCCGGGCGTTCGCCTCGGGTGTCTGATTCAACCGCGGCTAACGCCGACCGGCTAAAGGTTCCTCGAAGTGCTCAGGTTTCTCGAAAAGGATGATAGAGCAGTAGCTGGATTCGTCCGAATTCGGGCTCACCGATTCAGGCTCCCGAAGTCTGGTGACATCGGGGACATCCTTTTCATGAACGCTCTAGTTGGCGGTAACCGTACCCGTCACGGTCGTTGCGTAGTCGCCCGATGGGAAGCTGCCATACGCGTCGGTGATGAAGCTGACCGCGAGGGCGAACGTGGCACTCGACGTGCCGTTGCTCGACGCCGTGACCGTTGCGATGTCGTCACTGTTGCTGTAGTCCGTGACGTCGGTCGCTTGGTTTACCGTCCAGGCGCCTGGTCCGGAACTGGTCGTGACGGCGAGACCCAACTGAGCATCTCGTTTGTAAGTCGGGTCGGCGGTGTGCACGAATGGTGATCCCGTGGCGAACGAAACCGTAACGCCTGAGAGGCTGTTGCCGACAACCGTCCACGCTTGGTTCGGGAACGATTGGTTTGCATCGGATTCGTCGTGCGTCAGAGCCGCGTCAACCGGTGCGGTGATCGACAGATTGGATGGAACGGTAACGGTGAATTTTTGGCTGTCAGAGACTTGAGCGGAGGCGTTGGAGGCAACACCGCAAGCAACAACGGCGGTCAAAACAGCAACGATCGAACGGATTTGTGAAGTCATGATGGAAACTCTTGAAGGATGCGAAATACCAACCGCGTCCAGTCCGCGTTGGCATCTCTAAAAAGGGGACATGCATAGTTGTGTCGCCTTGTGTTTGTTGGCTGTTTGCCAGCCGTCGTTGGCGACACCGAAACTTAGGTTTGCGTTGATTCCGAGCAAATCGATTGCGTGAGAAGTCCTGCTAACCCTGACGCGAATGCTCGGAAAGACGCGCACGAAGCGGCTTTCTTCACGTTTTGAGCGTCGTTGTGGATGGCTCTCATGCTCAAATCGAAAAGTTGGTGGAGGGGTGAGACTCGTGTGTCGCTCAGTTCTCACCTGTTCGGTTCGAGCGTTGTTCGTCGGGGTGTGTCAGGTTCGATGAATCGACGCGTCGGGACGCGTGTCAGAGGGGCAATCGGTCGCTCGTCGGAGGCTACCGCGGCGGGCAAGGTGAGTCGTTTTGTCTGATCAGAATTCAAAAAGTGACGCCATTTTTGCAAGTTGCCCATTTCCGCATGGGTCGGGTATCTTGTTCGGCATGGATGCAATCACAAAAAACCTGACTGCGGCGCAGACCGACGCGGTCACTCATGTCGACGGACCGTTGTTGATTATCGCTGGGCCCGGCAGCGGTAAAACTCGCGTGGTTACCCACCGAATCGCCTACATGCTGCAGCAGGGCGTTCGTCCGTGGCAGATCGCGGCATTGACTTTCACGAACAAGGCGGCCGATGAGATGCGGACGCGGCTGAATTTGCTCGCGCCCGACCAACCGGTCTGGATGGGAACTTTTCACCGGTTCTGCGCCCAGCAGCTCCGTCGGTACGCGTCTTTTGTCGGGTTGTCGGAGAATTACTCGATCTACGACATGGCGGATTCACGCTCCGCGATGAAACGTGCGATCCAGGCGGCGGGGGTCTCGACCAGCCACGCGACGCCCGAACAAATCGCCTCGGCAATCTCGAAGGCGAAGAACCGATTGATCACGCCCGAGAGCATGCAGCAGCAGTCCGGTCGGGCTAGCGATGCGGTCGCGGCGCGGGTGTATCCGGTCTACCAAGAGCAGTTGTTACTCGCCAATGCGGTCGACTTCGACGATTTGCTCTATCACTTCGCCCGGTTGTTGCGAGAGAACCCGGAGGTCCGCGGGGAACTCGACGCGAAGCTGAAGTACATCATGGTCGACGAGTACCAGGACACTAACCTCGCTCAGTATGCGATCGTTCGCGCGATGTCGGTCGACAACCCGAACCTCGCTGTCACCGGGGATCCCGACCAATCGATCTACGGATGGCGGGGGGCGGACCTGAACAACATCCTGGACTTCGAGAAGGATTACCCTCACGTCAAAACGGTCCGTTTGGAACAAAACTACCGCAGCACGCCAAACATCCTCGCGGTCGCGGACCAATTGATTCGGCACAACCGTCGTCGCAAGGCAAAGGAACTCTACACGGACAATCCTGACGGAGAGAACGTGGTCCTGCGGCAGTACCAGGACGGCTACGAGGAGGCCGATGCGATCGCCGATGAGATCGCGTCGCAAATGATTGCCGGAAACGCCGAGCCACGCGACTTTGCGATCTTCTGCCGCATGAACGCGTTGACCCGGTCGCTCGAACACGCATTGCGAAATCGCGGGTTGCCGTACCAAATCGTCAACGGCGTCGAATTCTATCAACGCAAAGAAGTGAAAGACCTGCTCGCTTATTTGCACCTGATCAACAACCCGGCTCACGACGTCGCGTTGCAACGAATCATCAATACGCCGGCGCGGAGCATCGGTGCGACGACGCTCGGGCGTTTGCAGAACTACGCCGACGAGCAACGCATCCCGATGCTCCAAGCAGCACGGCAGGTGGACGAGATCGACACGCTTTCGAAACGATCCAAAACGATGGTGCGGAGCTTTGTGTCGCTCTACGATCGTTTGCGAAAGAAGGCCACGGAATCGCTCGAAGACCTCGTCCGGTATTTGGTCGAAGAAACTAAGTACATCGAGTATCTCGAACGCACTTCGGTTGAGAAAGAGGACGCCAATCCGGTTGAGAACGTCGACGAGTTCCTGTCCGCCGCGGTCGAGTTCGATCGCATGCACCCGGAAGATGGCTCGCTCGAAGCGTTCCTCGAACAAGTCGCGTTGGTGTCCGACACGGACAAATTCGAAGACTCCAACAACCGCGTCACGTTGATGACGTTGCACGCGGCCAAGGGGCTCGAATTCCCACGGGTGTTTGTGATCGGCGTGGAAGATGATCTGTTGCCGCACTACCGCAGCAAGCAAGACGATCAGCAGCTCGAGGAAGAACGGCGGTTGTTGTTCGTGGGCATCACGCGTGCAAAGCAGTGGTTGCAGCTCAGCTATGCGAAACGCCGCAGCATGCGTGGTGATTTCCGCGTCGCGATTCCGAGTATGTTCCTGAGCGAACTGCCGAGGGCGGACATGAACGTGATCGAGTCGTTTGCTGATCGCGATTTCTTTGACGACTCGGGGGACATGGATTACCCGGACTCATGGGATTTCGTGCAAGAGCCCGCTCCGGAGGAAGAAGGCGAGAAGGAATACCGGTCTGATTCGGTTGAGTCGTCCGCTGTCACAACCGACCCTCCAGAATCGACCGAGACGGCGGTCGCTTCGTCAGCGGTGGAATCGCCGACGGGTGACGCGTCCGATTCGGTGTCGGTGATCCCCGATGTTTACATGGATCCGCCGGCTAAGAAAAAGAAGCCCAAGTCGCGTGGAGGAATCACGGTAGGGCTGACCACGGCGAGCGAGATGTTGTCGTCCGATCGCGTCCCGTTGGGAGCCTACCGCGAAGGCAGCACGGTGCGACATCCCGATTACGGCGAAGGCACAATTATGGAGCTGACCGGACGAGGCCCCAAACGCACCGCCAAAATCCGCTTCGCCGACGACGATTCCGAACAGACATTCCGTCTCGCATTCGCCAAACTCGAATTAGTCGACGCGAGTTGAGCGCCGTCTCGACGTGCCAGGTGTCCCAGGCAAGCAAACAGCCGGACCTTCGGCCCTGAGGTTTGCGTGGAACCGTTAACCCAGCCCGTTGGGCTGGGCTAGATAAACGTCTGGGCCTTTGGCCCGAAATCCGACCAACGGCAAACTCAATGCAGCAATTCGACGTGTGGGTTCGTTGTCAGTAGGCGGTGCAGCGAACTTTGTATCTCTGCGGCACTCGGTTCGTATTCCACTTGATCGTCAAGGTCGATGATGCTTGTTTTCACCGCGCCGATGGTGAACTGCCTCGCATCGGTTTTGATCGTCTCATAGGTTCCGGTAACCAATCGTTGCACGCAGCCACGGTTGCCGGAAACCTCTCCGTCGTAGTCGAGGTAGCGCACGCGGTGATCCGGCAAGAGCGTGGCTTCGATTTGCGTCGAGCCGGCGAGCGCCACGGAAGTTGCCAGTGTTTTGACTGGCAATGCTTCGTCGGGCGATTGCTGAAAGAACCAGTCGAGATGGTCGGTGACCGGGGTGGGGGATTCAGTGCCCGGCGATGGTTGTCGTTTCAAACCGGATGCGACCCGGTGCAGCGAAATGGTAAACCGCAGGCTCACGACATTGGTGGCAGTTGATGCCCCATCTTTTCGCGTTTGGTTTCCAAGTAACGTTGGTTGTGCTTGTTGACGGTCGGAACGATCGGGACTTGATCGACGACTTTGAGGTCAAAGCCACGCAAGTTAAACGCTTTGGTTTTCTTCGGATTATTGGTCAACAACCGAACTTCGGAGAGCCCGAGATCTTTGAGGATTTGCAATCCGACGCCGTAGTCGCGCATGTCGGCTTTGAAACCGAGGGCGTGGTTGGCTTCGACGGTGTCGAGGCCGTTGTCCTGCAACGCATAGGCGCGAATCTTCTGGGCCAATCCGATTCCTCGGCCTTCCTGCGGCAGATAGATCAACGCACCGCGACCTTCGTGCCCGATCATTTCGAGAGCCATGTGGAGTTGGTCACCGCAGTCGCATCGCAGCGACGCGACCAAGTCGCCGGTAAAACAACTGCTGTGCATCCGGACCAAAGGTGCGGGGCCGGGAGCGGACAGGTCGCCGAATACCAATGCGATCGGTTCTTGCGCCTCGTAGTCGACCTTATAGACGATGATTTCGAATTCGCCGTAATGCGTCGGCAGCGTGGACGTCGCAGACCGGCTGACGAGTTTTTCGCTGACGCGACGATGAGCGATCAGTTGTTCGATGCTGATGATTTTGAGGTTTTTCTCGCGAGCGAGGACCGCCAAGTCCTCACGCGACGCGCGGTCACCCGATTCGTTGAGGATTTCGCACAGGACGCCGACCGGTTGGAGGCCCGCCATGCGAGCCAAATCTACCGAGGCTTCGGTGTGACCTGCTCGCCGGAGCACGCCGCCTTCTTTGGCGAGCAACGGGTAGACGTGGCCCGGACGCACGAAGTCGTTGACGTCGACGTCGTTGTCAGCGAGTCGCCGGATCGTTTCGCTGCGTTCGGCCGCGGTGATCCCCGTGCGGGCGGTGGCGATGTCGATCGGCGTCAGGAAGGCGGTCTGCAGGGGGGCGTTGTTCTGCGTGACGACTGGAGAGAGTTCGAGTTTTTTGCACAACTCCGGAAGCAGCGGGGCACACAACTGGCCGCGACCGCCGAGGATGAAGTTGATCGTTTCCACGCTCGCTTTTTCAGCGGCACAGACGAAATCGCCTTCGTTTTCACGGTCTTCGGCATCGATCACGATGATGACCTCACCACGAGCGATGGCCTCAACGGCTTCGGGAATGGTGTTCAACTCGATAGAAGACGACATGGCGGTGTGGGGAGGTGCGTGGAGATTGCGGACAACGATCGCGAGCGCCAATGCGACAAGGCATTGGATGTGCGAGGCGTTTGCCGCGTTCACACTACCCGCGTCTGCGGTCCTATGATGGACTGCGACCGCCGAACTGAGAAGTCCAGGCGTTTGCGGGAATGATAGTACCCTGTGCACCCGCCGCGACGCGACCTCATTCGGCCGGCGATGTTGGCCGCCCCGTGCGGTCGGGTGACGCGGAACGACGGATCAGAACGAAGATTCCGTCATCAGTTCGTCTTCCTCGTCTTCGGCATCCTCGGGATGGCTCATCGGAAGATAGATGACGTGGGTGAACGTCCGGACGGATTCGATGGTCGTCTCGGTGTCGGTGTCTTGCTCCCCGCCGATCTGCAACGTCACCCTGACGGCCGGAGGGAGATAGCCCATCTCATCGCTGCTGAAGTAAGTCAGCCAGTTCACCCCGTCGAAATACTCGAATTCGATCGCGGTGACTTCGGGGCTGATGACTTCACCGACCGAACTCAGCCGCGATAGCCCTCCCGTGGTGGCCGCGTAGGTGTTGATCGTTCGGTCGAGTTCACGCCGCACCAGACCACCGCCGGTGGTGTTCATGCCGGGGATTCCGTTCGCGATGGCGAGTTCCTCGATCGCGTCGAGATTCGAGCCGGTGCCCTCCGGTTGGACGAAATAGCTAATTGTTTTGATGTCGCTCGGCCGGTCGAGCAGTTTGCCGCCGGAGATCGCCAACGTCGGGTCGATCACCGATTCTTCGAGCAGTGGCAAACGGCTGATGTCGACCTGCAGTTGCAGCGAGTTGCCGATCAGGCCGGGTGATTGCAGGACCGTGCCCCCGAGGCTCGAGTCGAGCGTGGAGGCGTCGGCGGTGTCCTCGGCGAGCGGATCGCTCGACAAGTCGGTGGACGCTGAATCGTCCGGCAGGTCGTCTTGAGGTTCACCCGAATCCTCGCCGGTGGAGATGCCGAGCGCCGAGAGTGGCGCCGATGCCGAGGCCAGAACATCCGATAGCGGCGATGTGTCGACCGGTCGGGTTGTCAACGTCATTCGCAGGTCGTCCTCGATCATCTGCAAGACCGCCGAGGCGATTTGGGATTGGCGGTAGGTGGTTTCCGCGGTCGACATCTCGCGAACGTAGAACGTCATCACACTGCTGACGAGGGTCATCAGCACGACGCAAAGGCCGAGCGTGAGCAGCATTTCGAGCAGCGTGAAGCCTCGAAATGTTCGGCGGCGGGATGCGGGTGGCGACATGATCACAAAAGTGTTTGACGTGGGTTAGGCGTTGGACAGGCGTTGGACAGGTGTGGAGCAGGCGTGGAGCAGGCGTGGGAGAGTGTGAATCGAACCACTGGAGAGAAAGCGTTTCGCTCGCGTGAGTTCAGAGACCGGCTTCGGCCTCCTCCTTGGCCGCCTCTTCTTCGGCTTCGAGTTCGGCCAGACCGAGCATCGGATCGATCATCCATCGCGTCAGCGAGTAAGTCGCTACGGGAGGACCGCCGCTTTCATCGATCGCCTGAACCGTCACTCGCAGGGCGAGCATGCCGTCGATGGGAGCCGGTGCGACGTCGACTTGATACTCAAACGGCGTCGTCGACAGAGAATCCATCGGTTCGGTGGGCGTGGGTGGAATCGCTGCCGGGCTTTGCACTTGGCTGTTGGCGAGG
>NZ_ANOH01000273.1 GCF_000346505.1 Aporhodopirellula sallentina SM41
CAGCTAGCAGAACACTTGGCAAGTCTGAAGGGGACGCAACCAAATTCCAACCAAGAACGGCATATTGCGGACTATCTAACGGATGAATTCATTCGCGTTTTTGGATTGGCCGTGCCGCAGTATTATCCCGAAGAACAATACTTGATTTCGACCGTTATGTTCGCTCGACATCACTTGCCCAACCAAATGTTGTCGGACCGGATCCTGCCGTTGGTTGTCGCTCCAACGCCGCCTCATTTTGCGTTCGTGCTTCCGGCTGTTTACTGGCCGCAGCGATTGCTGGAACGATGGGGAGCGGAACGTCCGCTCCTTGCTCGTATGAGAAAATGAGTCATCGCCACGACGCTCGAATAGGACGGAATCATCCGGCGAGGGCTTGGTGCGTTCGCGGCATCAATGCGTCGTGAACGATGATGCGATTCGCTCCGAAGATCCCATCCCAAGTGTTCGACGTTACTGCCCGGACCTCACTGAGTGACTGGCCTTTTGAGGGCGATATGAAAGTGAGGGCGACAAGAGAGGCAGTCCAGCAACAGGATCGCGAAATGAGTTTGCTTCCCAGAACGTAGTGGTGTGTCACGATCAAGAATGAGGGGGCAAGGGAGTTGCGAACGTCGCCAAGAATTTCGGTGATTCACGAGCCCTCCCAAAACTCTTGGCGAGTTTCGCGACCCTCAAACGAGGCTTTGATGCACCGGCAAGGAGGTTGGGCAGTGATGTTGGAGCCGATTCGAAAACTCATCAGCCGATCGGTGCTAACCGCGGATTCCATGCGACACCACGGTATACGACCGGTTCGCCAATTGGTTTGTCCAGGCTTTCGGATTGGTTCTTCGTATACAAGTTTGCGATGAGCGTGAACTCGCGACGTCAACTCCGTGGGGTGGCCGCAACCTCGCAGGGGAACGCTACTTTGTTCTGCATGCAAACACCGAAACGCAAGCGAGTGATTTGTATTCGTTGAAAACACTCGCTCGCGCTTCGTACTGGTATCAAGCATATTAGAATTCGACGCGTATGATCCCCGAAGCCGGATCCGCTAGAATCGAGACGCCCGAGGTCTGCCGAAATCGGCTTCGTCAGATTGTTCTGATGAAACACAACGAGTTGTTCACAACCGGTGCCACTTACTTGGCTCGCTAGCCACGCCGCTATTTCTTTTTCTTTTGCGGAGGGACGCGGCCGTAGTTGGGATCGTAGACCGGGATGCCCATGCCGAATGGGGTTTGCCATCCCGGTTCGGGGCGATGGGTCACGTAGGCATAGTATGGAGTCGCGGTCAGGTCGGGACCGATGAAGGTCGGTGCGAGTTGGGTGATCCCTTTTTTGAGCGAGACGCGGAAGGTGACTTCTTTGGCTCCGGGCGGGATGTCTTTCGTTTGATCGATGTCCGCGATCCGCAATCGGGCACGTTTGTAGTTGAACGCTTTGCCGTAGGTTCCGTCATTGATGCCTTTGTCTGCCTCGACGGGCCATCGACGCAGTGAAATCTCGTATTCCCCGTCACGTTCGACTTCGATTGCCCAAAACGATTCCTCGGCGACGTCTCCGTTTCGAATATGATTTTGATTCCACGGCGGAGAACGATCGATCAGCCAGTCGTGTGAGCATAGCGAGACAATCGGCGACTGGTCTGATCCGATCACGATATAACTGGTCAAGTCGTGTTCGCGTGACACGTCATCCCAGAAATGGTCGTACTCGCCACGCAGTCGTTTGAGAACCTCGGGGTACTCCGACGCCAGGTCATTGGTTTGTTTGGGATCTGCATCGAGGTCATAGAGTTCGGTTCCGTTGACCAAACGCCAACGATCGGTCATCACCGCGCTCTTTCGCCATTTGATCGGCGTGACGACGCGTTGCGATTCAACGATCAATGTCCGTTCATTCCACTGCTCGCCGTCGGTGTACAGCAGTTCGCGAAGGTTGCTGCCGTCAAATTCAATTTCGGGAGCCTTCAAATTACATAGGTCGATGAACGTCGGCAGGATGTCAATGTGTGCGGTCAACTGTTCGATCTTTTTGCCCGCTTCGATCTTTCCGTCCGGCCATCGGATGATAAACGGAACGCGGTGGCCGCCTTCGTATTCGGAGTTTTTGGCTCCTCGCATGCCGCCGTCATAGCCGCGACCATTGCGCAGACCACCGGCGGTACCGTTGTCGGTCATGAAAACGAGGATCGTATTGTCGGCGAGGTTCTTGTCGTCGAGCAACTTCATCAGTTTGGCGAGATTGTCGTCGACGTTGGTGATCATGCCGTAGAACTCGGCCAAGGAAACATGCGGGTTTTCTTCGTATGGGTCCGAGTATTCGGTCGGGCAAAAGTACGGACCGTGGGGAGCATTCGTGGCGATGTAAGCAAAAAACGGTCGGTCCTGGTTTGCCTCAATGAACTGCATGCCTTGGTCAAACCAAACGTCGGTGCAGTAGCCCTCGAACCGTTGATGTTTGCCGTTCACGATATAGGTGTCGTCGAAGTAGTCGTTGCCCCAGTAGTCGGGAGCCTGACCGACGCCGCCTGCCTGATGGTAAACACAGTGTTGAAAACCGCGATCTTCGGGACGATAAGGGTAGCAATCGCCGAGGTGCCATTTGCCAAACATTCCCGTGGCGTAGCCGTTGTCGGCGAAGATGTTGGCCATCGTAGTCTCGCGCCGACGCAGCATGCTGCGACCCTGGACGGTGTGCCACACGCCAACGCGATCGGAGTACCGCCCGGTCATTAGCGCCGACCGGGTCGGTGCGCAAGTCGGGTCGACGTGGAAATTATTGAGCAGGGTTCCTTGGCGAGCCAACGCGTCAATGTTGGGTGTTTTGATCGCCGGGTTTCCGGTGAAAGCCACGTCACCGTAACCTTGGTCATCGGTGATGACGATCACGACGTTGGGTTTGGCGGAATCCGAATGGTCATCGGTTGCCGCGTTGGCTTTCGTTGAAAGAGACACGACGAGTAGGAACGCGACGGTAGTCTTTAGAAGCAGTGGGGACATGTTTCTTTCTAGGTGGACGGCAAACATCCACGCGTGTCGTATCTGACAACTCTGTTGATGCGTGGACTTGAGAACGCAGACAGTTTAATAACTCTCTTCGCACACGTGTTCTCGGTGCTCGCGAACTCCGATTGTTGATGCGAAGATGCTGTGTCGGTGCGAAGACGCTGTGTCGGCTACTGGTCGTTGAGCTCTATGTACTTGGAGCTCGCGGTCAATTCGCCCGATTTGACGTTGATGAAGCAAGATGTTGAGCCGGAGGGAATGGTAGCGCTGGCGATCCATTTGTCGTCTTGATGCTGCAGAGTCGCCGGGGTTTCGGTCCAAGTTCGATTTCCGGTAAAACCCGAGTCCTTGGTCGAGATGATCGAAGCCTGTGCGAGAGGTTTTGCCGAGTCAAAGACAACCGTTAGGCTTTCGCCGTTGACGTTGGATTGTGACTCAAGGCACCAGGGGCGTTGGTCAGCAATGATGCTCTTGGCGAACGCGTAGCTGTCCGGCGGTGTCCAACTGGCTCGGCTGCTGTGCCGCATTCCAGGAAGCAACACAACCATCGCTGGCCCCTTCGTCGCTCGGTAACTCGCCGCTTGGCTGCCGAGAGGGAAGTGGTTGTCTCGCGGCCACGAGAACCACATCGCTGGCATTTGCGCATTGGGCAGATAGTGCACCGGATCCCAAACTTGACGATAGAAATCGTTGTTGCCGAGTGCTTGGCCCCAGTGGTTTTCGGCATCGGCCATGTCGCCGCATCCGTAGGTCGGAATCGCGAATGCGAATCGCGAGTCGATCCCCATCACAGTGCTCGTGATCACGCCTCCCCAGGAAACACCCATGACACCGACTTGGTCTGGGTTCACGTCCGGGAGGGAACGCAGCAGCGAGTTGGCAAGGACCGTGTCGGCGACGGCGTGGTACATCCATTGGTCTTCAATCGGTTTGTCGACGTCTTGGTAGTGCCCACGCCGCCATGGGCCCGGCCAGTCGTGTTTCGCCCATTTGCGAGTGGCTTCGCGCCGCTCGACTTGGCCTTCGTGGGCGATCGAGATCGCGGCAAAACCATGGTCGTTCCATCGTTTGACCCATTCGCGGAAAGCGGTTCCGCCACCACCATGGACCAAAACGATGCCTGGCACCGTTTTGCGATCTGGCGAATCCGTTTGTGCTTGTTCGGGAAGACCGAGCCACGCGAAGACTTTGGTTGGCTTGCCTTCATACGGAAGTGCGTCGAAGTAGATTGGCCGAATATTGTCGGCTTCTTCGAAACCCTCTGCCGCTATGAAACGCGGCGCGGTGGTGAGTTCGCCGAGGGCGGTCACCTTGGATCGCTGCATCGCAAAGTCATCGGCATCCGCGGCGCAGGTGAACGCTGGCGAAACGGTGAACGCCAGCGAAACGGTGAATGCCAGCGAAACAATCAGGAAGAATCGAATCATCGGAGTATCTCAGTGGGGAAGATTGTTTGGTCGGTATCGGAAAACTGATTGGCCGATCGGCGTTGGCCGCGGTTCACACGCGGCACGCGGGGGAACTTCCGCCAGCGAATCTAGCTGCCGTGGTGATCGGATCGGTTCTCATGTCGCAGCGTACTGGCGAGGAATCGACGTTAGTCGTTGTGCCATCGGATCGAGGCGGTTCTGTTTTCGAGGACGGCGGTCACGTCCGCGTGTGCGAATTGGCGACGGAAAACCCATCCGTTCCGTCGCGCGATCTGTTTGGGGGCACCCAATGACTTTTGGTATTCTGGATATTCAATGAGTTGGCCGTCGTCGACGCCGTAGCCCCAACCGTAACAGAAGTAGCTGTTCTCGCAGGCACCGATCAGGTAGCAGGCCAGAGGGAAGGTGATGCTCTCGCGTGCGATCGTTTCTTTCTCTCTTGCCGGTTTTGACATGAACGATCGGTTGAGCCAGTTCACGTCGTGGTCGGGCCATCCTTTGTAGAGAACGATTTTGCCTTGCTTGGCCGCTGCATTCGCCATCTGCCAGTAGGCCACAATGTCTTCCTTGGCCGTCGATGAGAACTGGTCGAAATGTTCGATCTGGGCTCCATCGCTGTGCGGCAAAAACTCGGTCCCCGCACGACTGCTGTTGTCGGGGCCACCGGAATGGGCCCGGAAACCGTTGTAGATCAAAAGGTGGTCCGCCCCCATGGCTGATTTGACGGTTTCCATCAATTCAGTGGTGGCGGCGTCGAGGTCGTCGGATTTGTCGATGCCCCATCCGCGTCGAAGCCACAACGGACGTTTCGATTGCGAAACCGCGTCCATGAAAAATCCGTCAAATCCGTGTTCATGAACCGCGGTGGCGACTGTGTCCGACCACCATTTTCGCAGTTCGGGGTTGAGGAGGTTGTACTGGTAAACGGGCTTCTTTCCGAGTGTTGTTTTCAGGAGCGGTTCGCCTGAAACACGATCACGCAGAATCCAATCTTTCGGATGTGACTTCGCGAAGTTTTGGTTGTAGGAGGTGAACGGCCACGCGATCAGCGTGTTCCAGTACATCAACACTTTGGCGTCGGGGTTGGCCGTCTTGATACGACGTGCGTCTTTGCCGGCAACGCGTTCGGGATGCGAGGGATCCGTCACACGGCCATGTGCTTTTTCCAAACAAATGAAATCGGAAAGTCGAGCAATCGTTTCAATTTGTTCGTTAGAAAGCTGCGTGTTGCTGCCCAAGTGCAGATACACGGGCACGCGGTCCCATGAAAACGTCGGCAGCGATGTGTCGTCCGCAGTGGCCGATCCGGCGATCGGCAGGGCGAACGCAACCAGCAGCAATGACTTTAGGCAGCAATGAGTCAGTTTCATCGATACGAGTAGACGGTGAGGAGTGAACGCCAGCGAATGGCAACGTAGGTTGTGGGAATCAGGGCTGCGTTGCCAGGAAGGAGCCGGTTTTGCGAGCCCGCGATCGGGTTACTTTTGCATGGTCGTTGTCGTTGTCGTTGTCGTTGTCGTTGTCGCTGCGGCTCGGCGTGGCGTCTCACGGTATTCGCTCAGCGGGGTGAGGCGGATCGACTTTAACTCAGCCGATTCGATGTTCCCTTCGAGACAGGACACCGCGATTTTGTACTTGCCGGGAGCCGGGAATTTGATCCAGCCGATCGGGAATTCCTGGTAGTTGTGTGATGCGTTTTGTTGATTCTGAATGTGTTCGCCATCAACCACATCGACCGCCCATACCAACCGGCCCACTCCGGTATAGCTGAGTGCCACGTCGTAGTCGCCGGGGACCAGGATGTCGATTTCCCATTCTGCTCGGCCGCCATCCTTCCACTGCGTTACCGGGTATTCGCAGACCCACTCGCCGAATTTTTCCATCCAACGGTCTTTGCGAATTTTGGCCCGTGTGACGGTAGAAAATTGGGCTCGGATTTCGGTCCCCTTGTTCGGGTCGATCGCGAACGTGGAGTCAACCTCAGGCTGGTCTCGCAATTCGAGTTCGATTACCGATGCGAGTTTGTCCGGTGCAACGCTTGGTACATCCAAGACCGTCCAACCGTTGTCTCGTGTGAAGCTGAGTTGTGAGGCGTTGGTGCTGTTTAGCAATCGAGCGGATTTGATTTCGGTCCGCAGGCCTGGCAGGAACAATTTTCCGGATGATGGCCAATCGAAAACAGTGAGAAACACTCGTTTCCCTTTAACAGTGACGTCGCCCCAGGGAAGGGAATGCCCCCAGGGCGATGCGTCGGTGCCGTAAACCACCTGCGGATAGCGATGAATCCACTCGCCGGCCTCACGCAGCGAACGGGCGGCACGTTCGGGGACCACGCCTGCGCCGTCGGGGCCCACGTTGAGCATGTAGGTGCCACCGCGACCGACGCACGCGACGAGTCGATGCAGGATTTCTTTCGGAGTCTTCCATCGTTGGTCGTACCAAGCGTATGCCCACGAATCGTTCGTGGTGTCGACGGCTTCCCACATGCCTTCGATGTTTTGATGTGGCACCTCCATGTCGCCGAGCGTTTGGTAGTCGCCGAGGTCGTGACCGGCGCGTCCCGAAACGAGTGCGCGAGGTTGGTTTTTGCGAACGATATCGACGAGGTGTTGGACGTGTTCTTTCGCCATGCCGCCGGGGGTGTCAAACCAAATCAGTTCGATCGGGCCATATTGCGTGGTGAGTTCTTCGACTTGGGGGACGCATTTTTTATAGAAGTAGTCTTCGAACGTTGCGGGATTTCCGTCGGAATCGGTGGTTGGCCCCTTTCGAGCACCCGGAAACGTCCAGTCTTGGCTGTGCGAGTAGTAGAAACCGAAACCGAGCCCTTCGCGTCGACACACGGTCGACAGTTCTTTCATCGGATCGGTTTGAAACGGCGTGGCGTCGACGATGTTGAAATCGCACGCGGCTGAATCGTACATCGCGAAGCCGTCGTGGTGTTTGGCGGTGATGATGATGTACTTCATGCCCGCCTTTTTCGCTAAGTCGACGATTGCCTCGGCATCAAAATCGGTCGGGTTGAACGTCTGTGCGAGTTCTTTGTACTGGTCGACCGGTATGCCGGCCATTTTGGGATCCATGATCCATTCGCCGATGCCGTAGTAGGTCTTGTCCCCCACTTTGTTTCCGAGTTGGGAATACAAGCCCCAGTGGATGAACATCGCATAGTTGCCTTCGTCAAACAGTTCGCCGCGCTGGGCGTTGTCTGCGCGAAGTTTGACGGTGGATTCGCCCCATGTGGCGTCCATTTCCTCGGCGAAGGTGTTTCCCGCCATCAGTACGACGGCGAATGCGACGGCTAGTGACTTGATCATCTGTTTCCTGTCGATGTTGGCTGTACGGACGCTTTGGCGTCCTCCGGCAAATTGAGTTTGTTGGTTAGCGTGCTGGAAAATTGGCAGCCGCGATTGAGTCGTCATTTTGGTACATACCGACCGACGTTCCCTCGCGTTGCTCCATGCCCCTGTTTTTGCCCCGTGCCTGTGTTGCCCGTGCTCGTGTTGCCCCCGGTGTGTTCTGTTTGCGTGTCTTCTGTTGTGCTCTGTGTCCGCAGTCGAAATTTGTGCCCGCTGTCGAAATCTGTGCCCGCCGGGGGAATTCGTTCGACTGATGGTGTCGATATGACGCTCTCCTCAGCGTTGGCCAAGTGTTATTGTGAGCGGCAAGGCGCTAGCCGCCGGTGAGCGGCGTCACTACCGGCGGCAAACGCCTTGCCGCCCATTAAAATCAACGGCCTACTCAAGCCGCATCGCGAACTACGAACGCATTTTCGAACGCGTTCTTAAGGGGTTTCTTGGTTTTCCTCATCCGCACTTAAGTCTGCTTGTCCCTGTTGGTTCAATCGGTTGTATTCTTCGATCTTTGCCGCATCGGCATCTTCCGCGACATTGACTGGTTGTGGATCAGAGCAGCCGCATGCCGCCAAGAATGCGAGGAGGCAAATCGTCGAGAGTAACTTCTTCATGAGGTTTCCAAAGCGTGAGACATGTGGATTAGCTGGGTGGCGACACGTTTGAACGGAAGTGTCAAATTTACCAGCACGAATCGTGAGCGAGTGGGGTTTTTACGGGAGTCGTCACTCGCTCGCGGTTCGGGCTGGCATGGAGAACAAAGTGGCGTTTTCCAGCGAAGGGAGAGTGAGAGTACAGACGCCCGGCCCCCAATGAAGTTGGAGGCCGAGCGTTCGTTACGATTTTCTAAAACTCAGATTCGATAACTTCTTTCGAGGCACGGGTACCGAGAGCGCCCCATAGCCCATAGGGGCTTTCCGAACCGGGTTTGTAGTTCAACCAAATGTTGCGAGCCTTCGGGTTGCCGGCTTCGATCGAGTCGGTGATGAATTTGATCGCACCGTCGCCCATCAACACATGAGCACCGCCTTGGTGCCGGCTGGACATGGTCGCAACCATGGTGGTGCCCGCCGCGTTGTAGGCACCGCAAAGTTCGCGGTTGGGCGGAAGGATTGTCATGCAACCCGTGTAAACAGGTTGGAAGTCAGCCCATTTGTAACCGCGTCCGTGAGTCGGATTGACGTTGACGGTATGAGCCGGATCCCAGAACTGAGGACGCTCGGGGATGACTTTCCCTACGCAAGCCGATGGGTTGTTGCGGACCTGACCAAAGGTCGGAGTCTTGTTCGAATTGTCACGCCAGTTGATGGTCCGTTTGTCGTCATCGCCCAGGTCCGTGGCAATCTCGCCAGCGGCGATCGTGTTGGACAAGCCATCCAGGCAATCTCGGAACCGGGTGCGATCGACCGGTTTGAAGAATCCACGGTGCGCCGCTCGAGCTCCCTCTTGATCGCTTTTGTTTGTCCGGTTGCCGTTCCATGGACCGTTGTTTTGGCCGACGATCGAGTCGCCGACGCATGCGGCGTAGTTCGACCGGCCGAGTGCGGGGAGGCCAAGGCCCGGATCGCTCGGGCAGCGGTATGCTGGGATCTCGGTCGCCCATGGACCGTACGCCAACGTGTCAGGCGTTGGGCCCATTGCGGGATACGTCGTTCCGGTCGGGTTCGAGATTTGTTCCCAAAGTGCTTGTTGCTCAATGAAAGGTGTGATGCCCACCAGCATGCTGAGGCGGTAACGGTTGCCTTGGTCAGATGATCGCCACGAGGACCATGGACCGTTGGCGGTGTTGTTCGCGCCGACCAAAGGTTGGGTTCCGGTGCCATGTGTCGGCAATTGTTTGTAGGCCGAATGATAGTTGTGAATGGCGAGCCCAATTTGTTTGAAATTGTTGCTGCAGCTCATTCGCCGAGCCGCCTCTCGTGCCGCCTGGACCGCGGGGAGAAGAAGGCCGACCAAAACACCAATAATTGCGATGACGACGAGGAGTTCCACCAGCGTGAAACCGCGTCGAGTTTTTGCCTGAGTCATAATGAGATACCTTGAAGAAGAGAGATAAACGAACCAGGTTCTTCGTTCGAACGTTGCACCACCTGAGCAAAGCTTTCCTGCGATAGCCTCCGAGTCTGAATCGCGGGCTCGGTCGGGGATGGATGAGTAAAGTAGCGTTGATGCGCGTAGGTTGCGTCTTATGGACGCATCTTACCCCTCGTGTGGGATTTCGTCTGTCGTCTGTTCGGATGACAAACCGTCTTTTATTTAACCCGCGTGCAGACCGACCTGGCTGATTAGGTGGGGTGGGCGGCCTTCCGGGCGTGTGTGGCCGTGCAGTAGTGAGGGTCTGTTCCGGCAGGTCTGCGGAGACAAAGAATCCGTAACCGTGTCCTTTTTGAGAATCGGTTACGCAGTGACTGCCGGGGACGATCGCCACAGTCGAATGTTGCCATGGCAGCGGCAAAGCGGTTCCCGTTTTGTCTCAGCAAGAGTGCTATCTCGGTAGCAGTGTTTTCTGGGATGCAGCGTTGTCTTTGAAACAGCAGGCAGGCTGAGTCAGTGGGCTTTTGCGGACACATGAACGTCTCGAGAGCGATCGTCGGTCGCGAACGTTTTTGCTATCGTGCCGAATCGTTTACTGCCTGGATGAACTTCACTGAAGATGACATCGGGCGATCGTTCCAAGATAGAATGGGGCAATGGTTCGATACCGCTTTTCGCTGCTGTTGCTATGCCTTCTGTTTGTTACTCATCACGCGGGGCTGCGTGGTGCGCTCGCCGATGCGGGCGTGTATGGAACGGTCGGTGCCAAGCCCATTCCTGTTGATGAATTAAAGCGGCAGTTGAGTGAGTTGTCGCTGACCGCATTGGAACAGCGTCTAGAAACGATCGATAGCCAACTCGAATGGTTGTGTCCGATCAGTCTTCGCAGCGGAGTTGGTGCGGTCGGAATCCGTTCATCGGTGCAATCCGATCCTCATCACGTGGAGTGGTTTGAGGTTGAGTTGGCTGAGGCGGTGCCGATTCATTACATCACCTTGGTGCCGACGATTTGGCGTGACACGAAGACAGGTCTTCGTGCGGATGGATTTCCGATCGAGTTTCGTGTGGTGGTGGGTGACGGCAGGAACTCCGAGGGAACCGTCGTGGCGAGTTATTCCGCCGAGAACCGTTTGTTACCCCGGATCGCACCGTTGGTGGTGGAGTGCCCGGGGATTGTTGCGTCGTGGGTGCGGGTGGAGGCGACCGAGTTGTCGCCTCGGTTGTGGGATTCGCAATACGTGTTCCAGCTTTCAGAACTGTTTGTGTTCAGCGGCGATGAGAACGTGGCTCAAAGCCGACCGGTGCGGACCTCTTCGAATTTGGTGGCCGAAGGCAGGCACAGGCGATACCTTGTCGACGGTTTTGTCCCGTACCTGATGGACGCTAGGGAAGGAGAGCAGAGCATTGCGCTTTTTCGTGAAGGCGCAGCAGACGGCGACTACGAGCTCAGGGTTGATCTGGGGGCGACGAGGGTGCTCAATCGTATTCATCTGCATGCGGTCGACCTAAGTGATACGATCCCGCAAGCAAACCGAGATGGTATTGGCATTCCGAAACGGATGCGGTTGGAAGGAGCGAACCAGTCGGAATTTTCAGACGCGGTGCTATTGCAAGAATTTGAATTCCCGACGGTTTATGATTTGGGGCCGATCATCATGCGTCGGTTTTCCAAAACACCGTGTCGCTATGTGCGTTTGATTGCGACCGAGCCCGACACCATCATGCGCGGTGACAAATTGATTCCTCGGATCGGGTTCGCCGAAATCGAGTTGTTTTCCGGTGACAAGAACGTGGCGGCAGGACTTCCGTTCGAGGCTAATTTCGCCGTCACGAATCCGAATCGTGCTTTGTCGGCATTGACCGACGGTCGCAACTTTTATGGCACGATTCTGCCGATCCGCGAATGGATGATCGAGCTAGCACGTCGGCATGAGTTGGAGACCGAGCGTCCGTATGTGGCGGAAGAACTCAATCGCCGATACTCCCAACAGAAAGTTCATCTGACATGGTTGACGTGGTTGGCTGTGTTGCTCGCCGTCGGTATCGGAGTCACGATCTTGATTGACCGTATGGTTCGCATGCGTCAGTTGGCGAACTTGAAAGAGCGGTTTGCAGCGGACCTTCATGATGAACTCGGCGCGAATCTACACGTGATCGGGTTGCTCGGTGATCTCGCGCAAGCCGCGGTGGGTTCGCCGGAAAAACTGAAGAGTTTGCATCAACGAATCCGCGTCATGACGGAGCGATCGGGAACGGCGGTGCAGTACTGCACGAACATCTTGGAAGCCAAGGGGATGTACCAAGATTTGTACGAAGACATGCAGCGCACGACGCAGCGAATCATGGCCGACATTGATGGTAAGTTATCGTTCGAGGGAAATGCGGAAGTCCTCGAACGACTCGGACCCCGCACGCGAGCAGACTTGTTTCTGTTTTACAAAGAGTGTTTGGTGAATATCAGTCGCCACAGTCAGGCGACTCAATTCGACGCGCATTTGACCGCGTCGGGGAGTGACCTTTCACTCGTGGTGAGCGATAACGGTCATGGACTGACGGCACCGTTGGCAAACAAGGTTCCTCCGTCGCTGCAACGTCGAGCGCGGTTGCTCGGTGCCCAGGTCACCGCGACACATCCCAGCGAAGGTGGGACCCGCATTGAACTCAATCTGCGTGCCCGGAAATGGGGACGCCGCAAATAGGCTGCAACATGAATAAACAAATTCGAGTGATGTTGGTCGAAGACCACCCCGAGTACCGCGAAGTCATCCAATTAGCTCTCGAGGATGAAGCCGATATCGAGTTGGCTGACCAGGTCGGTTCGTCTGAACGTGCGTTGTCGGTGCTGCAGAACGGTGATCGCCGCGAGATGCCTGACCTGATTTTGTTGGACCTGAATCTGCCAGGCGATTCCGGCTTGGACGTGTTGCCCGCGTTTCGTTCCATCACCCCCGAAAGCAAGATCGTGATCCTGACGCAGTCGGGCAAAGAGGCCGATGTGTTGCGAGCTATCCGAGAGGGAGCGTCGGGTTACTTAATGAAGTCATCAACCGTAACCCAAATCGTCGACGCGATACGAACCGTGGCATCCGGCGGAGCGACGTTGGATAGCGGCGTTGCGAAGTATGTTTTGGATACACTGCAAGCGAACGTTAAGCAGCCCGAGTTGTTGCACTCGCTCTCGCAACGTGAGTTAGAGATTTTACGTTTGCTAAGCGAAGGGTATGTGAAAAAAGAAGTCGCGCGTCAACTCGATATTAGTGTGAGTAGCGTGGCCACCTACATTCGCCGCATCTACGAAAAACTCGATGTGCAAAACGCCCCCGCAGCGGTGAGTAAGGCGTATCGTTTAGGGATCTTCTCCGCCAATCCCGATGATTGAAGGTGCGATCGCACGCGTTTGCCGGTAGATGCTGAAGGGAGTCTGAAGTCAATAGAATAGAAGCGGTTCTTCTGTTGTGAAGTGTATGAACTCGTTAGTTGCGTCGACATTGTGTTGGAGTTCGTTGTCGAGAACGATTCTGGTTCCGATTGTCGCAGCGTTGAGGGTAGAAAAAGATAGCGGGTTCGAGTTTAATGCGGTTCCCCACCCGGCCATTCTTGGCTGAACTCAATCGGCCTACCACAGGCCGTCCCGCCTCTCCAACCTGCCTACCAAACGATGCACGCGCGCGTAATTTTCTCGGTGCTGAGCGTTCTCATCACCGGGGCTGCTTTCGGCCAGTCGATCGAACAGCCGGCTCATTCGTTCCCCGAGTACAACGAGCGATTCTTAGAGAATCAGTTGGCACCGATTAGGGTGCCAGGCAAGATTTTCTATGTGCAACCTTCGGACGAGGAAGGCGACGGAACCCGAGAGCGTCCGTTCCATCGATTGGAAGCAGCACGGGACGCTGTGCGAGAAATCAAACAACGCGACGGTCTTCCCGACGGCGGGGTGCAGGTGCGTTTGCTCGCCGGTGACTATCAACTCGAGCAAACCTTCGTGCTCGAAAAAGAAGACTCCGGTACTGACGCAGCTCCGATCGTTTACCTCGGTCAAGGAATCAACCAGGTGGTTGTTTCGGCCGGTACTGAGTTGTCGGTGGCTGATTTTAAGAAGGTCGAGGATCCAGAGCGTGTGAAGCGACTCAAACCGTCCGCGCGCGGGCGTGTGTTGGAGATGAAGGTCGCCGACCAAGTTGCCGTGCAGTTTCCGGGGGATGGGAACTACGGGATGCTGTCGCTCGACGGGTATCTGCTGCAGTTATCTCAGTGGCCAAACCGTGGCTACAACCATATTAAGGATATCCTCGAAGAAGGTCCGAAGACCCGCCACCTCGGTCCCAACGAAAAGCCCGCACCGTACAGTAAAGAAAATCCGACCGGCGGTGTTTTCGATACCCGCGAACCACTCTCGCCGTTGGTTGAGCAGGAATTCCAGCGTAGCGGAGACATGCGCGTCGAGGGGTACCTCCACAACGATTGGTACTTCCAGAGCGAACCGGTGGGAGCCATTCGCGATCGCGATATTCGATTGCTTCGATACACGCGATATGGAATCGCCGAGAAGATCAAGTCCATTCCCCGACGTGTTCGTCTGGTGAACGTATTGGCGGAGCTCGATGAACCGGGCGAGTGGTACTTTGATAAAAAGGAACAGCGGTTGTTCCTATGGCCGATCCCGAGGTTCGATCCTCAGCGGTCGAGGTTGGTGGTTCTCGGCGGTTCGGCGAATCCGAAGGACGCCGGGGAATCTTCCGACAATGTGCTCGTTGACATGCGTGGGACGTCGTATATCACGTTTCGAAATTGCACGTTCGAGAATTCAGGGCAACTCGCCGTGCGAGTCGCCGGTGGTCAGTACAACCTCATCGCCGGATGCCGCGTGCGAAATGGATACCGTCGCGGGGTGTCGATCGAAGGTGGGATGCACAACGGGATCACCGGTTGCGAGTTCCATGATCTCGATTCAGCGTTCACGGTGTCCGGAGGCGATCTTCGGAAGTTGCAGCGATGTTACAACTTCGCAACCAACAATCACATTTATGCGTGTCGGCGGCGCGGATATGGGGTGATCGGTCTCAATGGCGTGGGGATCTATTTCGCACACAATGTTCTGAACGACATGAACGGTGCGGTGAACTACAAGACCGTGGACGCGTTGATTGAGTTCAACGAGTTCTACAACATCGGATACGAGATGGGCGATTTCAACGTTGCCTATTGCGGGGCGCAGTGGCACATGATGAACAACGTGGTGCGCTACAACTTCGTGCATCACTTGCTCGAGCCCGGCGGGCATCCCGTGTTTGCGTTTCGAAATGACGATGGCGGGATGGGTTTGCAGATGTACGGCAATGTGTTTTATCGATCCGGCCGAGGAGGCGGGCAGTTCGCGGGCCCTCTGAATTCGTTCCAAAACAACATCACAATGAAAACCTCTGTGATGTGGTGGACAAACAAGTGCGCGATCACCGAAGAGGAAATCGCGGCGAGATGGAAGGATCTCGAAAAGTTCGGTCGCGACTTACCCCACGGCGATAAGGGGGACAATATCTATCTGTTGACCAAGATGCTCGGCGAAGAAGGATGGAAGAAAAGCCCGTGGATTGACGAGTTTCCCCAGTTGGCGAAGGCGATTGATACCAACCCGTTTGCTCAGACGTTTGGGCAAGTCAATCTGAACTATATCCATCAGGTGCGCGAACCGTTTCACATTCACGGTGGTGACGGAACCGTCGAGGGCATGGAGAACAATACAACCGGTCGGTTCAAGGACTTGCCCCGCAGCGGTGTGTTTGTCTTGCCCGAGGAAATTGACCTCGGCGCGTTCGTTAGCCTGCCGAAGTTGGATTTTCGATTCAAGCGTGGGTTCCGGCCGATGCCGGGTTTCAAGCCGATTCCGTTCGAACAGATTGGTTTGAAGCGAGATGCGTTTCGGCCGCATCTTCCGAAGAAAGATGTTTACCGCTCGAAGGTGTTTCGCAAGTTCTTCAAAGACGAAGGAGGACGTTACGATCCGGCGCGGGTTAACGCGAGGTATCCAACACCGGCGTACCTGCGGTAAGGATGAAACGCATTTGCGCGACGCGGCAGGCGTAGAGGCCGTCGCGTTGGCATTGTGAAAATTGTTGGCGTTGTGAAAATTGACGTGCCCGATAACCCCGAGCTGGATCCGCCAGGGTTCAGTTTCTCGAAGTTTGGCGGCATCGGCTACGTCATTGTTCAGAACGTCCTAGGCTTCGCGGTAGGCAGGGATTTTGAGGTATTGCCGTTTGCTGGCCACCTTCACCACATCGATTCCGAGAGAGTCGGCGATGTCCGCGTCGGGTTCTTGGCCGAGGCGGCTGACCGCTTCATCTGTCCAACGAAACTGAGTGGTGCGTGATGGGATGCCATGCCGGACACGATACCCGCGAACCGAAGCGACCGAGATGCCGGTCCGTTTGCTGACTTCGGTGTCGGACAGTTTGCCGAGCATCGCGACGACCTTTGGAGTCCAGCGAGCTTCGTTGGCCGCGACGACTGGAGATTGAATCCCGAGTGATTGTCGCATCGCGATGACTTTGCGGCGTGGGATGCCGAACTTCTTCGCGATTTGAGTGTCGGGGACTTTGCCCAGTAGCGAGAGTTCTTTCTTGCTCCACGCGCGGCTTTGTCGGCCTTTGCGGTGAGGTGCGATACCGAGCGACGTGCGTTTGGCACCGACGGTGGACGAGTCCAACCCGACGCGGCGGGCGACCTCCACATCGGACAATTTGCCGAGCCATTTCAGCTCTTTGGCTGTCCAGTTGTGTGGATTGAGTTTGGTCGAGGGGGTGTAGGATTCGATCCCGTTTCGGCGTCGCCGGGCGCTGACGGCGTTGACGGTCAGGCCGACTTTCTTTGCGACTTCGGCATCGGGCATCGTTCCCAACAGAGCGTCGGCTTCCTCGGTCCAGTTGTTCCAGTGCAGGGGTTTGATTCCCCGGCGTTGTCGCTCGGCGCGAACCGTGGCGACGGGCAGGCCGTGTGCGTCGGCGAGTTCCTGGTCACTCTTCTTTCCGAGTGCCGCGGAGACGGCGCGAGGCAACGAACTCTTTCCGGCGGCGCGGCTGGTTTTCTTCACCGAACGTTTGACGGCGGTTTTCTTGTTCGCTTTCTTGCGGCCGGTGCGCGTGGCGGATTTGGCGCGTTTGGTGGCGGTCTTCTTTTTCTTGACCGACTTCTTTTTCTGGACGGTTTTCTTGGTTGCTTTCTTAGCGGTCTTTTTCTTGACGGCTTTCTTTTTGACAGCCTTCTTGGTCACCGGCTTTTTCGATTTCTTTTTCGAGGTCGATGAGCGTTTCTTTTTGGCCATAGTTCAACAGCGATAAATTTGTGCGATAGAGAAGAATAGGGAGCACTAAAATAAGGGCCTTCTCGCTCACTTCGCGTTGACGTTTCTTGCCCGTACAATCATCGATTCGAAGAACGTCAATAATCTCGCGTGCGATGGAGAGTGCCGTGAACGATGGCCAGTCAACCAATGGGAAGCGATCCGAGTCGGAACCGATTTCCCCGCACGCGAACCCCGAAAATGAAGGCCCGGCTTCACAGATTAACGTAAAACGAACGCCCGTGAGTGCTAACAAGGGGACAGAAACGGAAAAAAATGATCCGATCGGTTCGGCAAAGCAAATCTTGGCGAAGGTCTGGGGCTTTGATGAGTTCCGTCCGCTGCAAGAAGAAGCTGTTGTTGATGTCGTTCAAGGACGCGACAGCGTTGTCGTGTTGCCTACCGGTGGCGGAAAATCATTGTGCTATCAAGTTCCCGCGTTGGTGCGCGAAGGCATGGCGGTTGTCGTTTCGCCCCTGATTTCGTTGATGAAAGACCAAGTCGATGGGCTTGTTAGCAATGGCGTTTCCGCAGCGTTGGTTAACAGCACTCAGTCCGACGAGCAAAAACGGGAAACCGCTGCGAGAATACGCAGAGGCGAAATCGATCTGTTGTACCTCGCGCCGGAACGACTGCTGACCAACCGAACACTCGATTTTTTAACAACGGTTCCGATTTCGTTTTTTGCGATTGATGAAGCGCACTGCGTAAGCAATTGGGGACATGATTTTCGTCCGGAGTATCGCGGACTGCGAATTTTGAAACAAAGGTTTCCAAGCGCATCCGTGCATGCGTTCACTGCTACCGCGTCGCAGCGAGTGCGTGACGACATCGCGGAGCAACTCGATTTGGTGTCCCCAAGTGTGTTGGTTGGGAATTTTGATCGTCCCAATTTGACGTATCGTATGATTCGGCGTGACAACGCGTTGCGACAGATCATGAGTGTGATCGACCAGCATCGCGACGAGTCCGGCGTGGTCTATTGCATTACTCGGAAAGAGGTCGAGCAGACGGCCGCCGCGTTGTCGGCCGAGGGGATTTCGGCACTTCCCTATCACGCCGGTTTGGATGATGCCACGCGTCAGCAAAACCAGGACGCGTTTATCCGCGAGCAGGTCAACGTGATCGTCGCGACGGTCGCGTTCGGAATGGGCATCGACAAATCGAACGTTCGCTTTGTGATCCACGCGGGAATGCCCAAGTCGATTGAGCACTACCAACAGGAAAGCGGTCGGGCAGGACGAGACGGTTTGGCATCGCAGTGCGTGTTGCTATACAGCGGCGGCGATTTGATGACGTGGAAACGGATTCTCGAGCTCGGTGATCCGTCGAACGTGGAAGAGGCGATGCAGAACGTGCGTGCGATGGCGGACTTGTGCACGGGAGTCCAGTGCCGGCACGCGTCGATCGTGAATTACTTCGGCCAGGAATTCGATGCCGATAATTGCAACGCGTGTGACGTTTGCTTGGGTGAGTTGAACCTCGTCGACGATCCGTTGACGTTGTCGCAGAAGATTCTTTCCTGTGTGATTCGTTTGAAAGAACGTTATGGCGTTTCGTACACGGTGAAAGTACTGACCGGGTCGCGCGACGCGAAGATTCTCGAGTCCAGGCATGACCAACTGAGCACGTACGGGTTGCTCGGCGAACACTCGGTTGCTGCGGTGCGGACGTGGATCGATCAATTGATCTCGCAGGGGTTCCTTGAGCGGTACGGCGAGTACAACGTGCTGCGAATGACAGATTCGGGGCGCGAGCTGTTGCAGAGAAAGGGGACGGTGACACTTACTCAGCCTGCCAAGTCGTCGGGCGGTCGCTCGGCTCGATCGTCGGCTGCGGATTCTTGGGAAGGCGTCGATCGCGGTTTGTTTGATCGGTTGCGGTCCATCCGGAGTGACTTGGCGTCGCAACGGAAGGTGCCCGCATATGTCATCTTCGGCGACGCGGTGCTGCGTGATCTCGCGCGGTGCCGGCCGAGCACGCTTGAGAAATTATCGAACGTCAAAGGGATCGGTGAGCGTAAGTTGGCGGATTTCGGCGAAGTGTTTCTCGAGGAAATTGATGCGTACTGTGGCGAGCATGAATTGTCTCGTGACGAAACGATCGTGGTGCGGAGTTCGGGCGCGGTGAGCGGGCCGCCGAAGCCAAAAGGTTTGAAAGGCGCAGCCACGGAAAAGGAAGCGTTCGACTTGTTCTCGCAGGGTAAATCGGTTGCCGAAGTGGCGAAGAAAATGGACCGGGCCACGTCGACGGTGAGCGGGTACTTGGTTCGGTATCTCGAGGAAGCTAACGTGACCAACGCGGCCGCATGGGTCGCACCGGATACGATTGCAGTGATCGAGGCGGCGATGGGTGCGAGCGAAGACGGGAGATTGAAACCGATCTACGAGGCGATTGCGGCTGACAGATCGGTTCAGGATGACGTTTCTTACGAAGAAATCCGAATCGTGATTGCCTGTCACCGTAATCGAAAGACGAGCACGGCGTGATCGCATCGGAGGGTGGCGTTTGTCAAAGTCGGCTGGCGCATCTAGGATTTGCCGGCGAGCCTGCAAGCCGTCGCGATCGTTCGATGCGGATGCGTTTCGGCGTACTCGGGCGACGTCGATTGTCCTTTCGGCGGCAACGGTTTTGTTTGGTTCGGCCTGCCATCGGCCGACGCCTGTGACGTGGTTCGGGTGGCTTTCATTTTCTTACCAGGGTTTGCGTGATACGACGCGAGCGATATCCGGCGATTGATTGATGCGTTTTGCACTTTGTAATGAAACCTTTCGTGAAACGAGCCTCGAAGATGCCGTGCGGCTGACGGCGGAATTGGGCTACACCGGTTGGGAGGTGGCTCCGTTCATGCTGTCCGATCACGTGGACAAAATCTCTGCGGAGGATCGGGTGGCTTATCGAAAGACAGTCGAGAACGCGGGGCTGGAGATCATCGGTTTGCACTGGTTGCTCGCCGGGACGGAAGGTCTGCACTTAACGACTCGCGACAAGGCGATGCGGGAGCGAACGACGGAGTATTTTCAAAAGCTGACGCATTTGTGTGGAGACTTGGGCGGGCATCTTATGGTGCTCGGTTCTCCGGTGCAGCGGAATCGTACTGAAGGGCAGTCGACCGAAGAGGCGTTGGGCAATGCCGCGGAGGTTCTTCGGGGAGTGGTGCCGGTGTTGCACGAGCGCGGTGTTCGGATCGCGATCGAACCGCTCGGTCCCGAGGAAGGTGACTTTCTCAACACGGCGGATGAAGGTTGTGAACTGATCGACGCGATCGGAGACGGCCACATCGGTTTGCACTTGGACGTCAAGGCAATGAGCACCGAAGGTGAGGCGGTTGATGGGATCATTCGCCGTCACGCGGATCGGATGATTCACTTCCACGCGAACGATCCCAACCGGCTCGGTCCGGGAATGGGGGACGTGGAGTTCGAGCCGATAATGGCGGCGCTTCGTGACGTGGAGTACGACGGTTGGGTAAGCGTCGAGGTGTTCGACTATTCACCTGGCGCTGAAGCGTTGGCGCGAGAGAGTATCGAGAATCTGCGAGCCGCGATGGGGAAGGTTTAGGACGTTTGCAGAAAAAGATGTAGCCGATGTCGACAGACTTCGGTGGCCTGAATTCTGG
Source organism: Aporhodopirellula sallentina SM41 (assembly GCF_000346505.1). Taxonomy (GTDB): domain Bacteria; phylum Planctomycetota; class Planctomycetia; order Pirellulales; family Pirellulaceae; genus Rhodopirellula; species Rhodopirellula sallentina. The sequence continues at coordinate 20,769 of NZ_ANOH01000273.1, forward strand.
TGATTCAGTTGCAAGAGCCGGATAGGGCGGATTTCAAAATGCTCTTGTTGTTTCTGTTCGTTCTCTTTCCAAGTGTTGGATCTTGTTAGAGCTGTTGATTGCCAACAAGTTTCTTTACACCGAAGGCGTTTTAGTGATTAGCCGGCAGTCGAGCGAAGCGGCCACCGCCGGAATTGGGAGCAAAGCTTGGTTCCGGCCTCGAAGGTGGTCGTAGATTCATTAAGGCGGTGGTGCTGCGACCTGGGGCTGATGGCTTAAGATCACTGCGGGATAAAACCGGCTTGTGGGGAATAGGTAGCTTGTTGAGGATCCTGTTGCGCGAGGATTTTTAGCAAGATCCACTACCGTCTGCCTGATAAGGCAGGCTGCGTTGGGGTTGCTGCCGTGGGTGTAGTTGCGCCCGCCCCGCGGCTAGCGTGGATCGGTTGATAGGGGGGCTGGTTGGCGTTTAGTTTCGTGTCAGGTCCCAGGCGTCGAGCCATGTTGTTTGGGTTGGCTCCATTTCGAACTCGTTGATCAGTCGGTCGGCCATGTCGGGGAGGTGGCCGGCGCCGTAGAAGACCGCGGCGGTTTGCGTTTCTCCGTCGAGTTCTTCTTTGAGAATTTCAAACGCCTTGCGGTTGCGGCCTTTGATCAGGGTGTTTTCGCCGTTGGAGTCGTCGAGGCCGGCGGAAACCATTTCGATGTCGATCAATTGTCCGGCCATGGCGCGTTTGAGCATCTTGGACCGGTCTTTGCTGAACAAGGCCAATAGCAGGCCGGCTTCCGAGTTGGCGGATTGGGAGGCGAGTCCAGCTCCCATCATCCGTGCGACCATTTTCCAGACGCTGTCGCCTCGACGTGCGAGGTCTTCGGCGAACTCATCCGGGCTCATGTCGGCGTGACGAAAATTCTCCGCCATATAGTCGATCTTCTCGAGTTGGTATTCGAGGTTGAGCATGTCTTTCATGCCGGTTTGCATTGACGCCAAAAGCGAGCGGCGTTTTTGAAGGTCTTCCGGTCGGATGCGGGTGCCGTCGGGGGCGACGAGTTCGTAGAGGACTTTGTCGTACCCGGCGAGTTGGGTCTTGAGGGCTTCGTAGTATTCGGCTTGTCCGATGTGGACGACTCCGACGAGGTCGACAATCTTCCCGGCGTACTTGGTGCCGGGCTTGCCGACGTAGCGAACCGTTGCGGTTTGCATTGCGAGCGGGTCGTTGTCTTCGTCACGCTGGATGCGGACGTAGAGTTTTTCTGTTTCGTCGGCCGGGTTGGCTTCCTCGGAAGCAGCTTTTTCAGCGGAAGATTTTTTCTCGGCTGGGTCTTCGGCGGTCGGCTGAGCGGGGTCGGCGACCTCTTGGGCCGAGGTGGGGCTGGCGAAGGCGAGTTGCCAAATCAGCAGCACCATCGCGCACAGGATCCACGTGATTGTCTTGAGTCGTTTGGCCACGTGAGCGCTCCAGGTTGAATGGTTCATCGGTGAGGTCTTTTGAGTTTTCGTGATTCGATGGATTGACGTGCGATGGTCGCGCGACCGGTGCGGCTCTGGTGTCACCTTAGCGCCGGTGCGGGCAGGCGGCAATCCTCGGTCGAGTCGAGCAGTCCTGACCAATCGCCGGCGACGGCGGTGCGTCCCCAAGTCGATGCGATCATGACGCTGTTAATGCCTGAGCCGATTCCGAGCAGCGCCGTGCGATCACCGGCGTTGAGTTCACCTCGGGCGATCGCCGCGGCGACCGACAGGGGCAGTGCCACCGAGCCGGTGTTGCCTAGTACGGGATAAGTGATCGAGTCGTTCTCGGTCGGAAGGCCCATCGCCTCGAGCATCGCGGCGCGGTGTCGCGTTCCGACTTGATGGCAGACGGTTCGGTCGAAAGAATCGCGTCGCCAGGTCGTTTCGGCGAGCAGGCGGTCGAGCGCCGAAACGCCCGTCGCGATCCCCTCGGCCATGAGGGTTTCCGAGTCGGTGTCCATCAGCGGTCGCATGTCGGCGCCGGCGGTGTCTTGGTTGCTGCGGCAGAGGTGATGGTATGAGGTGTTGGCTTCGGCGATCGCGAACTCGATCGGGGTGGCGTCAGGGCAAAGGTCGCGATGGCACACCAGCCACGCGCAACTGCCCGAGCCGATCGTCAGGGAAGCGAAGGCGGGTTTGACGGATTTGCGAGTGAGCGATTCGTCCTTGTTGAGGGATTCGATGGTGGCCTCGAGCAGCGGGCGGCTATTTTCGGTTCCGACCACGACGCCGGCTCGGATCATCCCGGCGGAAATCATTCCCGCGATTTGGACGGCCCCGTTGAGTACCCCGAGGCACGCGTTGGACACGTCGTAAACCCAGCAGTCGTTTCGCAGTCCCATCTCATGGTGCACTCGCGAGGCGGTCGCCGGTTCCAGGAAGTCGCGGCACACGCTCGCGTGGATCAGCGCGCCAACTTCGCCGCGGTCGATCGAGGCGGCGTCGATGGCGGCGAGTCCGCTGCGGATGCTCGGTCCGCTCGGCATCGTTCCTGGTTCCCAGACCCGGCGTTGGTCGATGCCGCTCATCAAGCTGAGTCGACCTTCGGGAAGTCGCAGTCGCGAGTAGAGCGGTTCGAGTTTCTGTTCGATCGTTTCGCTCGACCACATTTCTTCTGGGATCGTCACTCCGATCCCGGCCAACACCACATCGTCAAAACGCATCAATCGCACTCACGTCGTCTGGTTCAGAAAAAGTATTGGCCGATCCGGGCATCGGCCTTCATGACGTCTCAAAGCATTTGCCGAGCCCAAGTCGCCGATGGGGATTGAGCCTGGTCGCCGATGGGAGCGTCCGCCCGGACGGTCAGCCATTGGTTTCAGCATACCGGTATTCGCTGTTGGCTCGAAGGTCGGCGGCCCGAAAGCCAGCCTGAAAAAACTTGTTTAATTTCGCTTGTCCCGTCCGAGTGGACACTTGGCGGATGGTCGTTTTGGGGCTGCTTAAAAAGCAAGCAATCGGGCGAGCCCCCTCGCGTTGGCGGGCTGCGTAAAAAAGTGGCGGCGCGGGCCGGCGGCCCTAAGTGCTTTTGCTAGCAATGGTTGCGAAGTCGTGTTTGGTGCCTGCCTCAAGATGCAACTAATCACGCGAGCCGGCGAAGTCGTTCAGGACACCGGCCAACACCGCAACGCATCTCGGATTAGAAATGAAATCGAAGGCCGGAACAGGCAAGTCGACCGCCAAGCAAAGCACTCGTCTTCGAGGTGGCAAAGACGCCAGCGAAGAGACCACTCGCATGTCCTCTCAGGAAGACGCGGGGTCGCGGAAGTCACGCGCCGCGACCAAACAAACCGAAGAATCGGATGAGGCTCCGGTGTACGCGAGTGATGTGGTGTCGACGCGGTCGGCGGACAAAAGGAAGGGCGGCAAGGCGATGCCTGTCGTGCTCGAGGCTCCGCCGCGCGACGAGTTGGACTTGTCGCCGATCGCCGAAGACCTGCCGCTCGAAGACCGGCCCGCTCAGGTGCTGAAGTCGGCTGAAGAGGCGTTCTCTAAGACCGGCAGTTGGGTCGTCTTCTATCGCACGATGCTGGCGCCCGGCGGGGTGGTGGACCAGCTATACGAGGATGCTGAGTCGCGGCGATATTTCGAAACGACGCCGGAGTTCTCAGAGTTGCTCGAGATGCTCACGGCGATGCGGAGCCAGGACGAGTCTCGCGCCGGAGCGCACGAGCCGACTCGGGTAATCACGATTCGAATCCCACGCAGTCTTCACGAAGCCACGATCCGCGAGGCGGAGGAGTTGGAGTTGAGTGTGAACGCGTACTGCGTGACGAAGTTGTTGCAGCCTGCCAACGCAAGGTTCACTCCTCTCGAAACAGGCAAACGAAGAGGCCGCCGCCCCGGCCCACAGATCACGATGGAAAAAGTGAAAGTGAAGAAGTAACGCAGGGCGTAGCTGGGCTCGCCTAGAGTTCAGTGGGGGCACGCGGGGTTGACGCAGATTTGCTTGATTGACGTCGTCCGAAGTTTGGCGACTCCGGCTACGTTTGTGGCAGCGCCACCGGAAACGACGGGCGGTTGGCGCGTCCGTCGTTGTGAAAAGAAGTGTCGCGGCTACCGAAGGCTGCGCGACTGCGGGGCCGTTTATTCGTCGTCGGCTCGCATGAACGGGACGAGGTTCAGCGTGTAGTCGCAGAACTCTTCCGGTTTGAAGTAGAGAGCGAGTTCACGCTTGGCGGACTCTTCCGAATCGCTCGCGTGGACGAGGTTCATTTGTCGGCTGCTGCTGAAGTCGCCTCGCAAGGTTCCCGGGGCTGCCTTGAGTCCGTTGGTTGCGCCGAGCATTTCTCGAACAACGCCGATGGCGTCGAGTCCCTCGAGGGCGATCGCGACAACAGGTGCCGAGGTGATGAAGTCTTCGAGCGACTTATAGAACGGTTTCTCGACGTGTTCGGCGTAGTGTTGCTGAGAAAGTTCGGGGGTGACTTGCAACATTTTCAGGCCAACGATTTGAAGCCCTTTGGCCTCGAAACGTGAAATCACTTCGCCGATCAGGCGACGTTGGACACAGTCAGGTTTGAGCAAGATGAGGGAGCGTTGCATGGATCTCGTACTTTGATCGTTGTCAGGGAATGGTTGGGAAAGGGCAAACTCAATCGGTTCGTTTCGAAAACCTCAGTCGGTTTGTTTCGAAAACTCAGCGGGGAAAATACTCAAGAGTTGGCTTCTTTTGAAGTCCGGGCATCGAGCCACCACAGCAAAGCACCACCGAGGAAAGTCGAAGTGCTCTCGCCGTACGTCCACCACGCCGGCATTCCCGCCATGGAATCGGCGACCCACTGCATCACGCCAAAGGACATTGTGCCGATCGCGGTCCAGCGGACGAGCGGGCGGTATCGATCGAGGTCCCCGGCGATGATCATCAACAGAACGCCGACATAGCCATAGAGCAGCGACAGGTTCCGCGCGAGATAAAACGTCAGCGGCGAATCGGGGAACGGTTCGATACCGAGTTCGCCGGCGATCACAATCATCCAGCGACCGGGCATGATGGCGGCGGCAAAGGCGAGCAGCGCCGCGACGCCAACCGTTCGCAGGAAAATACGGATCCACATGAGATCCGTCGAATGAGAGTTTTCGCGTCGTGTCATTCGTCACCTCAATGGTCACCAAAAGCGTTTCTGCGTTCGACAAGGAAGTCCAGCGTTCCCACCGGACTGTTGCAGCCGATAAATCCGGGTTGAGGCCGTAGCGAAAGCCGAAAGGCTTTCGGTGATTCACGAGCCCTCCCGAAACTCTTTGCGAGTCCCGCTACCCCAGAATCAATCCGTGTTCCTACAGGAGTTCAACTTTCCCACGGGAGCTTTGGAGGTTTCGGGCACAGGACCAGTGCGTCTTTCGCCTCTTGCGGAACTTCCAACGCGCGGTGGGCTCGCAGATCGACGAACACCCATCGGGTGGCACCGCGGCATAGAACGGTTTGATCGGCGGGGCGGCAGATCAGGAATCGACGTGTGCACGCGTACCGTCGTACTTCGCTGACCCAGGTGCGGACGACGATTTCCTCGCCACCGAAGGCTGCGGCGCGGTAGGTGATTTCATGGTCTCGCACGACCCAACCGAAGCCATCTTCGAGTGCCGGGGCGGCTTTCCATCCCGATGTGGCGTTGTGATCACGGGCTGCCCACAACGTCCACTGCAGGTATCTGAGGTTGTGGACGTGGGCTTGAGCGTCTACTTCATCATCCGAAACGGTATGATGGAGGTCGAAGTACTCGCTTCCCATGCTGGTATCGTGTGGGTGTCGGGGTGGTTGTGGGAGGGAAAATTGCCGTTTTCAATCGCGGCGAACCGATCCAACGACGATCGGCAGGCGTACGATAACGAATGCGCCTTCGGTTGTCGGCCCTGTGGCGGCGGTGTTGGACGCGGTCGCTTTCTCCAGCCGCTGCTGAGAAGCGAGCTATCCCCTGTTTGTTTTACTTTTGCCCGATAGACCGGAGTTGCCTGATGTCGCCTTCCACGCGGTTTCGTCGTTCCACATCCAATCGATCCGGATACCCGGTTAGCGTTGCGATTTCAGCCACATCGGACAACGCACAATCCCGCATGGGCAATTGGTTTGTGATGTTGATTGCGTTGACGACCCTGTTCGTGATCTTCGGATGCGTTCGGGCCGAGACGCCGGTCGACTCCACCGGGGCCGCCGCGGATGAGAGTTCGGAAGAGTCGGTCGCAATTCTCGCCGGGGGATGTTTCTGGTGCACCGAAGCGGTGTTTGAACGGATGGAAGGGGTCACCGACGTTGTTTCAGGATACATCGGCGGAAAAAATGCGAATCCAACTTATCGTCAGGTGTGCACCGGTATGACCGGCCATGCCGAGGCGGTTCAGGTTTTCTATGACCCGTCGAAAACGTCATTCGCCGAGATCCTCAAGGTGTTCTTTAAGACACACGATCCGACGACTCTCAATCGTCAGGGCGTCGACACCGGAACGCAGTATCGCAGCAGCGTGTTTTATCTCGATGAAGAGCAGAAACGGATCGCGGCGGACTACATCAAGGAGCTCGACACGCACGGTGACTTCCGCAATCCGATTGTGACGAAGCTCGAGAAAGCGACCGAGTTTTATCCCGCCGAGGAGTATCACCAAGATTACTTCCGCAGGAACCCCAACGCGGCCTACTGCCAACGCGTCGTTGTGGACAAGGTCCGCAAATTCAACCGTAATTTCGGCGACAAGATCAAGGAAGAGCTGAAGTAGCGGGCTGTCTGTTCACCTCGGACGGCTTCCGTTAAGTTTGCCACATTCTTTGGCAAAACCTTTCTTACGCAAGACGTTTGGGTAGTTTGATGAATCCGGAAACCGACGACTCGCCCGAGCTAGTCCATAGCGACTTTCGTGTGCTCGTCGTCGACAACGAGGCCGCGCACGCTCGCGCGATGACGGAAAGCCTCGAGAAGGTCGGCTATCGGTGCGAAGTCGCAATCAGTGGTCCGCAAGCGGCGGATCTGATTCAGCGTGAAACGTTTGACATCGTCATTACCGACATGGTGATGAACGACATCGACGGCATGAAAGTGCTCAACCTCGCTCGGCAACGTTTGCCAGACAGCGAAGTGGTGATGGTGACCGGGCACGCGACCGTTCCGATTGCCGTTGAGGCGATGCAAAAGGGCGCGTTCAGTTTCCTCGAAAAACCGATCACGCCGTCCGGTCTGCGGGCGATCGCGGAGAAGGCGGCCGAAAAAGTCGCCCTGCGTCGACAGAACACGGAGTTGATGCAGCGTCTCGACGAACGGTTCGGCTTCGAAGGGATCGTCTACACCAGCAAGAAGATGCAGACGGTGATTGATCGTCTGCGGCGCATCGCGGCGACCGATGCGACGGTGTTGATTACCGGCGAGAGCGGGACGGGGAAGGAGATGGTTGCGCAGGCGATTCATCAAAACAGCCCGAGACGCAACAAACGCATTGTGGCACTGAACACCCGCGCGGTTTCGGAGAACCTGGTCGAGAGCGAGTTGTTTGGTCACGTCAAAGGGTCGTTTACCGATGCGGTCTCTGATCGTGAGGGCGCGTTCGAATACGCCAACGGCGGATCGTTGTTTCTCGATGAAGTCGGCGACATGCCGATGAGCACGCAGATCAAATTGCTGCGTGTGCTCGAAGAGAATCAGATCACGCGAGTGGGCGGCAATAAGTCGATCAAAGTCAACGTGCGTTTGATCTCCGCGACGAACCGCCCGCTCGAAGAGATGATTGAAAACGGAACGTTCCGAAACGATCTGTACTTCCGGTTGAAGGTTGTCACGATCGAGTTACCGCCGCTGCGGGAGCGACGTGATGACGTGATCGCGTTGATGGATCACTTCCGAAAGATGTTCCTGCGACGACACGGGAAACCGACCGCCCACTTCGCACCGACGGTGACCAAGAAGTTCTATTCGTACGATTGGCCGGGTAACATTCGCCAGTTGCGGAACTTCGTCGAGACGATGGTCGTTCTCGATACCGATGGAACGCTCGGCGAAGACGACCTGCCTCCGGAACTGATTGACGAGGACGAAACGAACGAAGCCGAAACGGAAATGCCTGCCGGGTTGATTGAGGGGCCGTCGAACTTGATCGGCAAACCGCTAGCGACGATCGAGAAATGGGCGATCGAAGAAACCCTGAAACTAACGGGCAACAACCGAGAGCAAGCCGCCGAGATGCTGGGCATCGGTGCCCGCACGTTGTACCGCCGTTTGGACGCCTACAAGAAAGAAGAGGACGAGGCGAAGTAGGTCACGGTGGTCTGGTGGTGGTCTGTCTGAATGGATGCCGAGAAGAATGGGGACAGGAACCTATTGCGTGGGGTGTCGATTTTAATACCCACGATTTCCCCTGTCGTGATGCAACGATAGGTAACAGTCTCCGGCGCAAGTCCGAGGAACGCTTTAAGCAACGACCCAAAGGGGGGAATCGTTTGCCGAGCCCAGGCCAACGGCCTGGGGCCACTTTGCGAAAGACCGGGCAAGGTGGTGTGAGCCGAACGGCCGTAAGGCCTCGGGTGGGAACGGTCGAGCGGTGTTGAGGCCGCAACTGCCCAGCACCCGAGTGCTCACGCACTTCGGCTCACGGGACTTCGCCCTGGACTCACCGGTTTGTCGATTTATTCGTTTAACGGCAATACCGTTCAATGAAGCACCGGGTTGTGGCGTTTGTGTTTAACCGGTAGCTGTAGGCGACGCTTGACGGAACACAACCTACCCTTCGGGCACGGGTTAAACGAAAGTTGAACGGCATTGCGTTTAACGGGCAGCCGTAGGCGACCTGCTTGCCACTGCATGTCGCCTACGGCTACCGGTTAAACGAAAACAGGTTGACTCTTGATTAAATCGACAGCCCGTCACGTCCGGGGCTTTTGCCTGTCATCGCTTTGCGATTAATCAGCACCTTTCAACACCGCCTCAGGCAAACACTTCAAGAATAATTTTGACGTTCGCTGCAATGAATGACGTAGCCGATGTCGCCAGACTTCGGAGGCAGGTTTCCGGTGTCACGTGGGTGGGGCGCTGATTTCTGGTGAATCTAGCTACGGCGATGCTGATTCCGGCTACGGGATTGGCGATTCTATTTGCTGATCGGTTGTTCGTTTAGGAATCGATCGGATACTCGAGGAGACTGATCGGGGTTTCTGATTGGGCGATCTGCCAGAGCCGTCGGTAGGCGCGAGACACGCGTTCGGTTTGCTGCGAGACGAACGTCGCATCGAGGACGCGTTTGTCGAAGTCGGAATCGACCGTGACCGGATCGAACCGTTCGTCATCAATGTACTGTGACAAAACCGGATTGCATCGGAGATGTCTTTCGGGGGACAGGTGTAGTTTTTCGGCATCGAGTTGTCCGAGCACGTATCGCAAGTACAGATCGCTTTCGACAATCGATGTGACTTCGTCGCCACAGACTTCGCATAGATAGCCTTGATCGCATTTTGCCATGGGGAACGCTGGAAAGAAGGCGTTGGTTTGATGTTGGTATGAGAGTTCGTTTGGATCGCGGGTATTCTAACGTGCATTCACGGGAGCTTTCTTTCTTCACGTCTTTTATTTGTCCCCTTTCTTCCTTGTCCCCTTTCTGTGCGCAGGTTCTTTGCGCGGCAAACGTGTGGATGTGTTATTCGTTGGACGATCGGTTGGTGATTAGGCTGTTAGTCATCGGTAGAGGGGCATCCTCAGTACTCTCCTAACCCGCACAATCGTCAGAGGTGGGGATTTTCACTCATCATCGGGGTCTGACTGACCCATCTTTTTTGACTCGGCTAATTCCTGGCGTAGCTTTCTGTAGTGAGAGAGCGAGACCCTTGGGTGGGTCTTGCTGCTGGAGCGAACTCTTGACCGGTGTGTTGCTGGTAGTGGGAGTGAGTTCTGGTCAGCCGAAGTTCCCTGACAAAGGCAAACCGTCCGAGAGGGCGGGGCGCAAAACCACGGGTCCGTGAGTCGGTCTGGTAGCGATCCTTTTCGCTGTTGGGCTTGGCTTCAGGAAAGCCGAGTTGCCTGGCGCTGACGGTTGGTGGATTGGATCTCAAATGCATCTTCGGGTGTGTTCGAGCGAGACTCCGCCAGGCGTTGAACCGAGGCTTGTCAGACGATTAATTCGTACTTGATATGGCTGCTTTACGATCGAGCCGGCTCGCTGTGGGTCGTCTCAATTTATCGTCGCCGGGTTGTTCGCCTTCGAAGGTTTGTTTGCTTTCGAAGACACTGCCCACGAATCGTCTGGAGATAGACATGAAGAAATTTGCAGAAAACGTTGTTGCATTCCTGAAAGAAGAAGACGGACCAACTGCGGTTGAGTACGCCGTGATGTTGGCTTTGATCATCGTTACTTGCTTGATCGCTGTTCAAAGCGTTGGTACGAACGCATCGGCTAAGTTCCAAGAAACTGCCGACATCCTTGCCTAATCATTTTTGGCGGATTTGGGACCCTCGCGAAGCAGCCTTCTCATGCTTCGCGGGGGCTTCCTCTGCCAAAAACGATAGCGACGCTTCGCACCGAGGAAGCGAACGGAAGCTCAACCGGGGGTTGGTCTCCCGATCGCTTTCCTCGGTCGC
>NZ_ANOH01000274.1 GCF_000346505.1 Aporhodopirellula sallentina SM41
GTCGCTCTGCACCTGGTTAATACCCGGCAATCGGTATTCGACCGGGTCTTCCACCGTCACGATGTTTCGGTCGTCATCGTTCAGGTGCTCGAGCGCGGCATACAACGTCGTACTCTTTCCGCTACCGGTCGGCCCCGTGACAACGAACATACCGTGCGGTTTGTCGAGGATGCCACGAATCGAATCGTAGTCCCGTGGAGGCATCCCGATCCCTGCGAGATCAAATGTCTGTCCCCCTTCATCGAGCAACCGCAGCACGAGTTTCTGACCGTCGACGGTCGGAATCCCGCTGACACGAAAGCCCACTCGTTTCCCGTTTTCATAAACCGTCAGGTGACCATCTTGGGGGCGTCGGTTTTCGGTGGTGTCCATATCGCCCATCACCTTGATGCGGCTGATGACGGGGTCTTCAATGTGGTTTGGGATCGTCATGGCGACCTGCAATTCACCGTCGACGCGATATCGCACTCGCATTTCCGGTTTGTACGGCTCGAGATGGATATCGCTCGCGCCCGCCGTCACGGCCCCCGAGAGAATCGCCTGCACGAGCTTCACCACCGGCGCGTCTTCTTGCCCAACGGCGGTAATCGCGAATTCGTCTTCCTCGCTCGTTTCGCCGACCTCACGGAGTTCGGCAAACTTCATGTCGACAATTGTCTGACGGGCAAAAGCACGATCGTCATATACTCGGTTGAGCAGATTGGTAACGTCATCAGCTAACGCAACAACGGGCCGAATCTGATACCCGGTCATCAGCTCAGCTTCCGCAATCGTTTCGATGTCGTCCGGGGCAACCATCGCCATCGTCAAAACGCGGTCGCCCACCTCGATCGCCGCCGATTCGCGAGCGCGTGCGAAATCCTCCGGCATCAAACGAGCAACCTGTGGGTTCACACTCGAAAAATCGATGTCGACGTATTCGACCCCGAACTGCTCGGCGAGCGCACCGCCGAGTTGAGTGTTGCTGATCAGGGATTGCTTGACCAACCAATCACCGAGCATCACGCCCCGCGGTTTTGACGAAAACGCAGCATCAATCTGCTCGGGGGTGAGCACCTTTTGATCGATGAGAATGTCGCCGAGACGTCGCATGGCAGTGGCTTTGTGAACAGGGAACGAGGGATTATTGGTCTTGGAAAAATCGTTTTAGAACCGGGAGTTAGGCACCAACCGGGGTTTCCGAACCGTTGAGGAGAACCTGAACTTTGGACTCCAGAACGGTCGGATCGAAAGGTGTCACCAAATAATCTTGTGCACCAGCTAGAAAAGCACGTCGAACCGTTTCCAAGCTCGGGTCGAGTGAAAACATCAACACAGGCAGAGTTTCCGGCTTCGTTTCCAATCGCAGTTCGGTGAGCCACTCAATGCCGTCACCTTCAGGTAATTTGGTGTCAACGATCATCAAATCAAACTGCTTGCGGCGCAGAAGATCTTGCGCCTCCCCGCCCTCGGAAACCGTTTCGATCCCGTATCCGAGCAGCTCCAGACGGAACGCCGTCAGGTCAGCCAAAATCGTTTCGGGCTCGACGAGGAGCAGTTGCGGAATGGTGAAGTCAAGCATGATCGGGATCGTTCGGAAACCATCGGGAGGACATCGTCGTGTGACGCGCACACCGACCAACGTCCAACTCGGGTATCGGATTCGGGCATGCGTTGAAGGCTAGGTCACCGATTGATGCCCGGACGCCAACGGTGTGGTCACATTTCGTACATCTGTACGTCGTATACCCATCACACCGGAACAATCACTACGACCGGAAAAACCGAAACATGCTGGTATCTATCTGATTGCAAAGATGACCACTGGGACTGTGTTTCTCGACCTACTCGAGCGTCGTTCCCCATGTTTCTTTCGGGGGGAGAAATGTTCGCAGGCACGAGACGATCTTCGCTGCCTACTCTCCAATGAACTCTCATCACTTTTCATGATTCGATCCACGGTTGATCCTTCTGCAAAGCCGAACTGGCTTTCGAAACTTTTCGGTTGGGCACTACCAAAGCGGTTTGTTGCTGTCCCTGTCGAATTGGGGGAAGTGCTGGATCGATTCCCCGAGGGTTTCTTCATCGTCGATGGCAGGTTCAACATTCTTTTCGCCAACGAGGCGATCTGTAACATCCTGGGAATCCCGCACGGTCACCTTGAGGGACAAAGCCTCGACTCGCTGAAATGGTGCAGCTCAATGCCACGGAATCGACCGTGGCACGAAGCACTGCGAACCGCTCGATCACAACGACACAATCCCGAGGGTGTCCCCATCGCGGTCGGTGACGAGCAATTGATGCTCTATGAACGCAGCGACCAATCGCGACGTCTTCTCGCCATCACCGTTCGAGAAATCACCGGGCTGTCGATTCCTGATGTGATGGTCATCTCGGTCCGCGACGCAACGGTCGTCGAAACCTATCGGGCCGAGATGGAAGACCTGCTCGCAAGGGTTCGTCGCAGCCGTGAGGAAGCTCATCAGTCCAATGAAGAACTCCGACAACTCGTCACTCAAGACGCGTTGACGGGATGTTGCAATCGGCGTTCGCTCGACGAGCGAGGTGACATACTGTGGCAAAACAGCACGACTGATGCAGCGCCGCTGTCTTGCATGATGTTCGACATCGATCACTTCAAAAGTGTCAACGACGAATACGGGCATGCGACGGGCGATGAAGTTCTGCGGTGCGTGGGGACGTCATTGCGGCACACCTTCGAAAACGTCGGCGAGATCTACCGCTACGGCGGCGAAGAGTTCTGTGTCATGTTGCCCGCATATGATCTCAACGCGGCACGCAGCATCGCCGAGAAAGTTCGCAGCACCGTTTCCCACCTTTCCGTGCATTCCGCCACGACAAACGAAGTCATTCAGGTCACCGTCAGCATCGGTGTGGTGGATCGCGATTCCGGTGCAAAGAACATCGGCGAACTGATTCATCAAGCCGACAAGTGCTTGTACATGGCCAAACGCAACGGACGAAACTGCGTGGTCACCTACGGTCCCGAAGTCGCCTCGGCGAGGTTTCGCAGCAGCGACCGATAGCAAGGGCAGAAAGCCTCGGATGGAAGAACGATCCGGCGACGTCGACCTCGACGTCACGAGGAAACTACGGTCGAACCAACGCGATCATCTCGCCACCGAGAAACGTTGCCGTCTGCATGTCAGAACTGACAACCTCTCCGCCGGCGATACTCGCCGAGATCGTTCCCTCTTCACTGCTGAATTGGTCAAAGGTGACGGCGACATGGGTTCCCGGTTTGCTCATCACAATCGGCCCGTTCGCGGTTGACTGAAGATAGACATCACACTCGATGCTCTTACCCGAAAGCGACTGCGCCGATTCCTGATCGGTCTTGCCTTGGATCAGGATCGCTGGATAACTCATCGATTGCTGATCAGGATCGTAACTCAGAATCTGCACCACGTTCGGGCGACCGTCACCGATCGAAATCACCTCGAGACTCGCCTGCCCCGTTTTCTCGATCGGCATACTTCCCCGCACCGTGATGTTACCTGTTTCAGGCAGAGTCTCTTCGATCGCGGTCACGGTTGATGAGACCGCCGAGTCTACCGACTGCTTAGTCGATGCAGCCAAATCTTCAGTCTTCGACTTGGCATCATCGTAGGCTTTCTTTAATTCGTCTTTCGAACAACCGCCGCAAATCACCGGCATCATCAGGATTGTCAAAACAATCATCGAGACCGTGCGGTGGATCGAACGCGTGGTTCGCCCGGAACAAAATTGTGTGGATGCAGAAGTCATAACAACACGTATTAAAAAGAACCGGTATCATCGCGAATGCCACCAAATGTACAGCGTTGATCTTGGTCGCTCTCAACAGCCGAGTCAACTCTTTCGCACCACCGTGCCGGCTGCCGCTTCCTGTTGTTCCCACCGTGTTTGAAGACGCCACATGCAATCCGCGATCCCCGCTCCGCTGCAGACCAAAAGCGGATGGCCCTGGGAAGGTACACCGAACCAACCCAACAGAAACAGCACATCCAACACACGCTCGCTATCGGATCCCGCAGAATTTCCTCCAATCACGGTCATTACCCCGAGCTACAACCAAGGCGATTTCCTGGAAGAGACCATCCGATCGGTGCTGATGCAGGGATACCCCAACCTGGAATACATCGTTGTCGACGGAGGCAGTACGGACAAAAGTTGCAGCATCCTGAATTACTACGCCTCTCACATCACCCACGTCATTTGTGAGAAAGACGACGGGCAATCTGACGCGATTTGCAAAGGATTGCGTCTGGCGACGGGTGAAATTTTCAACTGGATCAATTCCGATGATCGCTTGGAACCGGGGGCCCTTCACGAGATCGCGGCGAAGTTCCGACCGTCCGCCGACCTCTACGCGTTCGACGTTTGTGTTGAAGACGCGAACGGAAAACCGCCGACGGATTCGGCCGTTCGGATGGTCAATCGCAACCTTTCTGCCAAAGCGATGTTGCGATGCGACCGCTACTCGTTCAGTCAACCGGGACTATGGTTTCGAATGTCCGCACTGAACTCCTGCGGCGGGATCGATCGCAATCTCAATTACGGTTTCGATTGGGATTTGATCGTACGTTATCTCGCCGATCATCCGAAGGTGACCTACTCGTCGTCACTCGGTGCGATGTTTCGTCTGCATGATCAATCCAAAACGGTTGTGGAAACCAGCAAAGACGTTGAATCGGAGAACAGGTTCAAACTCGAGAACCTCCGGATCCGCGACAAACTCGAACGTCAACTTTCGCGGAACCTCGCCCAAGCATCACGTTTGGGCAGAAAGCGAGAACCATGGAATCAACACATGATCGAGGTTCTCGACGATTTTGATACATCACCGATGAAGTCGGCATGGCACCTGATGGTAGAGGCGGCGAAAGACCCGAGGGCTCGCATCTCGCTACGAACACTCGGTTCGATCGCTCGCCTGTTATCGCGGTATGTGCGTCGCATGCCCAAGCCCAACACACCTGGTTGACCCTTTTCTTGCAACACAGGCGCCGCTTACAAATTTCGCACCGAACCGCACGGTCGTCCTGGCCGGACGAACCGAGTGGTTAGCTCGCGGTGGAAGCGTCAGCATCGGTCGATTCGACGTTCAGTTGTTTCCACGCATCCTGCAACGCATCGCTTGAATCTTCGACCGTCGTCGACGAGGTTGCCCCCTGGTCGCTCACCGACGCGTCAGGCTGAGCGGTAAGCGGCTGCGTCGTTTCGAGCTGCTGTGTTTGCTCGATCGTCTGCGTGGTCTCGTTCGTAGTGACGTTTTCGGATACTTGGGTTTCAGTGACTTCCGATGTTACCGACGAGGTCACTTCGAGAAATGGCAACGTCGCAACGCGGTACGCTTTGATGTTGTTGGCTTCATCGGTCTCGACGAACTCATCAAAACTATCAATGACGATGACGAGTCGTTGGAACCCGATGATTTGGCCGTTTCGGTTTCCCATAGAGAACGCTTCGATAGGAAGCGTCACTTCGACCTGCAGCGACTCTTTCGGATGGATTTTCTCGACGTTCACGGTGGTGCAAGGATCAAAGCACCGGATTCTACCGAGGGTACCCACGGCGGTTAGCGAGAAATTTTCCACGCATCGGGTGCTACAGTTAGAGATCACCACTGCGAACTTCGGGCCACACGCCGCGTCGGCCTGCGCGACTTGGTGGACGCTGACGATCGAGAGATCACCTGTTTCACATGCTGGAATAAACACAGGTCCGTAAGCGGACGGAGCGACGAAGTTTCCATCGGTCGATGTATCGCAGGATTGGTTCACTCCGTAACGATGGATCATGTCGATCACGTGCGAACAATCGGGCGAGCCACTCAGCAACTCTCTATGAGAGAGATCTTGGCCGTTGCAAACGACCATGCCGATAGCGAGAGAAGCGATAAACAGAATCGTGACGTTGAGAAATTTGACAGTAGACGTTGATTGGCGCATCGGACGGTACTCAGATTGGGTTGGTTCGAATGGTAAGATCATGGAGGCTTGCGAAGCGGTGAGGCTTTAAAAAAAGCCCGGACTCCCCGATCACTCGGTTGGTCCGGGCTCTGTTGTGAATCAGGCGGAACAAATTTCCGTCCGCCCGAAATTCTCTCCACGGAATCGGGAGAGAGGTTCATCATCGGGCGAAGTAACGTTTGGTTATCTCACACCCAACGCGGCGGGCTGGCTTACCAGCATCCCCAGTAGCTGGTGTAGACAGGGGTGTAGTAGCTGTAGGTTACCGGCGTGTAGTAGTAGCTCGGTGTGTAGCGGTGGTACGAACGATAAGTTGGTGTGTAGTAGCTCGAGTACCGAACAGTCGAGTAACCGTAGTGACGGTATCCGTAACTGCGTCCGAATCGGCGATAGCACGCTGCAACCGCCTCTTCTCCGTCGGCAGCGTCTTCGCCGTCGCCGAGCAATGCATCAACGTCGGCTTGGCCGAATTCGGTGTCGTCGATGTCGCTGCTGCCCTCGTTAGATTCGACTGCTGCCGAAGTATCGAGTTCCGCCGATGCGAGACGTGACAACAAATCGTCGTCCGCCCGAGCAGTCAGGCTCATCATCAGTCCGGCGAGCAAAAACATTGGAACAACAGCGAGAAGGTTTCGTTTCGACATGGTTCTTTCTCCGTGAAAGGAAAGTTGTGCGGCGGTCAGTGAGTTCGACAACGGGCGTTTGCCGCGATGGTGTTCGTTGTCGGGTGTCGTGTGACTAACTGGCCAAGCGGAGGTGTTTCCGGAGTGTTACCGAGAAACCTCAAAAGTTTTTCCGCCGTCTCAAAATTCCGTAACACATCCCGTTTCTCGTCGCTTTGAATGACATCCACATCGCGCACGCGCCTCAATGCACGCGCATACCGATGCCCGCACCTGCCCAACGAACCTCAACGAGAACTCCGATGAAAACTCGCACCAAGCTCCTGATCCTTGCACCGTTGTGCTCCGCTCTGTTGACGCCCACCGTTCGCTCCCACGCCGACGAGGGGCTGTTTTCGAAAGTCGCGATGGAATCGGTTTTCGACGACTCAAAGGAAACCAACGACGACGAATCCACGACTCGCCTGAGCGAAGCCGAGCGAAAGCGTGCGGCACGGATTGCTGCTTTGTTCCAAGCAGACACCCCGCCGCAGACCCCGCCCAAGTCAAAACCGCCGGCGGGCAACGTCGGCAGCTCGATCAACGAAGCGTCTGCCACGGCCGAGCCATCGGGAGGCTCCACAATCAGTTCGAACGCTGACGCCGCCGCTCAAAATGTCCGCGGCACCAAAGACAAACCAACTAAATCTTCTTTCTCACTCGCCGGACAATGGGCCGCGACGACCGCGGCGGGAGAAGTTTTTGCGATCGCTTTCACACCCGAGCAACGCTTCTTTCTCGTTCACATGAAGAGCGGAAAAACGTCGATCTCAAAGGGAAACTTCACCGTCACAGACGACCGGCTTAGTTTGGCCACGGAAAAAGCGCAGCCGCTCAAAGCCGAGATCCAGTGGAAAAGCGTGGGTCAAATGGTGATGAAGCTCGGAACCTCGAAACTGAATTTCCAGCGTAAAAAGTGAATTTTTGCTGTAACGAAAGGAAACCGAGCCCGCTTGGAGACACAGCAAGTCGCTACCCCGCACCGTACTGAAGTCTCCCTTTCCATTGCCTCAGGTGAAAACATGTTTTCCAAAAAGAACCCAATTCGTGCGTTTCGCTATGGCATCCATCGCCTGTTCTCACGATTGTTTCCCGCGATGGCCGTCACCGCAGCCTGTCTCCTGATCACGCCACCGAGCCTATTTGCGGAGGATTCCGCCGACACGTCGACGAACAATTACATGAAAGTTTTGCCGTCGACCACATGGATCATCACCGCAAACAGCGAAAACGAAACCAGCACCGGAACGGGCGTGTTTGTCGATGCCGAACGTCGCCTCGTGTTGACCAACGCGCATGTCGTTGGCGACAGCCGATCGGCGGTTGTGTTTTTCCCTGATATCAAGAACGGGCAACCTGCCGTCAAACGCAAAGGATACCTCGACCAAGTTCTCAAGCTCGCCAAGCCGGGCAAGGTTGTCGCGGTCGATCGCAAACGTGACCTCGCGTTGATTGAACTCAGCGACGTTCCGAAACGAGCCAAGGCGATCACGTTGGCCGACCGATCAATTCTGCCGGGTGACAAAGTCGACTTGATCGGCAACCCTGGCGGCTCCGATGTGCTCTGGGTCTATACCAGCGGAACGGTGCGTTCGGTTTACGAAAAGAAGTTCAGTTCGAATCATGGCAAACATGAATTCAAAGTCGTCGAGACCCAAACCCCAATCAAACCGGGTGACAGCGGTGGTCCGGTTGTGGACGCCGATGGCAAGTTGGTGGCGATCGCACAATCGTTCTCGCCAAACTTCAACTTGGTCAGTTTCTGTGTCGACATTACAGAGATCCGATCCTTCATGAACAGCTCGTGGAAGCCCGCTCCTTTGGCGACTGCAACACTACTCAAAGACGCCGACATCGAACATACCGTTCATTCGACAGGACATTATCAAGTCGAGCGAAAACTGAAGTCAGGCAAGACACAAACCGTCTTCGTCGCCAAAGACACCGAGTACTTCGAACGTGCAGACATTCGCAAGGTGTGGTCGCTGGTCTCGGTTTCGAAAGACGAACCGACGAGTGAATTGATGATGCGACTGATGCGTCAAAGCTCCGCGACCAAAATCGGCGGTTGGGCGGTCGAAAAGAACGGCTCCGACGAATACCTGATCCTCTACGTGGCGAAACTCGACGCGACCGCATCAGACGAAGCTCTCTCGGGAACGATTGAATACGTCGCTCGAATCGCGGGTGCGATGAACGGCCAACTCAAACCGAAGGAAACTAAAACTTCATCGTCAGAAACTCTTGCGGCGTGGTTGTCGAAGTAACCATGCTTCGCACCGGAGTTTCCGGGCCCAAAACGTTCGCCGAGTTGTCAGTAGGGCCGCATCGGCTCGGTGAACGGGTAATCGTCCGAAGTGCTCCGAGCGAAACGTCTAGGCGAGTCGCTCTTTCCAAACCGCGATCTGCTCGCGGACACGCTGCGGAGCGGTTGAACCTTCGCTGCAAAATGCCGCGACGGCGTTTTGAGTCCCCAGTACTTCGTACACGCTCTCGTCGATCTCGCTGCTGAGTTCTTTCAGCGTCTCGATGGGCAGTTCCGCCAGAGGGACGCCTTTCTCCATGGCCGCGCCAACAATCGCACCGACGAGATGGTGAGCGGTTCGCTGCGGCATGCCTTTGCGAATCATCCATTCCATCAAAGTCGTTGCATCGAGGTAACCCTTCTCGATCCGAGCGGCGATGGACTCGCGTTTCAGCTCTGCACCGGCCACGATCGGCGTGGCCAATTCCAGCATCGCTTGGGTCGTGTCGAATGCATCGAACAGTGGTGGCTTGTCTTCTTGGAGGTCGCGGTTGTAGGCCAGCGGAAGGTTTTTGACGAGCAACATCAACGTTTGCAAACTGCCCATCACGCGGGCAGATTTTCCTCGGGTCAGCTCGAGTGTGTCCGGGTTAACCTTTTGAGGCATGATGCTGCTGCCGGTGCAGAATTGCTGCGGGATGGCGATGAAGTCAAACTCCACCGTGCTCCATAAGATCCACTCTTCAGCCCAACCGCTCAGGTGCGAGGCGATCATCGACAAAACAAACGACGACTCGAGCACGAAGTCACGATCACTGCTGGTGTCCAAACTGTTGGCGGTGATCCCATCGAATCCCAACGCGGCTGCGGTTTGCTGGCGATCGATCGGCAAGGTTGTACCAGCCACGGCGGCGATCCCGAGCGGTGATTGATTAACGCGGGCACGGCAATCGGCAACCCGTCCGCGGTCCCGCTGCAACTTTTCGATGTACGCCAACCAGTAGTGCGGCGCGAGCACCGGCTGTGCCCGCTGCAGGTGGGTGTAGGCCGGAATGATGACGTCAAAGTCATCCTCGCATCGACCGAGAAACGCACGTTGCAGACCGAGCAACAGTTCGTCGATCTTATCGAGTGCCTCGCGAATCCACATTCGCACGTCGGTGCTGACCTGGTCATTGCGGCTCCGCGCGGTGTGGAGTTTGCGTCCGACGTCACCGGTCGCGTCGATCAACGCTTGCTCGACGTGCATGTGAATGTCTTCGAGTTCGAAACGCATCGGCAACTCGCCCCGATCGAGCTGTCCGCGGATCACCTCCAACTCTTTGCGAATCTGAGTGAATTCTTCCTCGGTGATCAAACCCACACTGCGGAGCATGTCGGCATGGGCGATCGATCCACGAATGTCCTGTTGGTACAAACGCGAATCAAAAGTAATGCTTTCGGCGTAGGCTTCGAGTCGTTGATCGGTTTCGGCGGCGAACACGCCGCTGCGGGAAGGACTGGCCACGGTTGACTTTCAAACGGGAGTGGGTCGAAATGGAGGCGATTGCCTGCTATCGGGTTAAGATGGCTCAATCCGCTTTCGCTGAAAACCGGACATTTGCTCGGCGGGGCCTACCTTCACCCATTTTCTCTATCGAATTACTGTTCCCATGGTATTGCACCGCTGCAAAACGGCGTTTCGATTTTCTTCGAACATGCATCCGTCCTCGCAATCGACTCGATTGTCCGCATGGACGTTCGCCAGCCTGTGGGGCGCGTTGGCTGCTTTGCTTTGCGTCCCGGTGGCAGGTCAAAACGTCGGTTTCGGCCCACCCGCACTCGCGACCGCATCAGTCAATGCTGCGTCCGGCCAACCGTATGGGATCGCGACGATCGAAATTCCTCTGCGGAACCCCGTCCTGGGCGACGGTCCACCACCATTGAGTCTCGTGGAATCCCCCGCGCCGACGTTTTTTCCCGTTAGCAAAAACATTCAATCCCGCGCCGCTCGGCTCCCGTCGGAGACGCCGCTACCGCGCCTTGGACGCGGACGTTTACTCAACCGAGTGGGCAATCTGATTCGCGAGATCGCCGGCGGTGAGGAGAGCCGCGTACAAACCGTCGCCCGCCGGATCACATTTCTCTTTGAAGGAGACCAACCGTTCTCGGTCCAACTCGTGGATCGAAACGGAGCCGTTGGCACCTTTCAAATTCGTCCGTCCAACGACACCAACCTGCAACGCACGCTCGTCTCGGCATGGTGGGCCGATTTCACGGCCAACGCCAAATCCCAAATCGATGCGACCGATACCCCGCCATGGGTTCAAACCTATCTCGTCGGAATGTTGTCAGGCCGCTTCGGGTTGCCGCTGCCTGATTGGTACGGCCGGTCCGACGACGAGGAAGAGAACGACGACCCACTGCTGATGACGTTGAGTTGGATCGGCGGAGCCGCCAAAGTCTCCGACCGTGTTTTCGCATCCGCGGCCGCCGGACGTGACCTCGATGCCGTCCAAGCCAGTACCACCACCGATGTCGCAGCGATTCCACTGCCCGCACCGATTGCGTGGCAACCGACGATTCAACCGCTCGACCCATCGGCTCCTGAACCGGAGATCGAACCACTCGCCGAACATGTCCCACCGGAGTGTTTCTACATTCGCTATGGGAAATTCGAGAACTACCTTTGGTTCCAAGATCTTACTGACGAATACGGTGGCGACATTTCGCGGATGGTCACCCTCAGCGGATTGTCCAACGACGGTTCGGAGAGACTGACGAAACAGCTCGGCATTCAAATGACCGCGATGGGACGAATGCTCGGGCCAAGCATTATCACCGATCAAGCGATCATCGGCCGCGATTTATACATGCAAGACGGTGCCGCGATGGGCGTGGTTTTTGAACCCACCAACGCGTTCCTGTTGCGATCGAGTTTGAATAACGACCGAACAACGCTCGCGAACTCCTCCGATCAGATCACCTTGAAAAACGTGCAACTCGAAAATGGCGAGGGAACGTTGATGCGGTCGACCGACAATTCGGTTCGATCGTACATGGTGGAACATGACGGGTACATTTGCATCACCAACTGCAAAATGATCGCGGAACGTTTTCTCGAAGTCGGACGCACCGGCGAGTCACTCGGCAAGACGGACGCGTTCCGTTTCGCTCGGACGTTGCATCCGCTCAGCCTCGACGACACGATCTTTGCGTACTTCTCGCCTGAAATGCTGCAGGGACTTTTGTCGCCTCAGTACCTGATCGAACTCCGCCGACGCATGCAGTCCGAAGCTGACATTGCGTTGGTGCACCTCGCACGCGCCGCGGCCGCCTCACATTCGTCAGCGGTCTCCGACAACAATCCTCCCCTTCGTGACATCGAACCTCTCGTCGCCGCCGGCTATCTTCCTGTCGGGTTTGGCGAACGTCCCGACGGCACCGGAGTGTTCACGATTGGTGACCGTGTGTTGGACACCCGACGCGGAGCACGCGGAACCTTTCTGCCAATCCCCGACAGTCCTGTGGAATCGGTCACCGCGACCGAGGCTCAGTGGTTCGCAGAAATTGCCGACGCCTACTCGCAACAATTCCGCAGCTTTGATCCGATCTTCGTGGGAGTCAAACGCGAGCTGATCGAACCGCTCGCCAACCCCGACGGATCACCCGGTGAGTCCGGCACCGAACTTCGCGAACGCCTCATCGTCCACGCAGAAGTCGCACCGTGGCAACCGGAGAGTTACGGATGGTGGGCGGAACAACTCGGTCCACCGACACCCGTTTCGATCCGCTTCGCCCCGGACGACATCGTCGCCCTGCAGGCTCACGTGACGAACGACACACTCGGACCACCCACCCATTTGTTCGCCGGGATCAAAGATTCCCACCCGCCACAACCTGAAGCGTTCGACGGGATTCTCGGCAGTTACCAAGCCCTCAAAACTCTTCCCGGTTACCTCGGTGCATGGCCGTTCCCCGGCACGCTCGATCGGCTTCCGCTCGGTCTCGGCCGAGGACAACCGGTCGGTCCGAACATGAGCCGTCTGCTCGGAGGCATCTATCGCTACACCGGCGGTGAATTCAGCATCCTTTCATTCCAACCCGATTTGCTCGCCCAAACCGTTCCCCTACTCGCCGCGGAAGAAGTCAGTGACTCGGCACAGTTGCGTGCCCATATCGGCAACCTCAAAGGCAGCCAGCTCGAAGGATGGGTTAACGAGTTTCTCTACCAACGAGCATCCGCCACGAGCGCCGCCGGTGCAGAATTCCTCGCGACGCTGAGCAGTCAACTCGGCAATGCACCGGAGAAAAGAACGCCGGAAGATGTGCTCGAACAAGCGAAGCTGATTCTCGGAGGAGACGTTCAGTGTGCGTTGGGAGGCACCTACCGACCGTTGCCTGCTCTCGCGGGTTCCACCGGTAAAACACACTGGGTCAGCACCGCATGGGGCGACGGCAATCTGGCACCACCGACCTTGCCTCCGGCCGAATACCAAGCACCGATCATGCAGTGGTTCCGCGGTGCCGATGCGACGGTGACTCAGTACGAAAATCGTCTCGTCGCCGACGCGGTCATCGAAATCGCACGCGTTCGTCCCAACCCATCCGATGGACTCTAGTGACCTATGTCAGCTCCAATTTCGGGTAGTGGATCTTGTTGAAAATCCTTAATGCAGCAGGTCTTTAACAAGATCCACTACGGGCTACCCGAAAACCGAACTGCGCGAAACACGAGAGTGTGTTTCAAGCGGTCGTTCGTACCGCCTAGTGTCTGAGTGCTTCGCTCGGCGATAACTTCGAGGCCGCATACGCGGGCAGAAGGCCGCCGAGAAAACCGACCACCAACGCGATCAACACACCTTGCATGATCACGGTCGGTTGGATGCGTCCTTCGATCAATCCGTTAACCGCAGGCATATGCGTCAAAACGGACACGAGCAGGAACGAGACCCCGATCCCAATCGCCGCACCAATCGCACTGAGCAGGACGGATTCGATCAGGATCATTGAGATGATTCGAACCCGCGTCCATCCAATCGCCCGCAACAATCCGATTTCGAGGGTTCGCTCTTGGATCGACATGAACATCGTGTTGAGCACGCCGATTGACCCAATGACGATCGCCACTGCCGATGTTAGCCACGCCATCGCCACGGCAACTTGGATCTCAGACAAAGACTCGACGTGTTCGCGTGTGGGTCGCACCTTGACCTCCGGTTCCATCGCTTCGACCTGTTTTGAAATACGATCGAGCATCGCTTCGTCGGTAGCATCCGACGTGATGATGCTGAACCCGGAAACCTCTCCCTCCCGGCCCATCAAACGCTGCAGTTCGGCAACAGACACAACGAGCGATCCGTTCTGCAACACATTGAAGCTCTCGAAGATGCCTACGATCTTATAAGGCTCATCCTCGACGACATCGATCGTTTCGCCTACTTTTTTGCCGAGACTGTCCGCCAATGTGATTCCAACCATCACGCCGCGCTCATCGGTCTTGAGCAAGCGTCGACCATCGACCGGTTCCATCGCATCAAACACCTGCGTTTCAGGAATCAAGCCGCTAACCGGGACAACATACAGACCGGCCTCGGGGAAAGAGACCACATCGGCGAGACCGGGAATGACCTCGACGACCCCATCGAGCGCGACGATTCGATCACCGAGCGATTCGTCGAGCGTGCTGGTCAGGCGACGCGCACTTCCCGAGCGAACGACGAGTAGGTCGACACCCGCGCCCTGATAAAAGTTCATGAACGTCGCTTTGAACCCGTTTGCGATGCCTACCAATGAGACGACCGCACACACCGCCAACGCCACCGCGATCAGAGTCAACCCACTGCGCAGTGGACGTCGCATCACATTGCGATACGTCATGGTCACGAATTTCATGTCAACGGCCGAGCGAAGGAAGAAACGTAGGAAGAGAACATTGGAAACGAAGGATACCTATCAAACGCAAGTTTCAAATCTCACGTTTGCAAGACGCGCGTCAATCAGGTCAGCCATTGCGACTGATGATAATCGATGGTGGTTTCGATGATGCGAGTGGCAAGATCGGCAGCAGGACGAAACGATAACTCTTGCTCGGCGAGCGAACCATCACACACCCAACTTCCTCCCACACCCTCACGGACTTTGTCGAGATTCAGAAACACTCGTCCGCCGAAACCTCTCATCACGATCTCACCACACCCGCCGGCAATCCATCCGGCGGCGCGAGGAATGCGAATGTGACGCAAGGGTCGCCGACGCGATATCGCAAACTCATCAAAAGATGCCGCAATCATCTCCGCTAACTCGACAAAGGTCACAGGATTCGGATCAGTCAGGTAGTAAACGCCTCGCGCCTGATCGGTCTGTTCGGGCGAAGGCAACCGCGTGCCCCGCTCGACCGCCGACAAGATTCCAGGCACCAAGTCCGTAACACTGATATAGGAATATCGAAAAGATTTCGACAAAACAAAATTCCATCCCGAGCGCACGGTCTTGTACAGCGCAAAGAGATTGCGATCGCCGGGACCAATCACACACGGCGGACGCACGATCGTGATCGGGATTTGATCAGCCATCCCCTGCAAAACCTGTTCGGCCCGGAGCTTGGTTCGTCCATAGTGAGACACCGGACGACACGGATCGCCCTCGGAAACCGCGGCTGACTGCTCGTCGTCAGAATGTTTTCTCCGTTTCGATTTCGATGCGTCGGCTCGTTCCAAAACCGGTCCCGCGACCGCGAGCGACGAGACGGCGACCAGAGTAGGCGGGTTGGGCTGCTGTGCCGCTGACGCGGCAACGACACGGGTGCCTTCCACATTGATGCTCTCCGACAAAGCTGTCGAACGCGTGGCAACGGACGCGGCGAGATGGATCACGTGGTCGACCGAACGCATTGCCTCATCGACTCGCACCGGATTTCGGATGTCTCCCGCGATCCGTTGCAACTGACCACCTCGTTCGGTGCCTTCCTCTTGCGACCGGCTCAACGCGACGACTTCATTTCCCGCCGCTAGCAAAAAGTCGACGAGATGCCTGCCAATGAAGCCGCTTGCTCCGGTTACCAGATATCGAGCCACAAAATTATCCCATCGGTGTCTGCGCAGTAGTCGGTGCGATTTGTAACAGAAACGCTGCCCTACCGCTTGGGAGATCGCTGCCCGGCACTCCACCAAACGGAAAACGATCCGAGTCGCAAAAAAACGACACGCCTCACGTCGAAGGGCAGCCCCGCGTCCGCCTAACCGAACGTTTCACGCGGCTTCGAAATCCCGCGAACGACCACACTTTCGCACCCCCCTCCAAAAAGGCAAATCACACCCACCACTCGGTGAAAAATATGATAGGATACGCTTACGATTGCGAAAATATCTACCACCAACGAGTGAGTGACCAGCCCTCACATGCAGCATATTTATGCACACCAATTCAACCAACACGAATACCCCACGCAGGGTGTATTATTTTCCCCTTTCATCCTAAATTGACTCCCAGGTGAAGCTAGCGTAGGAAGCCTGCGAACTCGATTCGGGTATGAAACGCGTTGTAATCGAACTGTCACGGCCGGACGAGAAACGCCCCAGAGCGACAGTTCTGGACGTCTCCATCCGCGACGTGTCGTCCTATTCACCCGTCACATCCCCGGCCATGCCGCGTCAACCGCCAGTCCCACTGAGGCAATCCCATCAATTGAACGAATTTCCTATGAATGCCTGACCGTCCCCACTCGGAATTGGCATATCACAAGAAAAACGCTGTCCCCGACCGCTACCGCCGTGTCGGGTTTTCCGCACCTGTAATAGTGTTATGACAAAAGTGTCCCAGCCATCGACCGACACGCCATCGGTCGTCGATCTGCTTTGCGAGTGGGCAGACGTCCAGCCGGACAAGGTGCTGTATCGCTTCTTGAGAGCTGGCAACCACGACGGATCCAACGCGAAAGGATCCAACCGAGAACAATCCCACGACAACAAAACACTGTTCGCTCCGATTTCAGACGCGAGTTGTCTGCCGGAGTCCGAAGGGTACACCTACCGCGGATTAGATCGACAGGCGCGTCGAATCGCCGTTTGGCTCAGCCAACGGGTCCGGCCTGGTGAGTGCGTCGTGCTCGCATTCCCGCCTGGACCGGAATACCTGGCCGCCTATTTCGGATGTCTTTACGCCGGTGTGATCGCGGTACCGGCCTATCCTCCACGACGCAACCAACGCGACGCACGACTGTGCGCGATCATCGCCGACGCGGAAATCAAGGTCGGTTTGACATCCACATCGCTCGCGGCCTCTCTGCAAGCAAACGCAGAATCAGCAGACGCCGACGACCCATGGTCCGTCGTTACCTGGTGTTCGATCGATGCGATGGATCCCAATGCGGCTGACGACTGGGTACGTCCGGATCTCGATCGAGACACCACCGCGTTCCTGCAGTACACCTCCGGTTCCACCGGTTCGCCGAAAGGAGTGATCGTCACGCATGGCAACTTGCTACACAACCAACACCTGATTCAGTCGAGCTTTCTATCGACAGGCGATGACACGGTCGTCGGTTGGTTGCCGCTGCATCATGACATGGGCCTGATCGGCAACTCGCTCAATCCGCTCTACCTCGGCGGCGAGTTGATTTTCATGTCGCCGATCGATTTCCTACAGAAACCGTCTCGATGGCTGCACGCCATTACGCAGTTTGGTGGTGCCGTCGCAGGTGGGCCAAACTTTGCCTATCGGTTGTGTGTTGACGAGATCACCGACGAAGAGTTGGTTGGTGTGGATTTGTCGACATGGCGAGTCGCATTCAACGGCGCCGAACCGATCGACTCTCGTGTGCTCCATCGATTCGCCGAGCGTTTCGCGGACTATGGATTCGAACACAAACTGTTTTGTCCGTGTTACGGCATGGCAGAGACAACGCTGTTGGTCAGTAGCAGCGTGCGCGGACAACCGGTCAGAGAACTTCCTCCTCGTGACGCGACTGAAGACAGCGACCAATCACGATCCAACTGGATCGGTTGCGGCGTTCCCGACGAAAGTATGGATGTTCGCATCGTCGACCCCGAAACCAGAACCGAAATGCCGGCGGGCGAGATCGGAGAAATCTGGGTCGCGGGCCCATCGGTGGCAGCAGGTTATTGGAAGAACCCGGAGAAGACTCGCGAGACATTTCAGGCAACGATCGCCGGCCAGTCGAAGCAATACTTGCGAACGGGCGACCTCGGGTTAATTGACGCCGATACCTTTCCCGGCGAATTGTTTGTCACCGGGCGATGTAAAGATCTGATCATCGTTCACGGGGCCAACCATTATCCGCAAGATATCGAACGAACGGCCGAATCGGCTCATCCGGCAAACGCGATCGGAGGAGGCGCCACCTTCTCGGTGACCGCCGATGACGGTGAAAACGTGGTGATCACTCAAGAGATCCGGCGTTCGCAAAGACGCAGCGCCGACTTGGATGAGGTAATTGACGCGATCCGCGCCGCCGTCACGCAAGAACATCAAATCGTTCCATCGTCCATCGTACTGGTTCGCCCCGGTGGGATTCCAAAGACAACCAGCGGCAAGGTGCAGCGGTCCGAAGCCCGACGGCGATTCGAAAACGATGAGTTCCGAATCCTGCACCGATGGGACCGTCCGACCGCGAGCAAAACGTCCGACTCGCCTCGATCGACGCAGGCGGATTCGCCTCAACTGTCAACGATTACCGCGTGGCTAATTGAAAAGATCGCCGCTCGTGTGAAGCTCCCGATCGAAAGCATTGATGTCGACGAACCCGTTGCTCGATACGGGCTCGATAGTGTCGGTGCGGTTCGTCTCGCCGGTGAGCTTTCCGAATGGCTGGATCGAGACATTCCCGCGACGCTCGCATATGAGTATCCGACCATCACGGGTTTGGCCAATCACCTCTCCGGTGTGGACTCATCGCCTGCTCTTCAAAAGGCACATGAAAAGACAACTCAATCCAGTCATCGTCACAATGAACACCATGCCGGATCGAGTGGACCGGTCGCCATCGTCGGAATCGGATGTCGCTTTCCCTCGGCGTCCAACCCGCATGAATTTTGGAACGTGTTGCGAGATGGGATCGATGCGACCGGCGAGTGCCCGCACCGTTCCGACTGGCCCAGCGCGGGCAACCTGGACCCTTCCGTTCCCACGCGTGGCGGATATTTGGCAGACGTCGCGGGCTTTGACGCCGGTTTCTTCGGCATCAGTCCGCGCGAGGCCGATGCAATCGACCCTCAACATCGACTACTGCTTGAACTGACCCAGGAAGCCTTTGAGGACGCGGGCATTCCGATTGCCAACTTATCGACGCGAGACCAAACCGAAGATCACAACCAACGCGTTGGAGTTTTCGTTGGCATCGGAAACAACGATTACTCCCGGTTCCACTCCAACGACAACGATCGAGTGACCGCGTATACCGCGACAGGCAACTCGATGGCCATGGCGGCCAACCGTGTTTCGTACACATTCGACTTTCGTGGACCGAGCCTGACGATCGACACGGCATGCTCATCGTCACTGGTCGCAACCCACCAAGCCTTTCGAGCCCTCGGCTCAGGCGACTGCGACTATGCAATCGCGGCCGGCGTCAATCTCATTCTCTCGACCGACGCAACCGAGTCGTTCACCAAAGCGGGCATGCTCTCGCCGTCAGGTATTTGCCGAACCTTTGACGAAGCCGCCGACGGGTTCGTCCGAGGAGAAGGCGGTGGAGCGGTATTGCTGCGACCCCTCAGCGATGCGTTGGCCGACGGCAACCGAATCTACGCCGTCATCCAAGGTTCCGCAGTCAATCAAGACGGACGCAGCAACGGTTTGACCGCGCCGAGCCGTGCCGCGCAGGCTGAACTGATCCGCGAAGCACTTCGCGACGCGGGTGTTCCCGGCGAGGCGATTGACTATGTCGAAGCACACGGCACGGGAACGTCTCTGGGCGATCCGATCGAGGTGCGAGCGATCAGAGAATCGTTAATCGAGACTCCCGAATACTCAGCAAAGCCTGATGCGTCTCTCAAGATCGGGTCCGTCAAAGCGAACATCGGCCATCTCGAAGCGGCCGCGGGCATCGCGGGGCTGATCAAAGTCGCGTTGTCCGTCCAAAATCAGATGCTGCCGCAACAAGTCAACTTCGAAACACCCACTCCACACATCGACTGGAGCGGCGGACTGCAGGTCGTCGCCGAATCGACCCCGTGGCCACGTCACGAGGAGCGACCACGCCGAGCCGGTGTCAGCTCGTTCGGCTTTGGCGGAACCAACGCACACGTCGTCTTGGAAGAACCGCCGGAGGCACCAACGACTGCACCGGAGGAAAATGTCTTTGCCCCAGGCGTGCTGGTTTGCTCGGCAAAATCACCGGAGACCCTGTCCCGAGTGGTGGACTCCGTTCATGCGATCAGTGACGCAACCGATCACGCCTCGCAGGCGTACACACTGGCGACCGGCAGAAGCCACTACCGACACCGTGCCGCTTGGGTTGGAGATGCATCGAGTGCCCCGCCCGGTAATGCGTCCAAATGGATCCAGGGAGTAAGCCAACGCGATGCGTCGGTCGACTGGTACTTTAGTGGCCAGGGTGGTTGCCACGCCGGTGCAGGTCACCAACTGTACCAAAGCAATCCGACCTTCCGGCAAGAATTCGATACTGTTGCCGAGGCCTTTTCTGCCCAAACAGGACACGATCTGAAACAACGTTTGTGGAGCACCAAAGATCAGTGGCTCGAGGTTTGGATACAACCGGCGTTGTACTGTTTGCAAGTCGCTACGGCCCGTTTTTGGATGGCACTGGGCGTCCAGCCGAACCGGCTCGTGGGGCACAGCCTCGGCGAATTCGCGGCTGCTTGCATGGCGGGTGTCTTCACGTTTGAAGACGGCCTCACGCTCGTGACGCGGCGTGCCGAACTCACCGGGCGGATCGAACAACGCGGTGGGATGCTCGCGGTGTTTTCCGATGAAAAGAGTCTTCGTCAAACACTCGCCAATTTCAACGGACGATGCGAGATCGCAGCCGTCAACGGACCGAAACAAACCGTTGTCGCCTCGCTCCCTGAAACCCTCACAGAGCTTGCAGACTTCCTCAAAACGCACGGCATCGTTTCGCGTCCGATGTCGACAACGCACGGCTTTCATAGTTGGCTGATTGAACCGATTCTCGATGAATTCGAACAAACGGCATCCATGACCGCGATGATGCCGCCGACACCGGCATTCGTGTCATCGCAAACGGGCAAACTAGCCGGCGAAGCGGCGGCAACGCCTGAGTATTGGCGATCCAACCTTCGCAACGCGGTTCGATTCGATCTCGTCTTGAACGAAATGTCGGGCGCGACTTCGTCGAACGACGTTCCGACGAAACAAAGCCGATCGCTTGGGATGGAAATCGGGGCAGGAAGTACATTGTCCGCACTGGCCCGTTCAGCCAAAACCGGATTGTCGGTGCTCGCCGGTTTCCCAGCCGACGCCAACGCACCGGTCAAAAAGCCAGGCTCCTACTGGGACACGCTCGCAAATTTATACGTCCATGGTGTCGATTTCGATTGGGCAGCCGCGTTGGGAGGAACCGCGCCGTTGGTTTCGCTGCCCACCTACCCGTTCGATCGAGAACGACATTGGCTTTCCTCTGCGGGAGCGAACTCCGCAACATCGGCAACATTACCATCATCTACACCGGAGACATCTGCCGGCGACCTTGCGTCACGACTTGACCTGGCGAGCGAAGACATTGTCTTTGAAACTCACTTCGGAGCAGACTCTTTCTTGACCGACCATCGGGTCGATGAGTCGGTGCTCTTTCCCGCCGCCGGTTTTGTGCGGTGGGCACTCGCCGCGGGTGAAACGTTGACTCGCGAAAACGAAGACTCCAACGACCGCGGTTCCATTCAATTACGGGATTTGGAGATCCTGCGTCCACTCGTCCTTCACGATGGCCAACCCCAACGATGCCAACTCGTTCTGTCGCCGACGAGCGAAGCCGACTCAACATGGCATGGGCGAATCCTCGGAAGAAAAGCAAAGAACTGGCGTTTGCACGCGACCTTCACGCTGTCGCTGAAAGACAATCCTGCCGAGTCCCCCAATCCGATCGCAAACTTCACGCCGCGTACCGATCTGATCCCGAGTGATGTTGATGAACACTATCAACGTCTCCAAGACGCGGACATGCAATACGGTCCCGCGTTCCGATTGATCCGCAATTTGGGCTCGCTCGGAAACGACGCCGAAGCAATTGTCACGTCTCGCGAAACGATGTCTGGCGATGATACCTACCGCATCGGGAGTCTCGACGCCTGTTTACAAACGGTAGCCGCATGCGGAGTCCGGTGGGGACAGCGTGCATGGGTCCCCGTCGGTATCGATTCCATCGACCTGATCGGCGATTTCTTTGCCGGAGGACCTGATACTCAATTTCGCGTGTCGGCCCGCCTGTTGAATCATCAAGAAGAAACCGCAACGGCCGATCTCGTCATCGCACCGATATCGACATCGACACAGACGGAATCTGTCCAAACCGAGTCGTCGACGGGCATCATCATCAGAGGCCTACAACTCAAAGCGACCGCGCCGATCGACTCGACGGAACTCACCCTGCAAAATCGCTGGGTTGAGTCGATACGCCAAAAAGAAGCCAATTCACTCAACACGGTCGAGATCCCCACGACGATCAACGGGGTAGCCAACGACGGTCTACCGTCAACGATCCTTCGCGAGATCAGCGAATCACTGGAATCGGTCGCGGGAGAATGGACGATCAAAATCCTCTCGCAACTCGGCCTCCGCTGGGACATTGGGGACACCCACTCTCTGAATTCGATCTTGGACGCCGCCAGTATCCACCCTAAGCATTCCCGTCTACTGCAACGGATGTTGAGGATTGCGGAGGAACAAGGTCTACTACAGAGTGGTCTCAACGGAGACACGGAAACCTGGACCGTTGCAACCGCTCCTTCGCTCCCAACCACGCTCGCAAAACACCCCAGTGCAACAAACGAATTCGCGTTGCTCGATCGGTGTGCCGCCGCGACGGCTGACCTCATGCGCAGTGGCGACGACCCTCTACCTTTATTGTTCCCATCGGACGGTGAAGTTTCTGCGGCCGATGTTTATCGCGACTCCGTTGGCGGTATCCGGCTGAATCGACTCGCCGCGGGAGTTGTCGCGGAGATCACGAGCGAACTGCCGCCCGGTCGTGGACTGCGAGTTTTAGAGATTGGTGCCGGCACCGGTGCCACGACTCGAGCGGTTCTGAACGAACTTCCCCATGACCGGTGCGAGTACGTTTACACCGACGTTGCTCCCGGTTTTCTTGCAGCAGCACGACGCAGTTTCGCGGAACATCACTTCCTTGATTATCGCGTACTGGACATCGAACAAGACCCGACGTCGCAGGGCTTTACGGACTCGCTCAACAAGTTTGATATCGTCATCGCAGCGAACGTGCTGCACGCGACCGCCGACCTTGCCACAGCAATGCGACACATCCGGTCGTTGATTCACCCGCAAGGCCACCTCGTGGTTTTGGAAGGCACCGAACCTTCACGTTGGCTCGACCTGACCTTCGGATTGACGCCAGGATGGTGGCGATTTACCGAAACCGATCTTCGTCCCGAATACCCATTGATCTCATCGCAGGGCTGGTCCCGACTGCTCGGGGCCGAGGGATTTGACTCGCCGACATTCTTCGACCCTGCCACCGGGCAGCCAGAATCGCAAACACCCGCCGAACTGGCCACGCCGAGCAAGGTCATTGTTGCTCAGCCCACACCAACCGCGACTCCTTCGCATCATCGACGTTGGCTATTGATCGACAATGACTCAACTGATGTCGCGACCTGCTACGCAAACATACTTCGTGATCGGGGAGACACCTCGGAAGTCGCCACGCTCAGCGAACTTGATCATCCACAGGAAGGAATCTCGAAGTATCTAGACGATCTCCAACCGACCGACATCGTCGTGCTCTCTTGCAACGAATCGCTTTCGTCCGATGACGACATCAGCAGCGATATCCAAAGCCGCTGTAATGCTCGCTGTAGTGACCAAAGTAGTGACCGCTGTGACACCCCCGCAGACTCCCTGGCAAAAGCAAGCGTTCGGATGCTGTCGGTCTTTCAAACATTACTGAGAGCCCAATCGTCTCGCATATCAACTGAACCGAATCTACGCGTGCGATGGGTCACCTGCGGAGCCGTGGCAACGGATTCAATCGCTCCCGGAGCTTTTTGCGAGTCCACCTGCAACGCCAATTCAAAGACGCCGGTTGATATCGTCGGCGGTTCGTTGTGGGGCATGTGGCGGACCCTGACCCTCGAACAACCGCAGTGGTCATGTTCCGGAATCGATCTCGACCGCGCGGCGTCGACTGAGACGAACGCAAATATTCTGTTCGACGAATTCAGCTCGACCGATCCGAGAAATGAAGAGGTCACGGTTCGCGATGGTCGGCGGATGGTTCGGCAGTGGGAACATCACAATCTTTCTGATGATGAGCAATGCCGAATCCTCTGCATCAACGAACGCGGCAGTTTACAAGGCCTCTCCGCCGAATCTCGAAACCGACGCCTTCCCAAAGCAGACGAGGTCGAGGTCGGGATTGTTTCTGCCGGCCTGAATTTCCGTGATGTTCTCAACGTGCTAGGCGCGTATCCCGGTAACCCACCGCTCGGTGCCGAGTGCGCCGGGAAAGTCGTACGAGTCGGCGCGGATGTTGACGATGTAACCGTAGGAGACCGCGTGGTTGTCGTCGCGGCGGAGTCGATCGCCGACTACGTCACAGTACCCGCTTCATCGGTTTGTCATTTGCCGGAATCAATTTCATTCGACGACGCGTCGACTCTTCCGGTCGCCTTCTTAACCGCCTCAACAGCAATCGAAGATATCGCCAATTTGAAAGCGGGCGAATCCGTTTTGATTCATTCAGCGGCAGGCGGTGTCGGCATCGCCTCTGTCCAAATCGCCCAACACCTCGGGGCACAGGTGTTCGCAACAGCCAGCCTCGACAAACATGATTTTCTCAAACAAATGGGTGTCACTCACGTATTTGATTCGAGACAAACGGGTTATGCAGCGGCGATCTCGAAAGCGACTGATGGACGTGGAGTCGATGTGATTGTCAATTCGCTCGGCGAAGCATTCATCGACGAAAACCTGCGAACCGCCGATGACACCTGCCGCTACGTCGACATCGCGTTGGCGAACTCCGGGATCAACGATCGCATCAAAGCACAGAAGCCTCGCATTGAATACACACCGTTGGACCTGTCTAAGCGTTTGGCAGATAGCCCCGACGGTATCCAAGGTCGGCTCGATCGCTTAATTCAAAAAGTTCGAAAGAACGTTTACCGCCCCTTGCCTCTGCGTGCTTTCGAGTTTGACGAAGTAGCCGATGCGATGGCATGGCTTCAAAGCGGTACAAATATTGGGAAGGCGGTGATCCACTGCGGTTCGAAACGGCAACCCGCATCTCTCCCCGAATCCACAACACGAAAATCAGTCGACGGACTGCAGATCATTACCGGTGGTCTTGGCGGATTGGGCCTCCTGACCGCAGAGCATTTGATCGACAGCGGAGCGACCAAGATTGCCTTGCTCACCCGACGCGCCGCGACGAACGACGAGAACGCGGTGCTGAACCAATGGCGTTCACGCGGCGTGAGTATCCAGGTCGAGAATGTGCAACTGAGCCAGATCGCTAATGTTGACCAGACGTTATCACGTCTTCGCGATAACTTGGGGCCAATCACAGGTGTCTATCATCTCGCCGGCGTGCTCGACGATGCCACCATGGAGCAACAATCGCCTGCGAAAATGCATCGCGTTCTCGATGCGAAGGTCTCCGGTGCATGGAACCTTCATGAGGCGACTCAACACGATGCGATCGATGACTTCGTGCTCTTCTCGTCCTTCTCGGCTTGGCTGGGATCGCCCGGACAAGCTAACCATGCAGTCGCCAACGCGTTTTTGGATTCTTTGGCAATGCTCCGCAGAGAACTCGGGCAACCGGCAATCTCAATCGGGTGGGGACCGTGGGGGCGAATCGGGGCAGCGGCGAAACGCGATCGTCTCGGCAAAGGCGACCTCGCTGGAATCGGCATGTTGATGCCTGACGAGGGAATTCACGTTCTCGAGCACCTATTGAGAGCGTCCGCACAGGAAAGTTCGCCGGGTTCAAAAACTCCCGCTTCGGTCGCGGTTGCTCGGCTGCATTTGGATCGGTTGCCCGATCACCTTCAGTCTCACCGTTTGTTTGAAGGCCTGCTTCGCGATCGCAACAGTTCCGACAATGCGGCAACGAAACCTGACTGGGTGGAGCAATTGGGTGAACTTACCGCAGACGAACGCCTAAAAATGGTCACCCAACACATTCGCGAGTCGATCGCCACCGCACTCGCTTTGGGCAGTGCCGATGCGGTTCCGCTCGATCAACCATTATTCGATCTGGGGATGGACTCGCTGACTTCGTTGGAACTGGTCAACGCTCTGCAAGCAACGCTCGGCGTACGCATTAGCACGATCGATCTATTCAACTTCCCCGACGTGCAGGCGCTCGCCGGACGGATGCTCGAACTGTTGTCTCTTACCGATGCAGAATCGTCATATACAGAAGAGCGGGACGTCAAACAGCCAACGGTAGAAAAGCACGCCCGCGAGAACGTGAATTCCGATCGTGAACTAGAA
Organism: Aporhodopirellula sallentina SM41; assembly: GCF_000346505.1. GTDB lineage: Bacteria > Planctomycetota > Planctomycetia > Pirellulales > Pirellulaceae > Rhodopirellula > Rhodopirellula sallentina. The sequence goes on from NZ_ANOH01000274.1 coordinate 26,514, forward strand.
TCAGGGGTGAGTCTGTCGAATTTACAGGCAAACGCGCCTGTCGCATCGGAACGCGTATCCGACACCGAGGACACCTCGGGGAGCGAAATGCCGGTTGCTGAGGTAACGGATCTACTTCGTGAAATTGGCGATTTGTCCGAACAATTCGAACAGTGGGGAGCTGACCAATGATTCAACTACCGAACTCCGACGACGCATCCGATCAAGATCCTGCACGTCCTGGTCGCGGTACGCGAAATTCCGCTGTCAACGAAAACGTGCCCGCCGACGGCAGCCTGAACATGGCGAGCGTTCTCGAGGCTCTTCGAAAAACGAAAGCGGGTATGCAGCGATTGGGCGATCGTTTGAGCGAACCGCTCGCAATCGTCGGAATCGGTTGCCGGTTTCCCGGCGCCACGTCACCCGATGATTTCTGGGAACTGCTGCATCAAGGCCGTGCCGTCGATACTCACGCCGGTGACCGATGGACGAACGAACTGAAGTCGGATCGTGAAAAGCAACCGGGCCGCATTACAGCTAATCGAGTCGGCTGGCTCGACCAGATCGATCAATTTGATGCTGCGTTTTTTGGAATCTCGGGCCGGGAAGCCGCCTCTCTCGATCCACAACAACGTTTGCTGCTAGAAGTCGCGTGGGAAACATTTGAAAACGCGGGCATCGCACCTCAATCCTGTCGCGGACGACGCGTCGGTGCGTTCGTCGGCATGTGCAGCAACGACTATCTGTATCGTTTGACTCGCCGCGACTCGGAATCCATTGATACGTACATGAGCACCGGAAACGCTCATGGTGCAGCGGCGGGCCGATTGAGCTACGTGATGGATTGGCGCGGTCCGAGCGTGGCGGTCGACACCGCATGCTCGTCATCACTGACGGCGGTCCATTTGGCTGCACGCAGTTTGCGATACGGTGACTGCGACATGGCCATCGCGATGGGCGTCAACGTGATTTTGGCTCCCGAACTGAGCATCAGTTTGAGCCAAGCCGGCATGCTATCGCCGACCGGGCGTTGCCATGCGTTCTCGTCCGACGCCGATGGTTTCGTTCGCGGTGAAGGATGCGGAGCAGTTCTGCTGAAACGACTCAGCGACGCGATCAAAGATCAGGATCCGATTCTCTGCGTCGTTCGAGGCAGTGCGACCAACCAAGACGGCCGGAGCGTGGGTCTGACCGCGCCCAACGGCAACGCGCAGCAAGCCGTCATTCGCGCCGCGATCGCTGACGCTCGCCTGACCGCAGAACAGATCGACTACCTGGAAACCCACGGCACCGGCACACCACTCGGTGATCCGATCGAAGTGGACGCCCTTCGCCAGGTTTTCGGACCGAGCCGCGAACCATCGCGCCCCTTGCAAATCGGATCGGTTAAAACCAACGTCGGACACCTCGAAGGCGCCGCCGGAATCGCGGGAATGATCAAGGTCATTCTTTCACTCAAAAACAATTACCTGCCCCCGCATTTGCACTGCGACGAACTCAGCAAAGCCATCGATTGGCAATGGCCGGTCGAAGTAATACGTCAAAAGCGTTCGTGGGAATCCGCAAAACCAAGAATCGCCGGCGTCAGTTCGTTCGGCTTCGGCGGCAGCAACGCACACGTGATCCTGTCTGACGCACCGTCGGTTCACCCACTATCGCCCGCCGCCTCGACCGAAGGAACGGTGATCGCACGTCCTGTCGCGTCGGGCGTCCAACTCGAGAATTCGCCGGCGCCGAATCTCACTCCCCAACCGTCGCTGTTCGTTTTGTCTGCGAAAAGCCCGAAGGCGTTGCGTCAGTATGCCGAACGATTCGCCGCCTCGCTTTCGGCGATCTCCCTGCCGCTCGTCGACGTTTGTTTTTCCGCCGCAACGACCCGCGATGTTTTCGAACACCGAATCGGAATTGTCGCCGGAACGACTCAAGAACTCGTCGCCGAGCTACAACGTTATGCCGACGGCAATCCCTCATCCCAAACCATCACCGAGGTTTCAACATCGGAAAATCGATTGCTCGGCGATGATCGAGTCTGCGAGCTCCGCAGCGTCGCGATGGCTTTCCTGCGTGGTGAAACGATCTCATGGAAAGAGCACTTCCCACCAACCGCCAAACGCGTCCCTCTGCCAACCTATCCGTTCCAACGCAGCCGACGGTGGATCGACGACACACCGGTCTGCCTACCCATGTCGGCTCTTTCGAGCAAATCTGTTGCTCCGGTTGATCGATTGGCAACGACGTTGCTTTCGACGACTCATGATGCGCCGGCTAGAAACGTTTCGACCGGTCACGCCTTGCTGCAACGAAAGCTGAACTTGGCGGGCAAAGAAACGATCTTCGAGACGAACTTAGAACAGTTCACCTACCTCCACGATCATGTCGTCCGGGGCATGAAACTGTTTCCCGCCGCCGGGCTGTTGGAACTGGCTTTGGAAGCAGGTCGAGCCGTTTCGCCGGACCTGACTTCCATCGATTCGTTCAAAATCCTTCGGCCGCTTCCACTGCGAGGTAGCGATCCGACATGCGTGCAGGTGATCGTTTCACCCGGCGAGCAAACTCGAGAGCTAACGATCGCGGCGTTGGACACACTTTCCGAAAATGGACAGTGGCACACCATCGCCCAATGCCGGGTTGCGAACATGTCTCCCCAAAGTGACACACCATGTCCTAGCGAGATCCCGTCGCACGCTCCAACGGAAGACGAGACTCTTGCTTTGAACACACAGTGCGGCACCGAAACATCTGCCCACGATCACTACAAGGCGATGCATGATGCCGGTCTGAACTATGGCCCCGCGTTTCGAGGACTTCAGTCACGTCGAAACACTGTTGTCGATGGACAAACCGCATCGACTGGCCGGACCAAACTGCCATCCGGATTGGATTCGGATGGATATCAGTTGCATCCTGCATTGCTCGACGCGTGTTTCCAAGTCGCCGCAGGGGTCATTCCTTCCTCCACGAACGCTTGGATCCCGGTCGGCGTCGACCACGTTGCGGCTCATCAATCCGCTAACGCGGACCAGACGCTGCAAGTCACGTCGACGCTCCGCCGTTCCTCCAACGCGTCAACCGAAGATGATTCGCTATCGATCGACTTAACGATCACCGATGCCGATGGTTCTCCGGTCATGACCGTCACCGGACTGACACTGACGCCCATCACGATCGTCGCACCTGCGACAACCACGGCAGATGAATCGGCGTCGGACACCGATTCTGCGAATCAGCAACAAAAGTCACCGGAAGAAATTCGTCAAGATTTGCACGAACGGATTGCGGAAATCATGGGGCTCGAAATTGACGAAGTCCCTCTCGCCCAATCGCTCGATGCACTCGGCTTGGACAGCCTCATGGCGTTCGAACTTCGTGACGAAATGCAACAAGAATTTGGCATCGAAGTACCTCTGGATTTATTTTTCGAAGACAGCACCTTGGATACATTCTTAAATCAAGTGATCGAACAGATTGCAACTGCCGAGCCTCCTGTCGCAAGCGAAGACGGATGGGTGGAGGGCGCCTTATGAATGCCCCTGACATGACTGCCGAGAAGCTCTACCAACAACTACTTGACCGCCGAGTCGAACTTTGGTGTCAAGGAAAGATGCTTCGTTTCCGTGCACCCGACAACGCACTCGATCAGGAAACGATGACGTTACTGCGTCGTTTTAAGAAAGACCTGATCAAGATCATTCAAAGCGAAACGGCTCCGCAGGCTGACGAGAGTCGGTTCGAACCGACGACCGTGGGCCAACAGGCGCTGTACTTCCTACATCTTTCGGCGCCATACAGTCCTGCCTACAACGTCGCCTCGGCCTGCCGGATCTGCTCCCCGGTCGATCCTGCATCGATCAAAACATCCATCGATTTGCTGGTCGAGCGACATGAGTCGTTGCGTACGACGATGGAAATGAAGTCCGGAAAACTGCTTCGAAAGATCCATCAGAACTCAACCGCCGATTTTGCATCGATCGAGATGCTCGGCGCCTCCGAAGAAGAAATATCCTCACGCGTGAAGGCCGAGTACGAACGTCCGTTCGATCTCGAAGCCGGACCACTCTTGAGGGTACGATTGATTCGCCGCTCCGACGACGAACAGATCCTTCTGATTGTGCTGCATCACATTGTCTTTGATGCCTGGTCACTTTGGATCTTCCAAGACGAGTTATTCCAGTTGCTCTCACAGGTAACCGGCGGTGAGATCGCGAAACTCCAGTCGCCTCCGGCAACGTTCTCTGATTTCGTCAACGAACAAAGAAGCTGGGTGGAAAGCACCGAGGGCGAGAAAGACTGGCTCTACTGGGAAGATGAACTCGGTGGACCGCTACCGACTCTCGATCTCGCGAGCGATTTTCGACGTCCCGCGAGAGCGGAATTTCGTGGCGCGACGCTGAATTTCCAGATTCCAGAAGAACTCTCGTCGGGTCTACGCGAACTCGCCAAGACACTCCGCCTGACCCCCTTTGCGTTGACGCTGTCGATCTTCAAAACGCTGTTGCATCGCATCGCGAACCAAAACGATGTCATCGTGGGCACAACCACGTCGGGACGTTCACGCAGCGAGTTCAATCATGTGATTGGCTATTTCGTCAACTCGCTCGCGATCCGTTCGGAATCGAGCGATGATCCGACATTCGCCGATTTCGCCACCGGAGTGAAATCAAAAGTCCTCGGTGCGATCAAACACCAAGGTTATCCGTTCGCGTCGATCGTGGATCGTATCGGTCGGAAAAGAAATGGCAGTGGCAACCCGATCTTCAACGTCATGTTCGGCCTGCAGAAGCCCCGCTTCTGCGAAGCGGCAACCTTGCTGGGAGACCAATCCGCGGAGGTCGAATTGGCCGGACTGCGCGTTCGCCCGTACAACATGCGGCAACAGGAAGGTCAGTGCGACCTGACGATGGAATTGTTCGAAACCGAGCAGCTTTTCGTTGGCACACTGAAATACGACACCGACCTGTACTCCGAACGAACGGCAAGACGCATCGCCGACCAGTTCGTGCATCTCTGCGGTGAAGTGGTCAGGGATCCTTCGAAACGATTGTCACAGTACGATCTGGTTTCAAAATCCGAACGAGACGAGATTTTGGCGTTGTCCTCATCCGCCGCGCTCGAAACGTGGGATGGCACACTCGTTCATCAATGGGTGGCACGACAGGCTCAATCGCGCGCAGACGCGGTCGCCTGGGTGTGTGACGCTGAACAACAGACCTATGCCCAACTCGATCGTGCCAGCGACGTGATCGCGCATGAACTCTGTGAACGTGGCGTCACGAAGGGATCATTGGTTGCCTGCTGTTTTGCTCGGTGCTTTGAAACCGCCTCCGTTGTTTTGGGCATCATGAAAGCCGGTGCGGTTTACGTTCCGCTGGATTGCGAAAGTCCCATCACCCGCAACGAGAACATTCTTCGTTCGTGCGGGGCGGATACCTTGATCACCGACAACTCAGACTTGATCTCCGTCGTTGAATCGAGCGACGTTTGCTGTATCCCAATGCCCCACGTTGTTGATCTGGTTTCCTCCGCCGACGAACAACGTCACGAGATTGACGTCGCGGCGTCGCCATCGGACACCGTCTACATCCTCCATACCTCCGGTTCCACCGGCAGTGCCAAAGGTGTCTGCGTTTCCCACGCCGCGTTGGCCCAGCACATCGTATCGATCAGTTCGGTCTACAAATTGACCGAAGACGACAGGGTCCTGCAGTTCAGCAACCTGACGTTCGATCCTTCGCTCGAACAAATGTTTTCGGCATGGCATGCCGGTGCGATGGTTGTTGCGAGAGGGAACGCCCTTTGGTCGCCCGAAACTCTCTGGGAAAACGTCAGTCAACATGGTTTGACCGTAATCAACCTACCGCCCGCCTACTTCCAGCATTGCGGCGGGTTGATCGACCAGGATCATGACCTCAGTTCGCTACGATTGATGATCCTCGGTGGTGACGTTTTCCCGAGCGAATCAGTTTCCGCGTGGCGGTCTCGCGGCGTGCGTATTCTCAACGCTTATGGCCCCACCGAAGCCGTCGTCACCGCAACCACCTACGAAGTTTCGCCGGGGCAACACGCTCGGTCCGCTACGCCAATCGGCCGCCCACGGCCAGGCAGCAGAGCGTATGTTCTCGACGATGAAGGTCGACTGTGTCCGCTCGGCGCGGTCGGACGCCTTTTCCTCGCCGGCCCCATGCTCGCCGACGGTTACTGGCGAGACAGCCAACTCACCGAGAACGCGTTCTGCCGCGATCCATTCGTCGATGCGGAATCACCATCCTTAATGTACGACACCGGTGACCGGGCTCGCTGGAACCCTGACGGTCAACTCGAATTCCTCGGACGGATCGATCAACAGATCAAGGTCGATGGCATTCGTGCCGATACCTCGGAAGTTGAATCAGCGATCAACGCTATGCCGGAAGTCATGCGATGCTGCGTACGTCTGAATACCGACGAAGGAACGTCACAATCCGAGTTAGTCGCCTGGATTCAACCGACCGACAATACTCTGCGTGAAGATAACGCGTCTCAAATAGGTGAGTATCAAAACAAGACCCTCGCTCATCTGCGGACGGTTCTTCCGCGATACATGGTTCCTCGACGTATCGTTGTGATGGAATCGCTGCCTCTGACCGCATCGGGGAAGATTGCTCATCGGATGCTGCCACGTCCTGCCAAGTCCGAACGTCGGACGACGTGCGAATACGTTGAACCACAAAACGAATGGCAAACAACCTTGGCGTCGATTTGGGAAGAAGAGCTCGGTGTGCCCAAGGTAGGGATCAACGACAACTTTTTTGATCTCGGCGGTGCATCGCTGACGAGTCTGCGGATCATCACTCGCGCCAACGATGCCGGATTGACGCGGAACAATGGGCCGATGAAACCGGAAGTGTTATTCGAATACCAAACGATTTCTGAGCTGTACGAACATCTCGGTGCTCCCGAATTGACTCCCTGTGGCCAATCATGAACATCAACCATTCCATTCTCGAAAGCGTCGGCACGTACCTGCCACCACAGGTCGTCACCACGCGTGAAATTCTTGATGGTTGCGTACGCCCTGTTCGCGTGCCTCTGGAACGTCTGACCGGAATTCGATCGCGTCACTTCGCAGCCGACGATGAGTACGCGATTGACCTGGCGTCCAACGCGATCCAGGATTGCTTGAAACACTCGACGATCCATGCCGATCAGTTCGACCTATTGATCAGCGCCAACATATCGCGTTGGGACGGTCCATCGCGTGTCGGTTACGAACCATCCACCGCGATCGCGCTAAAACGTTTGATGGGTTTTGACAATGCGATCGCGTTCGACATTTCCAACGCGTGTGCGAGCATGTGGACGGCGGTCTATGTTGCCGATGCGTTCATTCAATCCGGAGCCGTTCGCAGTGCGATGGTGGTCAGCGGTGAATACATCTCGCACCTGACACGTACCGCGCAGCTCGAGATGGACGGTTATCTCGATCCTCAACTCGCCTCGCTCACACTCGGTGATGCGGGCGTTGCGGTTGCCATGAGCGCGTCACCGCGGCGAGGCGAAGGCTTTACCGAGTTCGACATGTACACGCTCGGCCACTACAGCCGGTTGTGCATCGCAAAACCGAGCGATCAACCACACGGCGGTGCGGTCATGCACACCGATGCGGTTCAGGTAACCGCGGCAATCGTTCCGCACGCCGCCGCTCACGCCGTTCATGTCCTCAAAGAAAGCGGACATCACGTCAATGATATCCAACACATCATCCCGCACCAAACGTCGCGACTGACGATCCGTGGTGCGATTGAGGAAATCGCGAAACAGTTTCAAACTGATTGCACCGATCAAATGATCGACAACTTGGAACTGCGAGGGAACACCGCCAGCACGACACACTTCCTAGCGTTCCGTGACAACATCGACAACGGAAGAATTCGAACCGGCGACAGAGTCCTCTTTGCGATCTCGGGTTCTGGGCAAACCAGTGGCACGGCGGTCTACCATTGCAACGATCTGCCTGACCGAATCCGACGGGCTAACGATAACAACAACGGCAGTTCCACCAACGGGCACGCCAACCACCTCTTGATCGACTCGCCAACGCAAGACTCCATGAGCGTTGCGATGTCGACGCCGTTCCGGTTCGAATCGGTTGCAATGGCGACACCTGTCGATGGCGAACGTGCCGACACGTTGACGTTGCTACATCAGGCTGCTGAAACGAGCATCAAAGAAGCGAACATCGATCGCTCCACCATCGAGCTGTTGATCTCAACCGGCATCTATCGGACGGAATACCTCACCGAACCCGCCCTCGCGGCGTTGCTGGCCGGCGACCTCAAACTCAACGCCGATCAGGCGGCAACGGACCCTGTAAAGTCGTTCGCGTTCGATCTGCTCAACGGTTCCATCGGCTTCTTAAACGCGTGTCACCTGATCTGTGAGATGGGACGTGCCGGGCGTATCGAACGAGCGATGGTGGTTGCCTCCGAGATCGAAAACAATGCTGACGTTCCCGACAAACCAACCATCGGCATCACCGAGATGGCATCCGCCGCCATCCTGAGTGAATCTGAAGATGGTGAAACTGGTTTTCACGCGTTTCGGTTCGATCACTACCCTGAATTCCAAGACGAATACAAGGTCTTCGCCAACATCGAGAACAAGATTGGCAAGCCGTTCTTGGAACACACCATCGCTGAAGGATGGAAGAAGAGTCTCCTGCCGTGCATCCGACAAAGCGTGGAACGGTTCCTCGACGAGAATTCTCTGACGAATGAGGACATCGATTGGTGGTTGCCTCCGCAAACCAGCGATGATTTCTTGCAAGGTTTTGCGAACGAATTGGAACTCGCCTTCGATCGCATGATCGTTGCGACCCAACGAGGTCCCGATGCATTCACGTCCTCGACCCCGTTGGCGATGCTTGCCGCCGGCGTGTCCGATCAAAACGGCAATCCTGACGACACTCGCCCCTCGGCAGGCGACCAAGGGTTGATCATCAACATTGGTTCAGGCTTACAGGTTGGTTGTGCCTTGTATCGTTTTTGAGATATTCCGGGACCGTCTTTCACTTGCAAACATCCACCTGCAAACAGGGTCCCCCATCGAGCCCGTCATGGATTGCTGTACGATGAAGGGCGCATTTGCCCACCCGCGTGTCCATCAGGATGAATCATGACTCACGACGAATCTGTTTTGCTGGCCGTTGACGATGTCTGCAAGGACTACCCCGACGGAAACGTGCGAGCCCTCGACCACGTCAGTTTCGAAATTCATTCAGGCGAATATGTCGCCATCATGGGCCCGAGCGGCAGCGGAAAATCCACGCTGCTGAGCATCCTGGGAACCTTGGACCGTCCCACCTCGGGGAAGGTCATCTTCGAAGGAAACGTGGTCGACTCTTCCACGGACCTCGACGAACTCCGTTCCCGAGCGATCGGTTTCATCTTCCAATCGTTTTATCTGCTACCAACGTTAACCGCATTGGAGAACGTTCAGGTTCCCATGTTCGGAAGAGGAATGACGGGAGCACAGCGGATTGAAAAGGCCAGAGAACTCATCAACGCGGTAGGCATGAGTGAGCGAGAGAAACACCTTCCCAAACAACTCTCGGTAGGACAACGCCAACGCATCGCCATCGCACGTTCGTTGGCGAACGATCCTCGTCTGTTGCTCGCGGACGAACCGACGGGAAACCTTGATACCGTAACCGCAGCAGGAATCCTCGAACTATTCGATGAACTGCATGATGACCGAAAGATGACACTCGTCACGGTCACGCACAGTGAAGAGGTTGCTTTGGCGGCACAACGTGTCCTTCGCGTACGCGATGGACGTATCGAATCTGACGAAATCAACAAGACGTTGCAATCTTCCTGACGAACGATTTCATACCGCGGACATCTCTTTCGCCTTCTCTTCGTTGGCTTGCTCTTGCAAGTCCATCAACTCTTGAATCACCCCGGTGTATCCTTGAGTGATATGTGCCTTCGTTCGAAACTCCTCGTCTTTCATCAATTCCCGGTGCAACTCGCTCAGCCGATAGCCCGGCACGGACGGAAACAGATGATGCTCGAGGTGATAGTTCACCCCGTATGGCGCGATTAGCAACCGTTCAACAAAGTTCGGCAACACCGTCCGAGTGTCGTTCAATTCGTGATCACCCCGTGTGCCAAGGTGTTCTGCGGTGGCTCGGATACGGTTGATCAGATTCAGTACCGTAATTCCTGCCAACATGTAAATGACGACCAAGAGGATTGTGGTGCGCGGGTCAATTTTGAGTGCGATGGCAAAAAAGGAATACACACAGGCCGTCGATAACACGTAGAGCACTCTGCATCGCGGTGGGAAATCAGGCGAGCGAAAGTTGTTCCACGGCGCCCAGTGTTTGTACAGAATCCAACCTCGCAGAAAGTTGATTCCGAACACGCTGCGGATGAGGGTCAAGAACAAACCGAGTCGTGTCTTCGGCCACTCAAACCATTCCTGTTCCTCTTGCTGCGCGGCAAGGTCCTGGTCTTCTTCTGTGTTCGTATAGCGATGATGCCGAAAGTGCGTCTTTCGGTACAACGTCGTGCTCATCCCGATCGGGAAAGCAACAAAAAGATCCGAGACGACGTCGTTGAGCACACGGTTCTTGTACAGAAGATAGTGAGCTCCGTCGTGCATCAAGACACCGAGAGCCTGCATCCGGCTGGCCAGCACAATCATGCTGACCAGATAGACCGCCCAATGATTCACTTTGGCCGCGACCACGATCGCGCCAATCATGACGATCCACTGCACTGCGATGTAAAGCGTCGAGCGAACGGCGCTCACTTGAGAGAGCGAACGAACGAGCTCGACGTGTCGCTTTCGCGAGAAACGATCCAGGGCGCGAGTGGGCTCCGCATCCGTTGGGCTTTTTTGCAGCGTCGCCTCACGCAAGATCTGGTCGACGGTTCTCATCGGATCGGCATCGGATTTTCAGGTGGGTCATCAATGTTCGTTTGCCCACAGTTTACTCCGATTAACCGTCCGTGCTGACCGGAAAATGCTCATCGACAACTGCTTGGAACTCCTCCGCCGTCGATACTTTGGCGACATGGGTTCGAAAATGGCGAGCCCCGCGTTTGCCCTGTGCGTAACAGCACGCGTATTTTCGCATGAGAACCGTTGCTTTTTCCTCGCCAAAGCGATCCACAACGAGTCGATAGTGATGCAACATCACGTCACGCTGCTGCTCGAGAGTCGGGTCGGGCGGCACCGGTTCGCCACGTAACGCGGCAGCCGCCTGTGCAAACAACCATGGACGCCCCAAACACGCCCGCGCGATCATGACCGCGTCGACATTGTATTGCTCGAACGCCGCAACGACTTTCTCGGCACTGTCGAGATCACCGTTACCGATCAACGGGATATTCTTCAGGTGTGCCTTGATCTCGCTGATCCGATCCCAATCCGCGTTGCCGCGGAACATATCCGCCGCCGTTCGGCCGTGCACGGTCAGGGCCGCCGCACCGGCTTCTTCGACGACTCTCGCAATCTCGTTGCAGTTAATATTGGTCGGATGGCAGCCGAGGCGGATCTTGGCCGTCACCGGCGTCGGGGCGCAGGCACGAACCAATTTCGAGATGATCGCACTCATTCGCTGCGGCTCACGCAGCAGGTAACTCCCGCTGTGAGCCTTTTCGGTTACCTGGCGGACAGGGCATCCGAAATTGATGTCGACGACACTCACCCGATATTCTTCGACGAGCCGTCGACCTACCTTCGCCATGGTTTCGGGATCGTTGTCCCAAATTTGCACCGCCAACGGCCGGGGCTCATCGCCGACGCCCCAAAGGCGGTCGGGATGCTCGGCCTCGTTTTCATCCATCCACACGAACCCGCGGGCATTGACCATTTCGGTCGCCAGCAAGCCAGCACCTCCAAACTCGCGCACGATTTGGCGGAAGGCAGCGTTGGTGAAACCAGCCATCGGTGCCTGCAAAATCGGCGGGTCGATGGTCAGGTCACCAATCTTCAGTGGAGCAACAGCGGTACCAGGCATCAGTTCTCTAATGGGAATTTCGACTATTGATCGGCAGGCAATCGGCCTGTTTCGATGACCGGGAAGTCACTCGTCAGACCTTCGACCATGAAGGCCACGAGATCCGCCTTTTCCCCATCGGTCAGGTTGAGCACCTTCATTTTATCGCTCAACCAAGGGTTTGGATGTCCGCCCTTGTCATACCATTCGACGACCTCTTCGAGCGTCTTTTGACTGCCGTCATGCATGTATGGGGCCGAGTCGGCGACGTTCCGCATCGTGGGCGTCTTGAACGCGCCGCGATCCTTCTCCTCCTTCGTGATCTCGTAGCGTCCGAGATCTGGCTCGTCGCTGTCCATCCCGACACCGAGGTTGTGGAATTGCTCATCGGTGAAATTGGCACCCGCATGACAAACCGTGCAGTTGGCCTTTCCGAACGTCAACTCCATCCCACGAATCGCCGACTCGCTCATCGGATTCTTTGCGGCTTCTTCCTTGAGTCGCTTGTACTGCTCGGCGAGTTCGGGTTCTTCGTCGAGGTACTCAAGGTCATCCGCAAACGCTTTCTCAAATGTCGCCAACGGAGCGTAATAGTCGTACGGGGCAGGCCCGGTAACGACTGAGCGTTCGAACGTAGCGATCGCTCGGCCGACGTTTTCGATCGTCAGGCCATCGTCAAAGATGTGATCGAACTGGAGTTTGTATACGGGAATGGAACCGAGCGTTTGCACACAAACGTCATGGGTGTTCCCCATTTCGATCGGGTTCTCGATCGGCCCGACGGCTTGCTCTTCGAGCGTTCCCGCACGACCGTCGTGGAACTGGTGCCGACTCAGAATTCGGTTGAACGAAACGGGTGAGTTTCGGTTGCCGGTTTGACCATCGACTCCGATCCCGAATTGGGTATTCGCTCCCCAACCCTCTTCCGGAACGTGACACGACGCACATGAAATCGAATTGTCCGAAGACAGCCGGGTGTCAAAGTAAAGTTGGCGTCCGAGTTCGATCTTCGCCCGGGTCATCGGGTTGTCTTCAGGAATGAAGACGTTGCCCGCCGCCGCATGGAGACCGTGAGGTAATTTCACGTCGAGAATTGCATGGTTTTTAGGTTCGGCGAGCCACTTCCTGGCTTGCTCGACCGTCAACGGACCCTCGCCGGGAATCCCCGCGGTAAGGGATGGATCACCGAGACTCACCGTCTCGGTCGCGGGACCTCCCTGAGTGCCGGAGGCATCTTTCGCGAACGAACCGGATTGGCAAGCGAGAATCAAGAAACAAATCAGTGCGGCCCGAGGATTCAGCAACACGGACGCAACGACGCTATTGGAGAAACGACAATTCTTCATCACGGATTGGATCTGAGGGGGGTAGGAAATGGAGGCAGGGTCAAGCTCGAAAGCGTGACGGTACTTCTCATTCTAGACCAACCACCTCGACCTGACACGTGCTCAAACCGCAGAAGCGTCGATCGTGTTCACTCAACCAGGCAGCGTATCTTCGTCCGCGAAATCCTCGGGCATCAGTCCGTCTTCGGTGAGCAAATGCGACAGATCCGTTTCATCATCATCGTCGAACCGTTGGACTTGCAACTCAGGGCCGTTCTGGCCTCGGAAACTCAATGCGTGGTCGCTGATCTTCTGCGGCCCCGGGCTGCACACGACAACCGTGATGTTGTCCTCGCCCCCGGCAGCGTTTGCCAAACCGACCAACCGATGACAAATCCCACGGTGGTCACTGCAACCTTCCGATACCACCCCCGCGAGCGTCTCGGTCGACAGGTAACGACTCAGCCCGTCGCTGCACAGCAACACCATGTCTCCTTCGACCAAATCCGTCCGCCGGACCTCGGCGATCAACTCCTGATCACCACTGCCGCCGAGAACATTCCACAGCACGTTGCTCCACCGGCTTTGCTCTTCCTCTTCCGGTTTGAGACCACCGGACTCGACGAGTTGCCGGGCGAGAGTGTGATCGGTCGTTAGCTGTTCGCACTGCCCGTCTCGAATCAGATAGCACCGACTGTCTCCGGCGTGAACGACATACATCCGAGGCCAAACGATGTAGGCCATCGTCAACGTCGTTCCCATCCCGCGTTGCGAATCATCGTCCGCCGCCTCGGACAGAATCCGGGCGTGAGCCTGGCGGAGCAAATCCTTCAGTGAATCAATGAACTCGTCTTCGTGGTCGTGCTCAAGATGCAAAAACCAGTGCATCCGATTAAGCAATTCCGTGATCAAATGATCCATCGCCACGCTGCTGGCGCGACGCCCGGCGGCATGTCCCCCCATCCCATCGGCGACGATTAGCAGTTGACCGCGGGCACTGCCAAAGAGAGGAACTTCCTTGTCGACCAACAGACTCGTCGAATGCACCAACATCGACTTGCGCAGTTCGGCAATGAGAAATTGATCCTGATTCTCCGCGCGGCGTCGGCCGATGTCGGTCAGGCCACAGGCGTTCTTCGCACACGATTCGGGAGAGGTTGAACTCATCGATCTTTCCTCTCTACGGAGGGGGCATCAAAGTGGACTAAGTGTAACCCATCCGCAGTAGGCGTTGAGGTCAAATCAAACTGCTTTTTCGCCAAATCCGTTCCTGCCAAACCAACGCTCTCTTCCGTTTTCGTACGCGACATCACCGACTTCATTAGCAATACCGCCGTTTGCAAAAGTGAAACCATTCTCCGCAAATGTGGAGTCGTGCTCTGCAAATGCCGCTCCAACCACTCTCGCACTCGTATCACACGGCGAGACACATTGCGTTGAAAAAAGGGCCGGTTTCCAAAACGCCCGCCAGCCCGGTCATCTGCCCGACGAGCCTACCTATCCTGATCGACGATTGCCATGAAGACAGGGCATCGGCAAACGCGGGACCCGCGGTTTAGCGACGACTCGGTTCGCCAATCTGCACCAGTTCGGGTGCATCCACTTTGTCATCAGGATCCTGATACCGCTGCGCGTCAAAATGCCGAGCGTAGGTTCCGAAGTCGTTGAACGCGTACTTCTTCGCCCAGCGATAAACAAGACTTCGCTCTGGGATCTCATCACCGGGTTGATACTGACTTCGTCGAGGCGAAACATTTTTCAACTCTTCGATCACACCGCCGCGTGCGGTCGTATCACGCGCGCCGTGCTTTTCGGCAAGTTCGACGAGCAGATCAGGACGTTCCATGATTACGCAACCGCGAGTTTCTCCCGCGGTGAGTTCTCGGAAGTCTTTCAAAAAAGTCGACTCATTGAACGTGTCTTTCAATGGCCGGTCATCGTGAATCGATTCGGTCGCCAACTGAATGACCGGACAGGGCTCGATATCTCCCCATGGCCCGACGTGATGAGTGAAACCGGTGACCGCCGGACACAGTGCGTTGCCTGCGTCGTCGTGATAGGCGTCAATGACAACAATCGGTTTGGTGGCACGCGTGTCGACAACAAATTGACGAACCCGACGTTGTTCTTCACTCGACAGAGCCAACTGCGGATTCGGTTCCGGGCCGACCGGGCGGTAGATATGGAACCAGCAATACATCACCCCCATCTCGATCAAACGGTCGACCCATTTATCCGTGACGAGGTCATCGATGTTGGACTTGCAAACGCTCGTGCAAACCCCGACCAACAATTTGTTGCGCAGTGCCGCTTCGATCCCAGCCATCGTTTGATTGTAAACGCCATCTCGACCGCGGCGCGTATCGCTGATGATCTCGCTACCCTCGACACTGATCAATGGAGTGACGTTGCCACAATCACGCAAACGCTTTGCGACGTCATCGGTGATGAAATGTCCGTTGGTGAAGACCTGGAAATAAACATCCCGATGCCGCTCAAAAAGGGTCAACAAATCCTTATGCATGAACGGTTCACCACCGAGGATCCCAAAGAAGCTGTTGCCCATTTCTTTGGCTTGCTCGATCGTGCGGGTCGCCGCGTCGAGCTCAATTTTATGCTGCTTGGCCGCAACATCGACCCAACAGCCCTGACAACGCAAGTTGCAACTGTTGATGACCGACATGTACAGAAACGGCGGAAAGAACTCCCCCTTCTTGAGCCGTCGCTTGTGACGGTGCACGCTCCGGAGTCCTTTGACACCGAGCATCCAAACTGCTTTCGCGAGCAACCGTTTGTCCGTTTCCAAGGCAAACCGGCGAGCCATTCGGAGATACATGAGTGCAGCGTTTTCCTTGGCGGCGAATATTGGCGTCAAATTTCAAAACGGGTGATGGCAGCGACGCAAATCTTCCGACATCGTAGCGGGTAGCCACTATCGTAACAGAGCAACATTCCCAGGCTGCGTAGTTTATGCTGCTGGTCAAATCAGAATACTGCATCTACGAATGCATTGTGTGACATCTGCTGTGTGAGATCTGCGTTGGGTGACATCCGCCCGTCGCATTGAGACTGTTCTCCACCGCAAAGTCGCGGCAAGCCGTCGCGGTGACTACGATGCCACCCGCGGAGTCTATATAATCGCACGCGATTCTATCCCACCCCTTTTGCCCCTGCCAAACAGAGACGCCAACATGTCGAAATCTCCTGAAACCCCGGTTTCGCAAACCACCCAGCCGCAAACGGTCGGCCGTCGGCGAATGCTGCAAATCGCCGGTGCCGCGATGGCGACGCCGTACTTTGCGTGGTCACCCCGGACCATGGCGGATGAGCCCACCAGCAAAAACGACCGGATCAACATCGGCGTGATCGGCGCGGGCGGGATGGCAACCGGAAATATCAAATCAGCCGAAAAGTGGCTCGATGTGGTGGCCGTTGCGGACGTCGATTCCAAGCGTGCCGACAGCTTCAACGGCAAATTCAGCGACGGGAAAGCAAAAGTCTACAACGATTACCGGGCAATGCTCGATCGAGACGACATCGAGGTCCTGCACATCGCGACCCCGGATCACTGGCACACCAAACCGCTGATCGAAGCGATGCTCGCCGGAAAAGACGTGTACTGTGAAAAACCGCTCACGTTGACCGTCGACGAAGGAAAACTGATCCGCAAGGTGCAGAAGCAAACCGGCCGAATTGTTCAGGTCGGCACGCAGCAACGCAGCACTTTGCACCTGTTTGCCAAAGCGATGGCAATCGTCAACGAAGGCCGACTCGGACGACTTCGCCGTGTTCAGGCGGCAATCGGTGGTGCCCCATCGAGCCCCTCGATCCCGGTTGCCGAAGTCCCCGCCAACCTCGATTGGGACCGTTGGCTCGGACCCGCCCCCAAGGTGGACTACCGTTACATCAAAGCCGGCCGACGCCCCAACACTAACTGCCACTACGAATTCCGTTGGTGGTACGAGTACTCGGGCGGAAAACTCACCGACTGGGGTGCTCACCACGTCGACATATGCAACTGGGCACTCAAACTCAACGGCCAAACCGAAGGCCCGACGTCGCTCGGCGGAACGGCCACTCACCCGGTTGAGTTCAAGGACGGGGTCGCTCAGCAGAACGACCGGTACAACACCGCGACCGCGTTCAACTTCACCGTGAAGTATCCCGGCGGGACCGAAATGATCATCCGACACGACACCGACAACGGCGTGCTGCTCGAAGGCGACAAAGGTCGGATCTTCGTCAACCGCGGCAAACTCGTTGGACAACCCGTCGACGACCTGAAAGAGAACCCGCTGCCCGAAGACGCCATTTCCAAGGTGTACAAAGGACTGCCGATGGACCTCAACGGCCGCTCGCAGCACTGGGCGAACTTCCTGCACTGCCATCGCGAAGGGCTCGAGCCGATCTCCGATGTCCATTCCCACATGCAGATGCTCAACCTCTGCCACCTCGCAGGAATCTGCGCCCGCACCGGTCGCAACCTGACGTGGGACGACGCCTCGGAGCAAATCGTGGGCGACGAACAGGCCAACTCGATGCTCGCACGTCCTTATCGCGAAGGATATGAGATCGAGATGGGCTGATTCGGCCCCCCTCGTCGCCTCACCGCGGCCGATTCGCGTGACGCCGGCCTAAATGACTGATTTGCCGGCAAAGATCAAGCGGGGCTTCCGAAAAAACCTGATTTCGGGTACTCGGAAGCCCTTGCCTTCGACGGGGTGTGTCGAGTACGCTCTGCGATTCAAATTTTTGATGCCTCCCCTGAGAAAAGTTCCCACCGTGGCTGTTCAGCGAACCTACATGGCGAAACCCGGCGAAGTTCAAAAGCAATGGCATATCGTCGATGCTAGCGACGAAGTGCTGGGCCGTTTGGCCAGCGACATCGCCGTCGTTTTGATGGGCAAACACCGCCCCGAATACACACCCCACGTCGATTGCGGTGACTTCGTCATCGTGACCAACGTCGAAAAAATTGCGATGACCGGCAACAAAATGCAGGATCGTCACTACACCTGGTACACCGGGCACCCCGGATTGCGTTTGGAAAGCTACCAGGATCGTCAAAGCCGTAAACCGGAAGATCTTCTGCGGCACGCTGTTCGTCGCATGCTTCCTAAGAACAAGCTGGCCCGCCATATGCTGGGCAAGCTGAAGATCTACGCCGGCCCAGATCACCCACACACGGCGCAGCAACCCGTCGAATTGGCACGCACGAGCAAGAAAGTCAGCGCATGATCGCAGTAAAAAAAGACAAAATCACCGGCGATGCTCTCGGAACGGGCCGTCGGAAAAGCAGCGTTGCACGAGTCCGAGTTCGCTCGGGTAGCGGCAACATCACCGTCAATGGCAAGCCATTGAACGAGTACTTCGTAAACGACCAGGATCAACGTGCCATCGTCGAAACCCTTGAAGCAGCCGGATTGGCTGACAAGGTCGACATGACGGTTCGTGTTTCCGGCGGTGGAATGACCGGGCAAAGCGGTGCGGTTCGCATGGGCTTGGCTCGGGCATTGTGCTCGCACGACGAAGCCTTGCATGAACCCATGCGAGACGGCAGCTTCCTGACGCGGGACTCCCGCATGAAGGAACGGAAGAAACCTGGTCTTCGTGGTGCCCGCCGTGGCGTCCAGTTCAGCAAACGATAACCAGGCCCTACTCTTGAGTAAGAAAGAAGAAGCGTTCGAAGTCGAGGGGACCGTCACCCAGGCGCTCGCCAACACGCGATTTCGAGTCCAACTCGAAACCGGAAACGATGTGCTCGCGCACGTCGCCGGTCGCATGCGGAAGCACTTCATTCGGATCGTCCCCGGTGACAAGGTCCGAGTCGAACTGTCCCCGTACGACCTGACCAAAGGTCGAATCGTCTACCGAGAACGCTAGACGCTCCGCGACGATCCACTCGTCGCCTTCAATCACTCTCACCATCAGGTAAAATCTCGTGGCAAAACCACACCACAAACTGAAAAAGGCGAACCACGGGCGTCGTCCCGCCAGCGCCAAAGCCCGCAAGGCCAAACGAAAGAAGATCAAGACCTGATCTGCCGTGAAAAGCGAATACATCATCCAGCCGAGTATTCTCGACTTTGACAAACCGATTGCGGGCATCGAAGAAATTCGAAAGTTCAACCCGCAACGGCACGAGATGGAACAGTTGACCGCGATCCTTCATGAGGATCTCGAGACACATTCCTGCGCCGCATACAAGCAAATCACCGAAGACGAATTCTGGGTCCGCGGACACATGCCCGGCATGCCTCTCATGCCAGGCGTCATGATGCTCGAAGCCGTCGCGCAGCTCTCGAGCTACTACACCCAGAAACACGATCTCCTCGGTGCCGCCATGGTTGGATTTGGCGGCGTCGATGAAGTTCGCTTCCGCGGGGTCGTCGTCCCCGGCGATCGCCTGATCCTGATGGTCCGGCTCGACAAAACACGACGCGGCCGCATGATCGTTGCGAGCTTCCAAGGTGTCGTTGGCGAAAACCTCGTCCTCGAAGGCTGCCTTCGCGGGATCCCAATCCCAATCGAAGCCGTGACCGGCCAACTGGCGGGCAAACCCGACCCGACCACTTCTTCTTAATCGCCGCCGGCTTAACCTCAGACGAGTTCCACCCTGCGCTCTCGCCTGCCCGCGTAGCGCATTCACGGTGTAGCCAGCCCCCCGGGGCAGACAGTAGTGGATCTTGTCAAAGATCCTGGCACGCGGATCTTTAACAAGACCCACTACTCGAAAACAGAGCTGACCCAAACGATGAGTGCCGGCCTGCTCAACGCCAACCACGGACACGATTGCCCGCAGAACCGCTCTAACCAGCAGGAAAGCAAGCAACACGCAGGCACCTAGCCACCGGCCGAGGCCCCAGCACGACAAATCTCGCCCAACGCAGGCGCAGCTCGCTCGCAATTCCCACAAACCAGTGCGTCAGTTGTGAGCTACGGTTGTGAAGACTCCCTCGCTGCCTTCAGCTTCGCGCCGCAAATGCCTCGTCTCTGCACCCGCTCCGTTCACTCTCGCGCCTCGACGGACCCGCCGCGCCGGTCCTCCGCTGGACTCTCGAAGTGGATCAAGCTGCTGATCGTTGGCATTTGCGTGCTGCTCGCTGCTCCTCAGGTGATCGCTGCAACCGGCCGGAAACGAGTCCGTTCTCTGGCAAAAACGTTGCAAGACGACCTCGAACTCGCTCGTCGAACCGCGATGAATCGCCGAAAGCACGTATCCGTGTATTTCGATTGGAAGGGCCGGACCTACCACAGCCCGGACCTGCATGCCGGTGCCCACGACTCGCCGCTCCCCGTAGATTGCGGCGAGCAAGAACGGGATCAACTAGCGAACCGCTTTGACGGCAACGTCCAAATCACCGGAAATTTTTGCGACCAAACTGGCATCTGCTTCAACCCAGATGGCTCGCTTCGCACGGAAGACACCCACGGCACGCCGACATCCGCAGTCGAGATCACGGTGCAATTAGATGGCTACCAAACGAAACTCCTCATCCGGCCCGGAATGAGCCTTGTGGAGTAAAACGGCGCTGCCCCGCCGATCCAAAAACTTTTCAGAATTCTTCCCAATATCCGAACTGGATTCGCGAAGTGAACATGTCAGCAAAATATCCCCGCTTGCATGGACCAGTTTCAAATGAAGAGTTCCCTGAATTTCGGTGCCCCACTCTTTTTAGGTGCCGCACTCACTTTGGTTGCGATGACGATACTCGGCGCCGCAGCGCCTCAAGAAGCGAATGATGGTCACGATGCCCAAATCGTTCCCATCGCCGGAGGCATGGTGCTCATGTTGGCGGTGAACGACCGCGAAGAGGACCGCCTATACATTTACGAGATGGAGGGTGAGAAGACAGGCGATCAGATAAAACTGAAAGGCAGCATCGATCTATCTGCGACTGGCAAGGAACTGCTCCCAAAAAATGCCTTGCTTTCTGATGAAGCCGCAAAGTCCGACGAGCCTGACGCGGGATAGCTCAGGCGACAATCGGGCCGTTCGCATATGAAAACGCAGAAAGGAAAGAAAGAGATGCAGAAACAGAACCACGCTGACCAGCCGAAAGATTTAGACTCCGTTTCATCGCGTTGCTCTACGCTCCGTGTGTTGGCAGATAGGTTTCTTAATGCGGGCAACAAAACAGACCACTGGGATGCGGCTGTCGCGGTTGTCGCAGCTTGGCGTCACGAAAACCCAGACGATGACGAGCAGATCATTTCGCAAGTATGGCTCGAATCCGTTGGGTTTACTAAGCGAAGTGGGCCAGGATGGAAGTCAACGCACTTCAAGCGTTCGATTGCCGGCGAACTATCGGTGTGCAGTCAATTCGGTAACGTATGGTGGAACCAGGAACATATACGGTTTTGCAGAACACGTGGCGAAGTTCGCCGCCTGGTTTCTGCGATGGGGCTGGATGCGTAGAACAACGAGCTATCCGACTGAAGAAGGGATGACGCACAAGTCGCAACTTTGACCTCGCCACGGTTCGGATTGACGCACTACAGCCATTCCGGTTACCGTCGCCAGACGCTACGTTCGACCTCCACGGAAGGAAATCGAAATGACTGCGATTCTCGCATTGCTTTATTTGCTTATCATTCCGCACGCCGATCTGCTTAACACGTCACATAACAGCCGTGACCGAGTTCGTGGCACCTTCTTCACCGGTACGCCGATCTACTACGATATCCCAACTCGCGTTATTCCATTTCAAAGATGACGGACCCTGACTGGCGGACAACCACACGGTGCACCGGAGCCGGCTGGTAGCGGGAGCGGCTAGTCGAGGATCAACAACGTTGGCCCTCTGACCTATTTCGATACACGCGAAGTCAGTAGTGCGAGTTGTCATCCAAATTGGATGGCCACTCACGTTCGCTAAGTGACTAAGGATGATTTGCTCCGTGAGAGCAGGTGTAACTGATACTCGCCCACGGCAGATGAACGGCGATCACCAGCGAACCACGGCCGCACTCACCATCTCATCCGGCGAGTGCGATAACCGCAATGACCAGGGCCAACACGAGTAGCATGATCGCCACCTTCCAACCCTCTACCGCCTTGCGCGGGGTGCCTCCAATGCGAGCCTGAATCTGCTGCTCGAGCAACCGACGCCCTTGCTCGGTGACGTTTTCGGCACCGACGTCGTAGGGCTTCGGAGTTGCTCCTCGATAAACTTCTGCAGCCAACTGGCTAACGCCCGTTTCCTCCGGCGTCGTCCCCAAACCGTACTTCTCGCCGATCTCTAGCATAACGCCCTGGACCGCGCGGGCGCTGAAGGGCCGGTCTTCGGCACGCTTCGCGAGACAGGCATTGATGATCTCATCGAGCTCCGGCGGGGCGTCCCCGACGAGCGTCGTAATGCGAGGCGGAGGTGCGTGCAAATGCTGTTCGAACAACTGAGCGAAGTTCTCGCCCAAGAACACCTTCCGGCCGCTTAGCATCTCGAACATGCAGCAACCCAGCGCATAAAGATCGACTTTCCCAGAAATCGCAGTATCACCCACAATCTGCTCAGGCGCCATATAGGCATGCGTTCCGACAGTGAGACCCTGGTTCGTCAGATCCGCCGAGTGTTGGTCACGTGCGATGCCGAAGTCGCCAAGCTTGACCTGTGCGTCTCGGGTCAGGAAGAGGTTGCCGGGCTTCAAATCGCGGTGAATCACACCGTGATTATGGGCACACTGCAGGGCGGAACTGACCTGCCGACTGACGTCGACCACCACTGGCCAAACCAATCTACCGGTTGCCTCGATCAGGTCTTTAATGGTGCCTCCGTCGACACGCTCCATCACGTAGAACAGCTGCCCGTCCTCACTACCACCGCCGAAATAGCCGATGATGTTGGGGTGCTGCAATCGCTCGAGAATCAACATCTCGCGTCGAAAGCGTGCCTGAATCAGCTCATCACTGGAGACGGCGGGATGCAGCTTTTTGATGGCCAGGTCTTCGCCCACGAGCGCCTTTGCTGCAGGCGACACCTCGATATCGTCTCGTACACTTCCGTCGTAAATCGTACCGACCGTACCGACCCCAAGAACGGAGCCCAATTTAAAATCGGAAAGGTGCAGATGCGGCATCGACTAGGAAAGCAGGAAGCTAGACGCCTGCGATCTCTTCGATACGCACGCGCGTATTCGGTTGACGGTGGCCCGTGCGTTTCTTGCTGTGCTTACGGCGACGGAACTTTTGCACGTAGATTTTCTTGTCCATCGACTTGCCGAGAACCGAAGCGTTTACGGTGACGCCTTCGAGCGTTGGGGTGCCCAATTTCAGGCCTTCATCACCACCGACGGCCAAGACGGTGCCGAACTGCAGGTTTTCACCTTCAGCGGTATCGCGGAAATCGACGTCAATTTCCATCCCCGGCTCTACCCGGTACTGGCGTCCGCCGTCAACAAAAATGGCATACATAGTGAAATATACGGTTCAGGGGGTGATAGATGATGGATTTCTTTGGAAAGTCGAGGCGAGATCTTAGCGACCTTAGGCGAAAAAAACTAGGCCTTTCTGAAAGTTCGCGACTTCTGCGACTGATCTGATCCACCAAATTGACCGGCATAATCAGACGGATGACGAATCCAGTGGTGGGAACGCCCAAAAATCGCCGATTCCTGGGCTAACACGATGCTGATGTACACGTTCGGCGTCGGGGGCACGGAACACAACGGGGCAACGTTTTTTCCGTCACACTTATCAATTGCTAGCAAACATGGACTTTCACCCTGATAGAGCGGCGTACTCTCCCCGTCAAGACAGCAAAATTCCAACACCAACCTCCTCCCCCCGACAGAGAACTCACGGCGATGACAGCCGGATTCCTGTCGCGGTCATTCACCCCGGCAGTATCGAACGGCTCGGAATCCATCACTCATGGTCCACCTCCAGCTTCGTTGATGTGCGGGTGGTTGCCGCTGACTACGACGAGGCTCGCGACGCGTTGGTCGAGAAGGGAGCCCGGGTAGCGATTCTCGGCCTGAGGCCGCTGGCGAGCAGTTCGGCTGCGGTCAACGTCTCAATCCTTCGAGATACCCTGCGGCGCCATACCGATATTCGGTGGATCATTCTCTCACCCCAACCCTGCCCGGAGTGCCAAACGGCCTCTAAGCAGGAAGGTGCATTCGGTTATTTCGATACCCCGCTGTCGATCGAGCAGCTCGAATCGGCAGTTGCCTGGGTCGACATCGGACGTCAGGTGGGATGGCATGACGCCCCCGTGGCGAGTTCGGTCGGGCTGCGAAACACCCATGCGACCGCTGCGGAAGACTCCCTCGCAGAAGACCAGTTGTGGAAAGTGGACGCGAGTCACGTTCGACCGCGGATCCATCGAAACACAGAATCGCCGTTTCAAGAAAGCTCATCCGGACTGAAAAAGCTGTCTGAGCGTGAACGCGAGGTTCTCGAAGGTCTCGCATCGGGCCGAACCAACCAACAGATCGCAGATGAGTTGTATCTGAGCGTCAAAACGATCGAAACCTATCGGAGCCGGCTGAAACAAAAGCTCGGTTTGAAAGATCGGGCAGAAATCGTCGCATTCTTTCATTCGCGGGTTTGATCCGACCGGTGTGCCGTCAAACCTGCCGATCTGCATGTCAGGATGCCCGGACCAGGAATCCGGGCTTCCGCGACAGCGACCGCGGCCAGCGGACTCCTGATTCGCTGCCCCGGTCGCCGCTGTCCTGTTCGCCGCTGCCCTGTTCGCCGCTGCCCGGTTGGTGGTTGCCGAGTTTGCGGCAAGACGGTTTGTTGCTGCGCGATCGGTCCGCAGGGTGTCGGATTTTCAGGCTCGCTAGACGAGCGGCGGTCTCACCGGTGTCTGTATCGACTGACGCTTTCCAACCGCCTCGCGTTCGCCCGATGGTGCGATGGTTTCTTTATTGCCTACTTTTCCTTTTCGCAACGACGGGCCTTTTTGCAACCACGGCGTCTGCACAGTTTCAAAGTCGACAGAACTTTGCCGTAACCGTGCCTACGAACCTGTCGATCACGGCGCCCCCAAACGTCGGCATCATGCACAATCAATCTGACGCCAACCAAGCGTTCCCTGTGCAGAGATGGCGAGTCATCGGGAACAACGTTCGGGGCGTGACGGCAACCTTTTCGACCGATGGCCCTTTTGTGCACAACATCGACCCGAATTGGAAACGGGACGTCCAGTTGGGCCTGAGCATCGCGTCGAGTTCCGGCGTCGGACGTTGGATCTTGACTCAAGCGGTCGACACAACGGACTACGCCAACGGGGATTCCTATGCGACCGTCGGCGCGATGAGCAATGGCACCTCGACCGCGTCGTTCGATTTGCAGGTCAGTTTCGTAACCGACACGTACGGCAGCTTTCCGTCCGGTTTGTACGAAACGACCGTGACCGGAACGATAACGGCGAACTGAACCCCGAAGGGAAAAGCTTGCGTTAGCGCCGGATATCGAACAACTCTCGCCAGGAATCTGACTCTGCGCGCAAAAAGAAACCGGGATACCTTGCGGGAAGGTACCCCGGTTTGTGCTGTCGACCGTGACTTCTTTCGTTGGCGAAACAATCCAAACAATCCTGCGTTACTCCTAACGCACTTCCCGGGTGACCAATCCTTCGGTCACCGTGACATTCCGTGTCGTCTGCAGCTTTCGAACCCAATCGGTCATTCGCATCCGTGCGGTGGCTACGTCGATCCGTCGACGTTCCTATGGGTTCGACAGCGAAGACATTCTCGTGCCAAACACCCGCGAGGGATGTTTAACAACGATGGTCGATCACTGGGTGATTTAGTTTGGACTCTTTGGCGAACGATCTCTCCTTAGTTCGTCAAATTGTTGCGACGAGATCAGGCAACCAGTTGCAAGTCGCCGGCGTCGGAAGCTCCTTCGAGTTGACCGCTTCGCTCGCGAACCGAGTCAACAAATTCTTCAAAGATACGAATATCCAGTGCCGAGGCGGCGTCGGATTCGGGGTGGAATTGGGTTCCGATGGCGAACCAGTCGATCATTTCGCTCTCGATCGCTTCGATGACTCCGTCGGGGCAACGAGCGGTGACACGGAAACCGGGTGCGACTTCATCGATCGCCATGTGGTGACGGCTGGTCACGCGAATTTCACCGTCGCCGTAGACGCGGCCGATCAGCGAATCACTGACGACGTCGAGGGTGTGACGGTGGTTGGTGTCTTGGACATCGTGATGCGGGACCGCCGAAGGGAGGTCTTCTTTGATGTGCAGGAACAGGTTTCCGCCCTGTTGGACGTTGAGCAGTTGCATTCCCGTTCCGATTCCGAAGACGGGCATGCGTCGTTCGGCGATTTCCGCCATCAGCATGCGATCGCTCTTCTCTCGTCCGGCATCGAGTGGCCGAACGCTCGGGTGCAGCATGAAACCATCGTTTCGTGGATCTAGATCGGCTCCGCCGATGAACATGAACCCCTCGACAGCGTCGAGAACCGTGTGAGCTGATTCTTCGTCGACCTGCGGTGGCACGAGCACGGGCACTCCACCGGCGTTGATGATCGAGCGGTAGTACCCCTCGGCAATGTACGCGAATGCGGGGGTGGTCCGGGCAGCGGCTCGGAAATCAGCATTGATTCCGATCAGGGGTTTGCGTGGCATCTGAAGGTCCTCTTCGATTCGGCAAATACTGGGAAAAGCCCGCAGCGGTTTACTTTCTGTGAATCCGTCCCTCCGAAAGAACAACCGTGGTTGCTCTACTCCTTGGCCGAATTCACAAAATGGGATGAATCGAATCGTGATCTCTGTTGCAGAACCGAAACCGGGGTGATCATGTCGACCGTCGCGCCCGGCTTGGTGCCATTTAGAAATCTAACCACCAACGTTTGACCTTCTCAAACCGCGTCCCAAGGTGTACCCACATTAGGAATGATTCAAAACCGTCTGACGTCTTCGTGCTTCGTCTTAAAGCACGGTGATTCGATGCGAATCATCCTTTCGCGTTGGGTGTTGGGCGGCGCGGCGAAGGTGTCGCGTCCGACATGCGAGGAAAATTAGGAGTCTCGGGGCGTGATTTCCAGCGCAAACGACATATTGATAAAATAGGATTTCAGACCACTACAGGTAGTGCTAGCAAATGCATTTTTTGCTAGCAAAGACCGGTTTTGGTGGTGTTAAAACGCTCAGTATTCGCCTGCCGATTGATGCCGCTTGACTGCCTCCAAAAAGGTGGCCCTTTCTGGTTCACTGGCGAACCCGATCGAGGCGAGCCGGGTGCCCCAAACCGGGTCGGCTTGCAGCCCGACCATCCCGTGGCGTCGAACGTCGAAGTCGGTCCCTTGGACCAACGCCCACGCGGCGACATCCTGCACCCGGGTCCGAATGATGGCGGGCATTTCCATCGGGAGTCGCGCCGCTTCATTCTTCCTATTTTCGTTTTTGTGTTCCTTTTGTCTGAGACGGTCTCGCGCCGCGTCGAGCTTGGGCTCATTGGCTCTCCGGTGATTCGTCTGGTTACCCAACTGCCGACCAGGCCGTCCCACCAATTGCTCCGGTGCCATACATACAACACGGCGATCCTCGAGCGCAGACAACAAACGCGCCGTATCGGTATCTCGAATCAACGAATGGGTCGCTTTCGTCCGAGCGCCCGGCCGCCGACACGAAGCCAGAATGGCTGCGGCTAAATCCCGGGCGAGTGGATGTTCGCATCGCATCACTTCCTCTCGCAACGAATCAGCCGCCTCGAAGCGGTCATACAATAGGGCCACGTGCAATCGTTCGGTGAGCGACCACCCGTAAGGATTCTCCAAGACGGTTCTGTCAATCAAACGGCCGATCACTCGCGCGCTCGTACCCGCTCCCAACGACACGTTTTTGGCTAGGCAGGTTCGCGTCATCTGTTCGTAAGTGCGACCCGATTGCGGACGAAATAGCTGCGGCGTTTGCGGAGCCATGCATCCGAGTTGACTCATCAAAACGAGATCAACGCGGTTGGATCGAACCCGAGAGTTCAGCACCGGCCACTGCAGATCAGGTCCCGCCGCAGAAGCGATCTGATGAAACGCACGCTTGGCTTCGCGGCCACCGCCCGCCCGCGATGCAAATTCGTTCCAGGTCGTTGCCAGCGGCGATTCGTCCGCCGACACCTCACCGAACGCAGATTCGCTTTCGCTTGGCCGCTCGTCCATCAACCGATCCAGCATTTGTTGATAGCTGGCCCATCGGATGTGTTCGACGAGCCTTTCGATGGCCAGCTGCGTTTCGAAGTCCGCGAGTAGACTCCGATTCAGGATCATCTGCACGATTGCCTGCCGCTCCGCCGCGGGCAGGTTACTGGCGACCTCTTCGAGTCCGGTGAACGCTCGCTCGCGAGTGCTGTGTGAGTCGTCGCTCAGCTCTTCGAGATATCGACTCACCAATGTCTCGGTCCTCAGCCGGTCGGTCGTCGGTAAGCTATCTTTTGGAGCCGAACCGTCCGCAGACAGCTTTCCCGAGCCTTGGACCAAAATGGCGAGGCAGACTACTGCCGACAAAACGCGTTTTATCTCGAGAGTGCATCCGTCGATCATTGCAACCATGAAGACAGCCGTCGTGAAGAGAAATCGAGAGTGCCGCCGATACGTTGTGCACTTGAAAACTCTAGTGTTGTCCCGCTACCGCGGCCACGAATTGTCGAGCCGCAATGGCCAAGACGCATCGAACCAATCGAGCTAAACTGCCCAATCGCTACAATCGATTCCGTGCCGATGACGATCCTGTACCCAAATGACGACCATGTTGATTTATTGCTTTGAAGATGACCGCGTCGAACAACTCGCCCCAATCGTCCACGCGCGGCCCGCATACGCGATCGGCTGTGCCAGCTATCGATTGATCGACTGGCTCCACACACTGCGAAAGGAGCACGAAGATGCGTGTCTGGTGGGCGAGGTTCGCGATTATCTCGTTGAGATTCAGTCGGCTGATTACAAAATCCAAACACCCCCGAAATCGTTGCGGTCACCGACCACAACGGAGTCCGAACACCCCGATGTGCTGCTCGTCAACGCTCGGTTGATCCCGTCGGTAAGTAATCTGCGAGTGCTGCGGGACCTGGTCCGTTCGCAGCGTTACAGTGTCATCATGTCCGATCACCCCGAGCATGAAACGGACGTCGAACCGGACTCGGAAAAGACCCAAGACATGCCGGGATCCATCCTCGCCGCTTGGGTTCCTGCAGGTGAAATCTCCAAGGCGATCGAACGTTCAGCGAAACTGAAAAGGGACACAAAAACGTCGACATCCACCGGTTCAGCGGGCGCTCGCGGCGGCGAAAACGAATCGTCAGAAAAGTCGTCGTTTTACCGTGTTCTCTGCCGTCATGCCGCTTCCACGGCCTCACGCTCCTCCGCACAACTGAGTGAGTTTCATTGGCCTCACGACGTCGTTGCTGCACACATGAAGTGTATCAACGATTCGATCGAATACCGCATCAGTCAGGGGAACTACTCCCAACTGCAAGACGGCGTTTTCGTCGGCGAAAACGTCTCGATCGGCGACTACGAATCGATCCATACCGACGGCGGAGCGATCGTTCTCGATGACAACGTGAAGGTCGGTCCGTTTTGCTTTCTCGAAGGGCCTCTTTATGCGGGTGCGAACACGCGAGTCATCGAACATTCATCGATCAAAGACGGCGTCGCATTAGGACACACAACCAAAATCGGTGGCGAAGTCGAGGCCTCAGTCATCGAACCTTACACCAACAAACAGCACCACGGATTCCTCGGCCACAGTTACCTCGGCAGTTGGATCAACCTCGGTGCAGGGACTTGTAACAGCGACCTAAAAAACACCTACGGAAAAATCAATATCGAGTACGGCAACACCAAGGTCCCCACCGGAATGCAATTCCTCGGTTGCATCATGGGCGACTATTCCAAGAGCGCGATCAACACGGGAATCTTTACTGGCAAAGTGATCGGCGTTTGCAGCATGATGTACGGTTTTGTAACCAGCAACGTCCCCAGTTACGTCAACTACGCACGCTTATTCGGTCAAACGTCGCTACTGCCACCGGAGGTGATGGTGAACACTCAAGCGAGAATGTTCGCTCGACGAAAAGTGCAACAACGCCAGGCCGATATCGACCTCATCCACGCGATGTATCATCGCACCGAAGCAGAACGACAGATGTCCGATCAGCTAGGTTTTTAGATACTCGCATGCTTTAGAGTGGGCCACTTTCACAGCACGTCCCTTTCACAACCGGGATGGGGTTGTTCGCCGCCAGTGTGTATCTCACGGCAATGGGATTCCATTGACGAGGAACGGTACCTCGTTGCGTCGCACGGAGGTTGGCGATTCATAGATCAGTTCGGCGTCCGCGGGGATTTCACCTCCGAGGTCAAACAGATATCCGATTCCGACTCCCGTTTTGGTTTGCCGATAGACTTCGTAGCCGAGGTGGTCTTTTCTCGTACCATCCGCCAAACGAACCCACACATCGTTTTCAAAAATCCATTGACGGTGACTTTCGAGAGATCGTCCGGCGAACATCAGCTCGACACCGACGCGTATCTCATGCAGCGGATCGCTATCGCGGAGCCGCTCGATGGTGACCGTCATTGCGTCTTGAGTTTGGGATGGTGTGACTTCGTCGAGCATCAGTGTGAATTGTCGTCGGTTGCCGGGCAGCAACGCGGTGATCTTTCCTGACAGGTTTTTGATCTCGCTGGCATCGCCTCGGGGGACCGCTTTGTCATTTTCTTTGCCGTCGAAATCAATCCGCCGGGCCGGCAATCGCATCGGCAAGTAAAACTGGCTCTCGGCAATCTCACCTGACGTCGCGATGTCGATTCGTTCGCCCGAGGTTTGCGGTTTCAGATCAACTCCGTTGTCCAGTTTCCCTGTGACTTCGGAGATCGGGATACTCAATCCGATCGGTGTTCGGTTGGGTTGCCATGAAATCGACATGGTCAGGTTGAGCCCATTTTGTGACGGTGCCCCGAGCACTCGTCGAGCGGTCACCATGGTCGGTTCGATCCGATAGATCCCCGCATAGGCTGCCGAGTCCACGCGCGACATGCGTTCTTCCGCCCGCGGGACCAACGCGAGCCGTTCCCGGTCTCCGGCGTAAAAATTGATATCCAAATTGGTCTGATCCAATACAAGATCAACCGCCTGCCAAAACCCCATCGGAGCGGCGGGCGGATGAATGGGCTGCGTCGCATCGATCGGGACGCCCGACGACGCGAGATCAAACTCCACACCACTGGCCAAACTGATCGCCTCGAGTGCTTCACCGAGAGATTGTGCCTCAGCCATCCGAACGGTCGTGGTCTCGATCTCGACGCGGGTTTTCATCTGCCGCCACTGAGCTTCAATTCGCTGCAGTCGTTCTCGGGCGTCGAGCGATAACGAATCCAAGATCACCGGCACATACTCGGCCGCTTCAGGTCCTGCCGCGAGCAACTTCTGCTCGGCCTCGCGGCGAGTTTGAGCCGTCGGCCCGTCTAACTCAGCAATCCACACCGGCACGTCGCGGCCAAGAACAATCTCCTCTGTCGCGGCAGCGGACGAATCAGTTTTCGCCGCCCGCGCATCGCGATCGTCACCCCGGAGCGAAGCAGTCGATGACGTGAAAAGCAGTAAACCAAAACCAAACGCGGCGGTACGTGCTGCCAAGCCACCGTGTCGACACGTTCGCCTCGCAAGCCGCATAACCGAACCAATCGCTACGCGAGACATATTCGGTGGAGTCTTCATGGGACGGATTTCTACAAAAAGTGAACGAACAGTTCTGGCATCAACAGCCTCAAACTTGATTCTAACCTAGGTTTGATCAGACCGTGTTGGTGTCGGGGGGCATCGCCGGATCTGTTTCCGCTATCGACGTCTCTCCTCCGACACCCCCGACGCTATGCGACTGCCACGACTTCGGGCTCTACCGATTCGACACACCACCAACGGCCAACGTCGTCAAACCGTTTCGTCACGATACCGTGCTATAGGTACGCACGGTCGACGGCGTTCGTTTGCCGCGGTGTGCATCCTTCTCTTCGGTGCATTGGCTGTGGCACCGATGCAGGTCGGTCCACTCGGTGTGGCGCACTGCTTTGCCGATCCGGGCGGAAGCGCTCGACCGAGCAGCAACACGCATGTCGTCTCGCGGAACGTCGCCCGTCGGCATACCGCGCCACGTGGCCCCCAACCGGTTGAGTTTCTCGTCAACTCACGATGGGAAACGGGGCTGCACCTGATCGATTCGGCGACGGAATCACTCGTGATCGCCGAAGACGGTTGGTTGCACACGGTTTCCATGAATGACCGTGCGCAGTCGATGCGTTCCACCAACGAACGGTTCGAACCCGCATCGGCGACGCGAATGAGAAACCAACTGCGAGCCGAGTTCGGTCCCTCCTTCGAGGTCATCGCCACGAGCAACTTCCTCGTTGTGCAACCGCGTGGGAGAGGCGACCGGTGGCCGCGCATGTTCGAGAACTCCCATCGCTCTTTCATTGAGTACATGTCCAAACGAGGCGTCAAGGTTCGGACGGGTCGGTTTCCAATGGTTGCCGTTGTCCTTCCCGATGCCCGTGCGATGTATGCCGAGTTGGACCGACTCGGGATCGACGTCTCTCGCGTTGCCGGAATTTACGCGAACCGCTGCAACCGTGTGATGACGCATGATGGCGGTCGTTTGTCTGACATCGCGGCAACGGTCCGACACGAAGCCGCCCACCAATCCGCGTTCAACTCGGGAGTGCACAGCCGAGTGAACGACACACCGAGTTGGATCACCGAAGGTATCGGTCAAATGTTCGAACCCGAAGCGCTCGCCTCAGGACGCGCGGCCGCTCGTTTGAACGACCGAGTCAATCGAGAATCGCTCAACCACATTCGCAAACAATTGTCCTTACGCAGCGCCGACGACATCACCGCATGGGTCGAACAACTCGTCGATGGTGACGAAGCGTTTCGAGACGGCGGACGTGTGCATACCGCCTACGCGGTTTCTTGGGCGATGATGTTCTATCTGTCCGAACGCGACAGCGAAACGTTCGCTGACATACTGAACTTCACCGCCACCCGGCCACCCTTCGAACCGTATCGCCGCGGCCAACGACGTATCGATTTTGAACGAATCGTGGGTACCGACACCGTCACTTTCTCGAAACGACTCGCTCACTTTATTCGGTCACTTCCATAGACCAGTCGCGGGATGCGACAATACTGCGCAGCCCGTTCGCAGACATCACCGTTGAGAAGTTTCGCGGCGTCAAATCATGTTGGCATTGACCTGAATTGGCGAAAGGATCACGTCGGCTGCACGAATCGCAGATCGGCTCGCGCAAAATGAATTTGCTTTCAAACCGCGTGATCGAAATCGCGTAACAACGCGAAACCTTTCCACGCCCGGCCGGTTAGAAGAAATGAGACACACCCTTATTTCTCCCCCAAGGCGAAACGATCATGTTTACGAGATGGACGAGTTTGATATTGATAGCGGGCGCGACGTGCATGCTCGCCTCCCCAGTTTCCGCACAACCACGTGATGGACGAGGTGGCCCAAGAACAGGCAGCCCAGGACGCGGTGGACCAGAACAGGGCGGCCCGGGGCGTGGTGCCCCCGAAGCAGGATCGCCAAACCGGATGATGCAAATGCTGCCTATCTTTGCAGCGATCGACGCCGATGGTGACGGTGCGATTTCCAGCGAAGAAATGGAGAACGCTTCGTCCGCCCTGAAATCCCTCGACAAAGACGAAGACGGCTCTCTCGATGCCACCGAGACACGCCCAAACTTTGGCAACCGTGCCGAAGGCGACAACCCCCGCATGCGTGGTGGTCCCATGTCGGACCGTCAACGTGATGGCCTCTCTCGTGGACGCGGCCCCGGCCCCGGTGCACAACGTGGTAGACAAACCGATCGCCAACGTGACGTTCGTGGTCCCCAACGTGGCCGTTCAGATTATGCGTTTCGTGGGAAAGGACGCGACCATGGACCGTCCTTTCGCGACCGGAGCGGTCGCTCGGATGGCAGAGGCTTTCGAGGTGGCCGGAGCGGATCTCGTGACTTTGGCTTTCGTGGGCAAAGCCGTCGAGGAGGAAAATTCGAGTTCCGTGGTCGCAGCTCGCGAGACAGTTTTCGCAAACAACGGTTCGCTCATTCTCGGGAACGCGGGTCGGCACGCGATCGAGGAAATGCTCGGCACGCAATGAACTCTCGCGACGATGACCGTGGCATGAGAAGCGGCCGAAGCCGTGATCACAAAAGCATGGACCGTGGTGCCAGCCGACGCGGACCCAACGGGATGTCACGCGATCGCGGCGAAGACCGCTCACCACGTGGCATGCATGACGGACAACGTCGTGGAAAGGGGCCGCGAGGCGCCGACGCTCGCCAGCACCGTGGCGAACGCAAGACAGATGCCAAAGCCGACACGGACGATGAAACCACACCCGAAACCAGTGCCAGCGAATCCTCCCAAGCGGACGAAGCGGCTGAGTTGACCGAAGAGGATGCCGAAGAAAACGAAGAAGCAGGCAATCGAGAACGCCGAGGACGCCGCGGTGAAGGCATGCGTGG
Source organism: Aporhodopirellula sallentina SM41 (assembly GCF_000346505.1). Taxonomy (GTDB): domain Bacteria; phylum Planctomycetota; class Planctomycetia; order Pirellulales; family Pirellulaceae; genus Rhodopirellula; species Rhodopirellula sallentina. The sequence goes on from NZ_ANOH01000274.1 coordinate 61,304, forward strand.
CGGCGGCCCCCGTGGTGGCGGCCCTCGCGGTGAAGGACCTCGTGGTGGTGGCCCCCGAGGCGACGGTGACACCACGCGAGGCGGTTTTGGAATGGTGGAACGCCTGATGAAACTCGACACGAACGAAGACGGCGAACTCTCCAAAGACGAACTCAGCGAGGTCGCCGATCGGGGAGCCGAGATGCTCAAACGCATTGACGAGAACAGTGACGGCACCCTCTCAAAAGAAGAACTCGAATCACTCCAATCCCGAGCAGAACAAATGCGTCGCGGTCGTGGTGGACGCGGAGGACGTCCCGACCAAGAGTAGACGCTGCAAGAGCCGCCGTTTTCCCGGCTCGCAGAACATTTCGAATTTTCTGGTAACACATCTCGAGACAGCTCGCTTGGCAATTTGTGACGTGACCTATATCGCGTCCATCGCACCAAACGTCCGCCTTTTTGAGAAGCCAGAACCATGAAAACTCGAACGAAAAACTGGATCCGTACCGCCGCAGCACTCGCCATTCTCGGAACCTCCTGCAATCCCGTCTTCGCCTGTGGTGGCGGCGGTGGCGGTGGCTACCGAGGAGGCTATGGCGGCGGATACGCCGTCGCACCGAGCCCTTCGACATGCGGATCGGCGGGCTACGCGGCCCCAGCTCGGTACGCGGCTCCTCAACCTCGATTCAACTCGGTTGCCCCTTCCGCCCCGAGTCGTTTTCAACATCCGGGCCCAGCCAGCACCTCCGCTTCGTTCGCAAGCGGACAGAACGTGGGTTTCCGCGGGCAACAGCCATCGGCTCCACGCTCCTCGTCTCGAACCGCTCCCCAGCAACAAGCACAGTTCACCGGAGCCCGTAGCGGTTTTGCCAACGGGAACACCAATCCGACAACACGAACCAACACAGCGTCCGTTCAACCGGTTCGACAAAACGCTGCTCCGGTTCAATCCAATGGTTCTCGTGCAGTGGCTCAAACCCGTTCACAGAACAACCCCGCACCGACACAACCTTCCGAAGCCTCTGCACTGCAGATGCTAGCCTCGCTCTCAGGCAACGCCAACTCGAACGCCGGGAATTCTGCTGTATCTTCGAGCATTCCGGAATTCGGAAGAGCCGCCAGCGATACGACCGCGGCAGCCACGCCGGCACCTCACGTCGGAACCTGGACGGTTTCTTTGCCAGGCGACCAATCGGTTTCTCTCATCTTGAACGATGACAGCACGTTTACTTGGTCGGCCACCAAGGGCGGCAGCACGAAGAGTTTCAACGGCGAGTACCGTCTCGACAACGATCGGTTGTCCTTGAAGCGAGCGAGCGACCTCCAACAAATGCAGGGCAGTTGGACCGCATCGGCAAACGGATTCGTCTTCAAAGTCGACGGCGACACCACCGGTTCGCTGAACTTCACCCGCTCGTAGAAACAGACGAAAACCTTTCGAGGTGAACGCGGCGGTTTATCCAACGCGTTGGGCGATTGCGGTGCGGCAATCAGAAACCGATGCGGCGGCGAGCGGATTCTTCTCCTCCCTCGCCGACGCATCGGTTTTGTCTTTTTGATCGATCAGCCGGCGGCCAACCGTTGTTGACGCGACGACAGCCATCCGAAGAAGATCGACCCGGACAACAACCCGACCAGGCACAACACGCCGAGCACACCCACTGCAGCGAGCCGCCCCTGGAGCTCGTGATTCTGAACCAAACGGTTGAGGGTTTCCTGATGCGAGCCGTCCATTCGCAACAGACACGCACTCTCGTACTGAACCATATCGCCTGTTTTCACCGTCCCGTCGTAGCGACGTGAAATCAACTCATCGCGAACCCAACCGAGGTCGATCGCGACATCGCTCGAACTGACGTCCGCGTTTGTCTCCTGCAGACGCTGATCGACGTAGTTCTCGACCGCCCCGAGTGCCATCACTTCCATCATCTCGACCGCGGCCTCGGGTGTCGGTGCCGGTCCTGACGTGATCGCAATGAGAACCTCGTCACTCTCGTCCGAATCGAGCGGCGTTCGACCTTCTTCGATCCATTGTGGGCGGTCGAGCGGATATTCCACGTGGTCCAAAGGTGCCACACTCAACGCGACCGGCTCGTTGGCTTCCTCTTTCTCGCCGGAATCATCCGAAGCCGCCGAGCACACGTTCAACGAAGCAAACAACACCGCCGATACCATGATCGCCGAAAATCGTCGTAAAACATTCATGAGAACCTCTCAACGCAAACGCAATAACAAAAGACTCACAGCGCGACCGCTGAATTGCTGCCCGGTCTGTCCAACGCCGATCTACACCGCTGACGTCGCGAGGGAGTTCACCGAGTCCGTCTTCACCCATGGCGCGGACATCTGCGTCATGACAATGATGCCTCCGGCAATCAGCATGCCCGCGGGCTGCGGGATAGGCAGCATTTGATGAACGATCCATTCTCCAACGACCGCGACCATCACTCCCCAAAGGCTCAATCGTGCCCGACGGAGCGGGTCGACTGGTTTCCACATGCGAAGCAGAGCAAACAACACTCCGAAGTGTGCCATCATCGCCGCCGCCTTCGGGATCGCGGAACCTTCGTAGAAGGTCGTCGGTAACCTCGTGGCGTCAATATCGCGCCCCAAACCGTGATCTAGTGGCACCATCAAGGCATCGGCCAACAGGTACGCGAAAACACCGATCCCTGCACCCAAAAACGACGCAGACAGCCGTCGAGTGAATCCATCCCCGTCGCTCGATTCCCAAGCTTTCCCGAGACCGAGCAGTCCTAGCGAGCCCACCCAAACGACACACGCCATCCAAACATACGGAGCGAGCGTCAGCGGGCTGATCTCTGTGTTTCGAAGCCCAATCACCGACGATATCAACAACAGCGTTCCGGCGACGAGCAATGAAATCATCCCCGACGTCGTCCATTCAGCAGCCATCGAAGTCCGCGTTCGCTGGGCAAGCGATTGACGTAACATCTGCCGAACTTGAGCCTTAGATAACCGAGCCGGCACCGGTTGGTGCCGCGCTGCCGCAGCATCGTTTCCAGGATGCGGGCCGTGAGGATAGGCACCAGGTGCCATGGCCTGATAAGGCTGACCGGCGCGGTGCTGATGACGCGTGTGGGCGTACGTGTCGGGTTCGGCGATTTGCAAAACAATATGCCGAATCACGTAATAAGGAATGTAGAAAAAACCGATCAACGACAGCATGGGCAACAACCACCGTGTGTTGACCATCAAAATCAAAACCGCCGCGATGACGATCACGAACCGTGACCCGGGCGAACGTTCGAGGTTATGCCACCACTGTCTCAGATCAATGAAACTCGTACGCACTGCGCGAGCGATCGGCTCTTCCGCGGTCGGATGGCTCAAGACAACTTGCGGCGTCGGTTGAGGCTGAATCACCGGATCCGCGGCCAGTGTGGGCGTGTCGGCAGCGGACCGACGCTTTTTGAATTTTTGCTCCCGACCGTTCCACTCGGCTGCATTTGACTCGCCTGTGTTTGACTCGAGTGTGTTTGAAACAGGAGTGCCCCACGCGATCGTTTGAGTCGCTTCGTTTGCCCACGGGGTTATCGCCATCATCGCCCCCACATCATTCGGGCGGTCTTCGGGATTTTTTTGCAAACAGGCGGCGATCACCGGACGCAGGTCATTCGGAATGAGCGACAGATCGGGTGTGTCTGTGAGGTGCTTGACGACGATTTCCTGTGGCGTCTCTCCATCAAACGGCAGTGTACCGGTGAGCAGCTCATAGAGAATGATCCCCATGGCATAGATGTCGATTTCGCGTCCGTATTGCCCACGACCGATTTCGGGTGCCATGTAGTGCAGCGTGCCGACACTCTCGGTGTGGCCGCTACGGTGCGACGAAGAGATGAACTTGCTCAGACCGTAATCACCAACCTTGATGATTCCATTGTCATTGAACAGGTTCCCCGGTTTGAGATCGCGGTGCACCAACCCGGCGGAGTGCAGGTGCCCGGTTCCCGCCGCCATGCCACAGAACCAACGTCGAACCTCGTCCATCGTCAACCCGCTCGGCAATGCCTTGTCGCCACCTACGGTAGCGCGGCAAATTCGTCCTGACGGGTCGGCTTCATCGAGAACTTCACGAAGATTCTTGCCGGCGACATATTCCATCACCACCCAAGCCTGGTCATCGCTATCGCGGCAAATGTCGTGCAGCGAAACCAGGTTCGGATGTTTCAGATTTAAACAGTGCGAGACCCCCCGAAGCTCCACCGCGAGGTTGCGTTGAATCCGTTTCAACGCCACCTCTTTTCCCGCCTGACTGAGCGCAAAGTAGACTTCACCGAAACCGCCGATGCCGATACCACGACGAATCGTGTAACGGTCCAAGACGGTTTCGTTAGGGGAATGCGTGAAGTTCATGATTCTGCTGCTGAAGTCAAACTCACCGGAGAAGGAAGCCGCTACTGATTGAAACGGCCGCTGCCGTTTCGGGTCTCGGTAACACCGATTCGCCCGCGGGCGGTCGGATACCGGACCCAAAAACCGATCACAGCGAAGAGTCTTCGCTCAGATCGATCGAAACCAACGCGTTCGAGCCAGCTCCGTTGAGCCCATCCATGTATGCGGAAATATCTTCGAGAAGGTTCTCGTCCGATGGTTCTTCGAGATCGATCTCGCCAAAGTACTCAACGTCAACATTCATTGTTTCCTCTTCGACATCAATCCGCATTGCGATTTCATCGAGCAGTTCTCGCGAACGCGACAAAGCACTGTCGTCCAGGTTCAACTGGCTGCTGGTCTGAGCAACTCGCAATGCGCCGAGGCGTGCCTGCAGGTTCTCGACTTCGACCTCGAGTTGACGTCGGGCGTCGAGCATCGCGTCCATCCGCTCGCTAGCCGCACGCAACGAAGCCTGACGTGCCGACAACATCTTCTGCAACTTGTCCGAGGTTTGTTGTCGCGTCTTGAATCGTTTGAAACGGTTACTCAAATCCGACTTCACTTGAACCGAAGTGTAGGTCTTTCCACCATAGCTATAGGTCCGACTGTCGTCACGAAGATCGTCGCTCAGACGTTCGATTTCGCTTTGAGCTTTTGCCAAACGAGTGTCCGTTTCGGCGAGTTGTTTCTCCAGACGCACGACCTCGATTTTTTCTTTAGCGATTCGTCGAGCGTTGTTTTGAATCTCAGGCTGCAGGTCAGCAATCATTTGCCGCGCCCGTTTGAGTTCCCATTCCAAAGGCACCGCGTCGCTCGCTGAGTCGGTCATGTAGTTCCAACCACACCGAACATACGATCCGATGGGCGTGGCGAGTGTAATACCTGACAACAAAGCGAAGGTTGTTCCGGCTAAGAAAAGTTTGCGTAACATGTTGGTTTCCCCAATTTTGAAGTGTCGTGAGTCTCTCACCCGCTGCCTGTATGGACAGCGTTATTGCCCACAAAATGGCAGTGGCAGGTGGTTCATCTATCTGTTCTTCGTTCTAGGCGGAGGTTTCTTGGCAACCTGGCGCGAAAAATCTAAGGATTCCTTCCGAGGACCATTTGACGCGGCTTTTTGCGGGGATTGTTCAGCGAAAACGGCTTGTCATCCGTCGTGATTTCTGCGAAATCGGACATGTACTGATTAGAAACCACACTGTTCGAACGATCAGACTGGCCTCGTGGCACCGAATTTGCCGAACTTTCTTGCAGGTCGCTGCATCTTACTAGTGTCCACCACGCTTTTATCTTGGGAGTTCATCATGGCTATCTCCTCTAACTCGACACCACCCTCTGGGGGGAACGACTGCTATCGGGAAGCGGTCGTTTCCGTTGACTGGCAATCGCTGTTGATTCGATTCGACGACGATGTCTCCGCCGCCGATTTCGGTGGATGGATTGAAAAAGACCTCCTCGCGATGGAAGACCGCTTGAGTCGATTCGCGACAAAATCGTCGACGCAACGTCGCAGCCGCTAAGTTCTCTTCTAAAACGGTGCGGTCGACTTCTCGATGAATCCCGCTACCGCACCTTCGCCGGCTCAGTAGCGGGATTTTCCCGAATACATGGCGGTTCTCTTTTGTTCCGAATTCCCTTTCGTCATCGCGGTGATGCGACGAAGGTTTGAATCTCTACCGGAACCAACAACGCTCTCGAAAGCATCCGCGGATTGCTTCCACTGTCGTTTGCTCTGTCAGATTGAAGATGCCTCTCCGCCGCGCGGATTTCAGTTCGCCAACGAGCTTCGGAACGGCATTCGCATCCCTTGAAATAAACGCCACGTTTCAGTTCTTTCGTTGCCAACGTGGCAGTCGATTGCATATGACAGTGAAACCAAAATGTTGATTCGTTTATTTGCTGCGTTCATCCTTATCCCCTTCGTTGAGCTGGTCTTGCTCTTACGCATGGCCGACGCGACGAGTTGGTTAACCACGCTGACCATCGTTGTCGTCACCGGAATTATCGGTTCCGTGTTGGCCCGCCGCGAAGGCTTGGCCGCGATCGCTAGGTTCCGTGGTGCACTCGCTCAAGGCCGAATGCCGGGCCGTGAGATTCAGGACGGCATGATGATCGCATTTGCGGCTGCGCTGCTGCTGACGCCTGGCCTGATTACCGACGCTCTCGGCTTCACACTCTTAACACCGCTGGGTCGCCAGATCGTTGGCGGCTACCTGCGTCGCCGATACGCCGGAAAGTTCCAAGTGCACACGTCCGGTTTTGGTGCCAAGAACGGGTACGAATCGGAACGAAGCTTCGACGCCTCAGCCGCGCCCGATCACCCACCTCGGGGCGATCGCTACACCGTCGACTCGCCAAACTACGGCCCAAAACAGAGCCAACCGAACTAAGTAAGAAACACGCGAGTCGTCACATCGAATTCAGTCGATCATGACCTCGCGTTCGGCAAATTCAAATTCGACTCAGGCGTTGAGCAATCCTGCCGCCGCATCGCAAAGGCTCTTTGCCTTCGCTTGCGTTTCGGCTTCTGCGATCATTCGTACGATCGGCTCGGTGTTGCTTCCTCGGACCAACAGCCAACTGTCGCCCCACTGCAGCCGTAGACCGTCGCCTGTTTGCGCGTCCGCGTCATGAAAATGTTCTTGCAACCTTTTGAAAATGGCGGGCAGTTCCTCGACGTCGATCTCTGCCTTGTCTTTGTGAATCGCCATCTTCGGCAATTCATCGGCGAGCTGGCTGAGTGGCTTTCCGGTTCGAGCCATGAGGTCGAGAACCTGAGCCATTCCGACAAAGCTGTCACGAACATACCCAACATCCGGATCAATCGGGCCGCCATTTCCTTCGCCACCGTAGGCGGCCTCGTTGGCGATCATCATGTCGGCAACGTTTGCTTCGCCGACCGCACTGCGAAGAGTTTCGACGCCGTGTTGTTTCGCAACCATGGCGCTCATCGAACTCGTCGCTCCGTTAATGACAATCGGACCACCGGTGCGGCCGACCATCATGGCTCGTGTAACACAGAGAGCTAGCGTGGCCTCTTCACCGATGTAACGTCCCATTTCGTCAATCAAAGCCAACCTGTCCGCGTCCGGGTCTTGGCAGAATCCGACCGCGCAGGAACCGTCGGCGACGCGCGAGGCGATACCGGTCAGGTTCTCGGCAGTCGGTTCAGGGACGTGTGCAAACAATCCAGTCGGCTCAGCACCGACCGCCTCGACATCGCAGCCGAGTACCTCGAGCAAACGTTTGCCGAGCAAACCGCCGGCACCATGATTGCTGTCGATCAAAACCGAAAACGCTTTCCCGCGAACAAGGTCGACATCAATCGTCGCGAGCACTTTGTCGAGGTGAGCGGCATGCGGATCCGAGTCAGCCGTCGTTTCTCCGATCTTGTCATAAGCACACCATGCGGCCTGCCCCTCAAAGTATCCGTCGCGGATCTTGGCACCCGACTCGGCATCGAGCACGCGTCCGCTCGAACCAAAGAGTTTGATGCCGTTGTATGGAGGCGGGTTGTGACTCGCGGAGATCTGCACCGCACCGGCCGCCGATCGCTCCCGAACCAAAACACCGATCGTCGGTGTAGCCGCAACACCTGCGTCGATCACGTCCCGTCCGCAGGCATTCAATGCCGACATGATGGCTCCGGCAAGCATCGGCCCCGTCGTTCGTCCATCGCGTCCCACCACAATTGGCCCGGGAGGGAGCGCGGCGGAGTAGCTGGCGACGAATCGGCATGCGACTTCCGGCGTCAACGTTTCGCCGACAATCCCACGCAAACCACTGACACTGATGATTAATTTGCTCATAAAAGCTGCGATGAAAAGATGAGTTGAAAAAATGCGTTCTTGCCGCAATGAATCAGGCCCATACCCTAATCAGTGAAACTCACCCCGAAAATGACTCACCCGGGGGTTCGGACGCAGATCGCGGCAACTCCAACCGGTGGTCTACTGAACCGGCGAAGATTGTGTGATAATTGCATTTCTTCGGCCTCCTGCTCTCGCCTCCGCTCACACAAACTCCTCGTCTCATGCTGACTCGTATTCGCGGCAGTCGTTTGATCGATCCCGAGTTGCCACGGGATGCGAATCAACCGGGCGGCGTTTCCGATCTTTGGTTTCGGGACGACACTATCGTCGAACCGCCGAAGGAAACGACAACGCCGGACGTAGATATCGATGCGACCGGTTGCGTTACGATGGCCGGCGGCATTGATCTACACACTCACATCGGCGGCGGGAAAGTCTCGCTCGCCCGCATGCTTCTTCAGGATCAAATGCCGCCATGGCGTGAAGCGATTCCCCGAGGGGAGACATCGCCGGCGTCTTCCGAGTTTCTCCCGGCCGCCTCCGTGACCGCGTCTCGCTATCTCGACATGGGTTACACCACGTGTCTCGAGCCGGCGGTAATCCCATGCAACGCTCGATCGGCACACGCAGAGATGGCCGACGTGCGGGGCCTCGATACCGGTGGCTATTGTTTGCTGGGAAACGACGACGTTCTCTTGCAGCTCATCGCCGAGAAAGCCGAACAGCCGATCATCAATGCGTACGTCGCCTGGATGGTAACGGCCACTCGCTGCCTCGCGGTAAAAGTCGTCAATCCGGGAGGCATCAACGCGTTCAAGTTCAATCAACGTTCCTTCGATGTCGACACGCCGCATCCTAAAACAGGCGTAACACCGGGACAAATCATCCGCGTTCTTTCTCGTGCGGTTCACGAAATCGGACTCGTCCACCCGCTGCACGTTCACTGCAGCAATCTCGGGGTGCCCGGAAACATCGCCTCGACGCTCGCCACAATTGAAGCCGCCGACGGGTATCCGATCCATCTAACGCACGCTCAATTTCATTGCTACGGAACCGAGGGTCCGTTCAAGTTCTCCTCTGCGTCATCCCAACTCGTCGAAGCGATGCAAAAGCATCCAAACGTCACCATCGACGTCGGCCAAATTCAGTTTGGTCAAACGGTGACGATCAGCGCCGACGCGATGCACCAATACGACAACATCAAACACGCTTCGCCACGCAAGTCAGTGTTGGTGGACATTGAATGCGAAGCGGGCTGTGGAGTCGTTCCGTTTCGCTATCGTCGTCGCCAATTTGTTCATTCACTGCAGTGGGCGATCGGCCTCGAGTTGTTCCTGACGGTGAATGATCCGGCGCGGGTGTTTCTCACGACCGATCATCCCAACGGCGGTCCGTTTACCGCCTACCCGCATCTGCTCGCACTGCTTTCAGATCGCACGCTCCGGGACACGGCACTTTCCGAAATTGACGCAGATGCAGCTGCATCGAGTTCTCTGAAAGGCATCGACAGGCAGTACACGCTCAACGACATCGCGACGATGACTCGCGCGGCCCCGGCAAAGATCCTCGGCCTGCATGACCGTGGCTCATTAGCCCCCGGTCGTATTGCAGACGTGGTGGTCTATCGAACCCAGGATCAGATCGAACAAATGTGTCGCACCCCGGAGATGGTTTTCAAATCGGGTAAACTGATTCGCGAAAAAGGTGACAGTTACAACAGCAACGACAACACGTCGTCAGACCGCACCTTGACCGCTGACTTGCATCAACACGGTTTCGACTTCGACCGCAAAGAGGTCGCTCAATTTCGATCTCGATACAGCGAAAACGGAACGATCGCGATGGACCGGCTGTGGATCACTGAGGAAGAAATGGAAACCGTGCTCGGCAGCCGACTGCATCCCACTGGCATGCGGACACCATCAGGCGAGGGCTCACCATGACCCAAAATATGCCAGGCAAAGGATCTTCCGGCGAACGTGTTCACTGGTCCGAGCAATCAACGCTACGCGTTGCCGGTGTGCCGATCCAGGCGACCTTTGCCGAGGCGTTTGATATGAAGATGACCCGCATCATCGTCACGGCCGCCGACCGCGAGTGGTGCGACCATGCCGCCGCTGCGATGACGGGGTTCGGCACGAGTGTTATTGCCTGCGGCATCGAAACCGCCGTCGAACAAGAACTCAGTCCGGAGGAAACGCCCGACGGACGACCGGGCGTCGCCATCCTCGCGTTCGCTGTCTCAGGAAAGGAACTCGAGAAACAAATTCCGCGGCGTGCCGGGCAGTGCATTTTGACGTGCCCAACCACGGCGCTCTATGCGGGATTACCCGGCGATCGGAAAGTTTACCCCAACCGAGTCCCTCTCGGAAAAGCACTTCGTTACTTCGGAGACGGATACCAAATCAGCAAACAAATCCCGCATACCCGGCCCGACGGGACGCAAGAAACGATCCGTTACTGGCGTGTTCCTGTCATGGATGGTGAGTTTGTTTGCCAACATGACGTGGGTCGGACCGAGGCGATTGGTGGGGGCAACTTCATCCTTCTCGGTCGATCGATGCAATCGGTCACACTCGCTTGCCGTGCCGCGATTGATGCGATCAAGAAATTACCCGGCGTCATCACGCCCTTCCCCGGAGGCGTGACGCGAAGCGGATCCAAAGTCGGCTCGAAATACGCCGCCTTGTTCGCATCCACCAACGAAGCATTCTGCCCTAATCTCCGAACGCTCACCGAAACTCAGTTGTCGACGGACACCAAGGCGGTATTGGAAGTGGTTCTCGATGGCGTTGACTTCTCCTCCATCTCCAACGCAATTCATGGCGGCATTACTGCGGCGTGTGAAAGCGTTGGCACAGACGGCTTGGTCGGCATCACTGCAGGCAACTACGGAGGCAAACTCGGACGCCATCACTTTCATCTCGAACAAATCATGGCGGAGCGTTCATGATGAAAACGATCACTCTCACTCGAAACCAAACATGCGAAGAGCCCATCGACGTATCCAGTCTGCGGCTTGATCAATTGCTGCCTCTCTCCGAGACCGAGATCGCAAAGGTCCGCCTACCTTCATGCCGCAACGTTGAACTCGGGGAGTTGTTTCAGGTCGAAAGCCGATCGAGTGAAAGTGCCGTCCCGAGATTGAACCTACGAGGAGACTGCCGTGGGGTTCATCATCTCGGCCATCAACACCGCGAAGGTGCGATTCACGTTGCCGGAGACATTGGCAACTACTGTGGCGACTGCATGACCGGAGGAACGATTACCGTCGATGGAAACGCGGGAGATCATCTCGGTGGCCCAACGGGAACGCGTAGCATTGGCATGAACGGCGGCTTACTCACGGTCCAGGGCAGTGTGGGCGATTTTGCTGGCCATCGTATGCGACGAGGCGAGATCCGAATTGCGGGAAACGCGGGTGACTCACTCGCCGCATGGCAGGTCGCCGGAACGGTTATCGTTGGTGGCACGGTCGGTCGACACCTCGCCTACGCAATGCGACGTGGCACCGTAGTGCTGGGCACTCCGGTGCAACTCACGGCAAACCGCTTCACCGCTGCGGTTGAGATGAAAACTCCTTTTCAACACCTCTTTTTCCACCGCAGCGACTTGGCGAACAGCTTACCAGACAGCAACCTCGCCGACTCCACAAACACGTGGCTCGTCAGCCGAGGCGATCGAGCCGTCAACGGTATCGGCGAGATTTGGCAACGCGGATAGTAAGCCGCGAGCGATTGTCACAATCGATGTGTGCTACAGACCTGTCGCCGTTAGAACACGGCGGGCGAGGTCGGAATCGTCGCCCGATTCATCCGCCCAATCGGTCTGTTGAATCAACTCTCGTGCCTCGTCGCTGAGCGGCAATCGCCACTGGTCGACGAATAGCGGTGACAGATCTTGCTTTGCGGCTCGGCAGGCCGTCAACAACCATATCACCGATTGGCGTTTGGCGTTGTCAGGTTTCTGACCGGGTTCGTTTTCGCCGTACGCAGGCATCTCGTGTAGCGTGTGATAAAACCGCTGTACGAACTCGTCGCCACCATAGTCTCGGCGGAGTCGCAACATCGTCGATGCGTACATCACCGGTTGATCACATGGGCCGCGATAGGATCGAATCCGCTGTTGCTTTTCACTCAACGAACCCGAATGCGTCATCGCTGTAATGAAATCGAGATCGGATTTGGCATAGGCATCGATCGCGTTCTCGATCGCCTGACGTGTCCGCACATCGTTGTCGATCAACTTCAACTCATCCATGCAGCAGTAACGCATGAAAACCGCGTAGCCGGTTACAAAACAATCGTGCTTCCTGCCGAAGACGTAGTAATTCCGTCCCATTTCGTAGAAGTAATAGTGCGGCATCGCCTGAGCGTTTTGCCGAACCTCTTTCCAATCCGAAGGAAACTTGCCGACCTCAATGCCCGTGGCGCCAACCATGCCGCAACCCAATCCACAGGTTAAAGAAGCGTTCGGCACCGCCGCGATCGTCGGTTTGCCCTCATGCGTTTTATAAGGTCTCGGTGTGCGACCGGTGATCTTGTGGTAGTAAGCCCAACCTCGATCGAGATGCCCCAAGAACACTTTCATCGTATCGGCCGCGAGTTCCTTCTCGGTCGTCAGGAGAACAACCTCTGTCCCCTTCCAAGGATACAATTCGCCCGAAACCTCTTGCTGCGTCCAACGAGCGGGATAAAACGCCATCTGTTGATAGTTGATTGCCTCATCAGGAACGTCGAGGGCGTTCGCCGTTCCGGTGGCGAACGTGCAGATCAGACCGCAAAACAGTAGCATTTTTTTCATCAGGTAGGCTCATGTCGACAAAAAGGCGGGAGGTGGGATGTCGACGCGAAACCCTTGCTACGCGGTTAATTGTTCAATCAACTCGGCGTGGAGTGCGGGCGTTGCGGCGACACAGAATTTGGGCAACCAGTCGTCAAATTCATCGCCATCATAGCCAGTCAAGACAGCCCCCGCCTCGCGGGCAATCACCGTTCCCGCAGCCGAATCCCATGCGGCCACATTAGTGGCCCAATATGCGTCCAAGCGACCGTCGGCCACGTAACACATGTTCAGAGCACACGACCCAAGACGCCTCAACGAACGGCATCGTTCCAACACTCGCACGAATCGACCGACTTCCGGCGAGTCAGATGTTACCCCCGCACGGAAGCTGCACGCGACAAGGCTCTCACTGAGATCTTCCGCCTCACTCGCTTTCATCGGCCGGTCGTTGCACTTTGCCCCCTGACCATCGATCGCCGTGAACCATTCATCACGCGTCGGATCGAAAATCACACCGAGACGCATTTTGCCTTTCGCATAGAGCGCGATCGAAACGGCAAAACTTTGCAACCGATGCACGTAGTTCACCGTGCCATCGAGAGGATCAACAACCCAGCACGGCGGAGCATCATCAGCGCCCTGACGAACCGACTCGAGCGGTTCGGTCTCGCCCTCTTCCTCACCAACGAACGCGTAGTCGGGATATTTCGACTCGAGAATCTCGCGGATCGCTGCCTGGGCGGCCAGGTCGGCATCGGTCACCAAGTCTTTCGGCCCCTTCTCGCTCACCACTCGGTTTTCGTAGCGGGCCATCAACTCGCGTGCCCCCGCACGGGCAGCTTCGACGGCGACGTGCAGGTGTTCGTTATCCATGGAATTCAGTCGTTCTCAAGATGTCGTAGCTCTTCGAGCCAATGACGAATGTCATTGTCGTACTCGGTCGACATGTTACTGAGAGTTAACTGACGATGGAACGCCGCCGCTCCGCCTTGTTCCACATGTTCGGCCTCTTCGGCACTGATAAATCGTCGCGTCGGGTCGGGAGCGATCAAACCGCGAAGAAAGTTCATCAATAATTGATTCCTCAGCACCTCTTCGGGCAAAATCCGTTCGAGGTTCTTGGGCAGCTCCCACTTCGCCTTCAGGAAGTCAGCCAAACTCGTCAAACCCGAGCATGGGTTCACACCGGCGAGCAATTCGATGAGCACATACCCGAGACTGGCGAGGTCGCTCCGCGGAGTCGCCGGTCGGTTCTCCAACACCTCCGGCGCCGCGTAGATCGGCGTGCACTCCCGATCGCTCGGCGGATTGCGATAGTCGATCGACGACCCCATGTCGATCAGCTTTGCATGACCACTGCGTTTGAGCATGATGTTTGCGGGCTTCACATCACCGTGAACAATGCCCTCGCGATGCAGCGCAGCCAACGCGGCGAGACACTCACGAACGATCGCCACTGCAACGCCCGCCTTGAAACGCGACTGCTCGACGCCCTCAGTCATGATCACGTCATTGATGTAACGCCATCGTTTCGGATGAACGTAATCACGCAGCAGTTCGAGGCACTGCGGCATCACTAACTGACGCAAATCGTAGCCGTCGATCCACTCCATCAACATCACACGGATGCGATCCCGCTCGAAGAAGTTCTGCACATCGAGCAAATTGTCATGCTGGATCATCGCGACGCGGGCAGCAATCGACGCCACCCGGTGCATCGCCTCGTCGTAGGCGCGAGCGTCCTTGAAACGTTCCGGCGAGAAGATCTTCATCGCGACCGGAACGGTGAAACTGTCCGTGCCCCGATACTCCGTCAAATACACCTCGCCCTGACCGCCACGGCCGAGCATTCGCAGCAGCCGATAGTGGCCGGTCCACGAAACCTTTCGGTCGCGAGTCAGTTCGTCATACCGACTGACGAGCTTCGGATCGCTCGTCTGAGACTGAGCACCGAGATAGGTGATCGTCGGAGTGGGTTCGTAACGCGTAGTCGCTGGCATGGCTAATGGGCCGATTGTGGCGGCTTCCCTGACACCGTGATTGGTACGCAGCCCACTGACCTGCACAGGAGCATGTGGGGCTGCGGATCCTGGGGACAAATGCAACAACTAGACGCGTCGTCGTGGAATGAAACCCGCAAACATGTCCCGCAGGATTTGTGCAGTATAGTCACACCTAGCGGTGAAGACGAACCAACGTTCACGTGAGCAAATTGATCACTCTTCCCATATCCTCCGGTAAGGGTGCAGTAAACGTCATTTCCTTCTGAGTTTGCGGATTCACGAGCGTCAACTGATAGGCGTGCAGTGCCTGCCGATCCAAAATAACCTCGTCCGGATCACCTCCCTGTTGGCCGGTTCGATCCCCTTGCGACGCCAAACCGGTTCCACCCGCCGCCTTCGCCAACCCGGCACGCGTCAACACGGCATGCCCCGCATAGAGCCGGTCACACAGAATCGGGCAACCAATGTGTGCCATATGGACACGGATTTGGTGCGTCCGGCCGGTTTTTGGTGACACCTTCACCTGAGTCACGCGTCCGTGCCGACTGATCACCTCGTAGAACGTCGAGGCGGGTTTGCTCGACTCGTGGTTTTCACGAATCGCTTGCTTATCACGCTGATACGGGTGTCGGCCGATCGGCGCACGAACCCAGTCTCGGTCACGATCGAGCCGTCCGGCGGTCAACGCCAAGTAGGTTTTCTGCACTAAACGGTCGTGCCACTGAGCCGACAGGTGCAGATGCACGGCGTTGTTCTTCGCCACCACGATCACGCCGCTAGTGTCGCGGTCGAGGCGGTGGACGATCCCAGGTCGAGTCGGACCACCGACATCCGATAGAGACTGAAACCGAAAAGCCAACGCACTGGTCAACGTCCCGGTCCAGTTACCGCGAGCCGGATGAACGACCATGCCCGCCGGTTTATTGATGACGACCATGCCATCGTCTTCGTAGAGAATATCCAGCGGGATGTTCTCCGGGACGGTATCGTCACTCGCCGGAACAGGAAGCCGAAAGCGAACGTTCTGCCCGGATCGCACTTTGAAACTCGGCCGGACAATGCGTCCGTCGATCTCGGCGGCGTCATTCTGCACCGCGGCGCGGATTTGCGATCGGCTGTATCCGTCACAAACCTGCGTCAGAAAAAGATCGATCCGAAGACCGTCTGCGGTCTCCGGCACGGTGAAAGAACGTATCGCCTCACCGTTTTCTTCGATCGGATTGCTCGGCAACTGACCATGCCGCGGAGCATTTTCATTCTCAGACGATGCGTTCAAGAATTCGACGCTGCGGAGCCTTCGCCCGCATCGCTTTCCTCGGTAACGTCGGCCTCGGGCGTCTGAGCGGCTTCTTCGCTCGACTCCGTCACGGTTTCTTCGCTGGACTCCATCGCGGGCTCTTCGCTCGCCTCTGCCGTGGGTTCTTCTGATGAGGACTCTGTTTCGGTCTCATCTTCAACCGTCGCATCTTCTTCGGTTTCCTGAGCGGGCTCTTCTTCACTCATTTCTGATTCGGAAGTTTCGTCTTCCGATGCGTCGGTTTCGATCTCAGGGAAGTCGAGATCGGGCAAGTCGGGCAGCATTTGGTCCGACGGCAACGACGGTGGCAAACTCGGATCCGCTGGCGAGAAATCCTGTTCACCGAACCACGCCAAAAACTCTTTCGAGGCCGGTTTGGACAAAATTTCGATCCGGTTTTGAGCCTCTTCCACCATCGCGTCCGATTCGCTCGCGGCCATCACGGCTTCGTAGTTGGAGATCGCGTCGTCCGTGTTGCCCAGCGCTTCGGCAATTCGAGCCAACCCGAAATGGGCTCGCGACTGAATCACAGGCTCATTGCTGAGCGAAATTGCTTCGTTGTACGCCGAACTGGCTTCATCGAGCAGCTCTTCCGCTTCATCGCGACTCGTGAACAGGGCGTTCATCCCCGCACCCATCTTCTGGCTGCCCTGGTAAAGGCGTGACCACGCAGCCATGGGCGTGTTCGGGTAACTCGCCGCAACGGCAGCCAAGATCTCGCTGTCACCCCGGATGGAGCCTTCAATCAGTTGGTAGGTCGCATCGCTGCGTTTTTCGGTCTGAGTGCTCGAGTAGAACCCCCAACCGAGCAAACCGATGAACCCAGCGGCAACGGCAGCCGCGATCGGTTTGGAATACGGATCGATCCTCTTGTTGATCTTGTCGAGGGCGTGGGCTAGCTCGTTCTCCTGGAGTTCATGGCGTCGCTCGCTGTTCATGGGTGGTCGGTCCAAAGCCGTTAGAGAAAAATTCCGTTAAACCGGCGCGCAAATGACGCCATTTGAGGTGCGGGAGTATAGAAACGTCGCAAAGTAAGCGTCAAGGCAATCATCCGCATCCTACCGATCACGCCGGTCATGCCATCTCTCCGGCCACGAGGGGCCAACAAGAGCGAAATCGATGGCAGGCGTTTGGCGTTACGCTCAGTATGCGCGTTCATTTGTGATGTAGATTTCTGTGGGCGAACCTCGTTCGATCCATCCCTTCAAAAACAACTCATCGCAGTAGCTAGCGGGCATTTTTATGGCTTCTGTCTCATCCAGCCGAAACGGCAATCACAAAGATCGCTTCCCAGACGGAACGATGGTGACCGAAATTGTGGTCGCGGTCGTGATGGTGGGCGTGATCACCGCGATCGCCGCCCCGCGCCTTTTTGGTGCGATTCCTTTTTGAGCGAGAAATCAATGCTTCATCCGAACCCGCCTACGATCCTGATCGCCGAGGACGACCCTGTTTTCCGGCGTCTGATGCACTTCACGCTGGACCAGGAGGGATATCGTGTCCTCACCGCACCGGACGGTGAACAGGCGTGGCAACGGCTCCAGGAAGGCGATGTGGACCTGTTGGTGACCGACCACCAAATGCCGCAGTGCAGCGGTATCGAACTGCTGCATCGGATTCGAACCGCCGCTAGCGAAGGCAATTCGCTCGTTTCGACCGCCGTTCTTTGCACGGCCAAAGGATTCGAACTCGACTGCGGGCAACTCCAGGAGGAATTCGGGCTCCTGGCGGTGATGGGAAAACCGTTTAGCCCGAAACAACTCACGCGAATGATCAACGGTCATTTCGCCCCCTTGTTGGCGAACCATCCCGAGGCGCCCAAGCCGGTCGCGGCGAAACCCTGGGGGGGTGTGGGGGGGAGATCTCCACCATCTAGACTCTCCTAGCGGCTATCCGAACGATCCAATCGGTGCCCCCAAACGACAAACTTCGCCATTTCTGGCAATAAAACATCAACAAACCCCCCGCCAGGGGGTGTAGTCGTGATTCTCGCGTAGCTACATTGTGACTCACGTCAATCACACCAGGCTCTCCTTCGGGGGGCTCGACGTGAGCGGTGTTTTTTTCGGTGATTTTTGCCGTCTTATCGGCGACATCCTGATCATGAGTCCACCGGGCTCGTACACCGCCATTTCAGCCTTTTGGGTGAGAGTGATTGCGTGCGTGAGACTGGAAATCACTGATCTTTGAAAGTTGGATGTCTCCCTGATGTGCTTGCTAGCTGTTCAGTATCGTTTGGTCCCCGAAAGTCCCATTCTTGTCGCGGCCAACCGCGAGGAGTACGTCGATCGACCGAGTCAAACTCCGTCGATTCAATCGGGTAAACCTCGTGTTCTTTGTGGGATTGACCAAAAGGCCGGTGGCACTTGGTTAGGGGTAAATCAAAACGGTCTGTTCGTCGGTTTAACCAACCGAGCAACCGCAACGCCTCTCTTTGGACAACGTTCCCGCGGCCAACTCGCGATGGACCTCTTGCGATGCACCTCGTCGCGTCGAGCACTCGAAAAAGCTCAAACTGAGTTCGCGAAGAACCGCTACGAAGGCTGCAACATCATCATCGCGGACGCCAAAGCGGGTTTCGCGATTCACGCCGACGAACGCCAAGAAGTCGTCGAACTGCAAGAAGGACTCAACATCATCGGGGCCAGAAACCTCAACGACCCGGATGATCCTCGCGTGCAACTCGCACGACGCTTGCTAACCCTTCAAACGCTCGACTCGCCGGTGAAGTTCCTCGCGGTCGCCAGTAAAGTCTTCGCACGTGCCCCGGTAGGCCCCGGCCGACCGAGCATGGTCGTACGCAACGGCGACTATGCGACTGTGTGCAGCACGCTGATCGCACTCGGTGTGAAACCTCGCGACGCCATCTACCAGTTCAGCAACGGTGCTCCGGACCGCAACAAGTACGAGGACTATTCGCCAATGCTGCGTGACATCCTCAGCCGCGGACTCCGAGAAGCCCGCACGAAGGCAAAGGTCTCCTAAGCAGCGAGACCTTTCTCGCTCAGGCAACTCCGCAAAGAGAATGCCTGCCCCTTTTCGCAGGAACCGACCTGCCAAAAGGGGCCATCCATCACAGAAGTGGACATCCATCTCGACAGCGGGCATTGATAGCGTGCCGCCTGCAACCCGTCACTTCTGCAACTTGGCTTTGACCGCCTTCAGCAGCTCGCGCTCTTCGCGTGCTTTGTAGAACGGGTCCAACGGATAGCAACCGCTGACAATCCCTTCCCGCGGCGCTGTCGTGCAATCACTGAACGTGCGACAGACCTTCTTTCGCTGCCAATTGTTCCCTGCAATTACATCGGCAGGCAAATCAGGATACGAGAGCACCATTCGCCCCAAGCCGATGGAATCTGCCATCTCTCGCTCCACCACCGCCTGCGCGACGTTCGGGAGATAATCTTGCAGATACGTGTATCCCGATCCGATGAACAACATCTCGGGATGCTGTTTCTTCGACTCCGCCACCGCTAGGATTTGTCGCGCGACCCCGACCAATGGATCTTCCGGTGGTTGGTATCCGTCACTCGGTGGGAAGAACGCTGGCCTTTGGATATGGGGGTTGTAGTAGGGACTGCCGGCAGTCGTGCAAACCATGCGAATGCCAATCCGGTACATCAACTCGAGCAACCGCGATGGCTCGGACAAATCCATTCCATCGCCCGTCGAATTCCCCCCAAACGTTTTACGTGGTTCGTTGCCCGGTTCAGGAACACCAATACGATCCTCGCCGGGACAATACGGAACAAAGTCAAACACGCTCAGTCGAACACCGATGTTCAACCCGTTCGTTGCCCCACGAATTCCCTCGACGATATCGCTCAAAAAACGTGTCCGATTCTCAAAGCTACCGCCGTAGCGACCTGGACGATCCACGCCGGCCAACAGTTCATGACCGAGGTAGCCGTGACAGTGCTTCACATCGACAAAGGTAAATCCTGCACGTTCGGCTTCGACAGCAGCAACAATGAAGTCATCGGTCAGTTGCTTTAGTTCATCATCCGTAAAGATTGCCGTATCATCTTCGACACCCACGCGACGGTCGAGCACAACGTTACGCTGAACCGTTCTCGGTTCCGGGCGTTTCTTTTCGTTCGGACGGGAATATCGACCGGAGTGCGTTAACTGCAAACCGACCATCAAATCATTGCTGTTCCCAAAGTGCTCTTCGTGCGTCTGGACCAACTCTTGACGCAGCGATGCGATCTCCCCGCAGTTCGCCTTGGTCATCAACAACTGGTTCGGGTTGGCACGCCCATCGTGGCGTACCGCCACCGCCTCTCCACCCCAAATCAGCTTCGCACCACTGAGACCAAAATTTTGCCAACGGCGACGCGTTAAATCGGTCGGTTTCCCATCGGGTGTTCCGTCCCATCCCTCCATGGGCAGAATGCAAAAGCGATTCCCGATCGATTGGTCATGCACCTGCAATGAACGGCCGAGAGGTGACTGCGGCCCAGTTTGCACTTCTTCGTCAAACGGAAGATCAATGCTCGAATCGGCCAAGTGACGACAGAACGCCTCGCCATTTTTCAGGCTAGCAACACGTGGGTAACTCATCGGGGATTTCGATTAGAAAAAGAAAAACGTTAGTCCATACATTTCTTCCAGCATAACCTAACGCAATTCATTTCTTTAGTGGCGGTCGGGGCCGAGATTGAACTAGCAAACGCTCAACTCACCGACCTCCTCCGACCCGACGTCTGCATCAAGCGTTTCCAAGATTCGCCGGGCGGCCGCCTGGCCACTATCGATACACCCGGGAACTCCCACGCCGTTGAGAGCGTTTCCGGCAAGAGCGAGCGTCGGGTAGTCCTGCAATCGCGCCTCGACACGCTCAACACGGTCTCGGTGCCCGACGTGATACTGAGGCATCGCGTTGGTCTGACGCGTGATGTGTTGCACGAGGGGTTCGCCCGTTACATCGAGCAACTTAGCAATCTCCCAATGCGCTAGCTCCAAAAGTTCTTTGTCGGGCAATCGCAGCAATCCGCCCTGGCAAGCTCCTCCGATAAAGACACGCATCAAGATGGTGCCCTCCGGTGCACGTCCTTCATACTTTTCGCTCGAAAAGCTGCACGACAAAATGAGGTGATCTTCAATCTGCGGAACAACGAACCCAAACGAACCGAGTGGATGTTTGATCTGATCCCTACGGAACGCCAACGACACCACCGCGCAGCTCGCATACGGAATCTCACCGAGTCCGTCCGAGATCGCCGCATCCACAGGGGCGAGTATGTTGGACGCGTGTCCGGCGGGCGTGGCGACAATCACCGCGTCTGCGTTGATCGACTTCATCGCCTGATCTTTCATGCGAATCCTCCAACGATCGCCTCGCCGATGAATGGAAGACACCGCCGCGTTTAAATGAATCGCGTCCTCGGGGAGGCTATCTCGCAGCGCATTGATCAGTTTTGACATGCCGCCCCGCAGCGTCATGAATTGACTGTACCGAGCACCACCGGCTTTTTCCGCCGGTCTTCCGCTACGCTTGCGTCCGG